>CALXZH010000017.1 GCA_944393175.1 uncultured Alphaproteobacteria bacterium | reverse complement strand
AAGTCAGTTTTTCACTTTTGCCGCCAAGGCCGCAAAGTAAAAACAACGATACTCCTATCGCAAGCAGCTTTCTCATAATACACTCCGTTATAACTGAACCTTAACACCTATAACTTAGCATATTATTCAGACAAAGTCAATAAATAATATTATCGCATTTTTATTTTGGCTAAATCAACTAAAACTAAAGCCCCGCACAATCTTTGTACGGAGCTTTGTTTACATTGTTATCAATTAAAAATTACTCAGGCTTAATTCTACGTACATTATCTAATGCCAAAAATTCATCGCGCATTTTCTTCAATCTTGGTAAATCAGGCTTAGGAGAGGTCAGTTTGCTAAGGATATAGCTAACAAAAACTTTTGAAAAATACGGATATTTTCTGGTCTTTTTATAAAATTTCCAATAAGCGGAAACGGCTCTTTTGTTAAGTAACTTCATTGCCCAAACCGGAAGTTTTGGATTATCGGCAATCATATAATAGTGGGCTAAAAAGCGGTCATTATCGAGCTGGATCTTATTTCCCGAAAAATTTCCTAACTCCTTAGGAACCAACACAACGTTCGCCGTCATTTTTATAGCCCCAAGAGCATGCGGAGCACAACGCAAAGGTATTGATTCGTCTTGAATAAACACACGTTCATCAGCACCTCTGGCTTCTTTCAAAACTGACGTTCTGATAAGCTGTCCCATACGTGTAAAGCGTCCGGTCAAAATCATCTGCAAAGCGTTTGGGTTATATTTATACTTAAAATCCCCCAAATACTCTTTTTCCAGTTGTTGCGGTTCTTTTCCTGTTTTAATAAAACAGCCATAAACCATATCAGCCTTGTGTTTTCTTGCTAATTCAAGCATTTTTTCGGTTGAATCCAGTGGAAAAATATCATCTGAATCCAGCATTCGGGTATATTCACCTTGAGCTTCTCTAATTCCTTGATTAATACGCACACTGATACCGCGATTTTTCTCGTTTGTAATGATTTTTACATTAGGAACGCCTTTAGTCACCTCACGAATAATATCGACCGAACGATCCGAAGACACATCATCCACAAAAATGAACTCAGGATTTTTAAGACCTGTTTGATGGAGTAGGGCGGCCAATACCGAAGGCAAATAATATTCCTTATTATAAACCGTCATAACAAAGCTGACATCGATTGGATTCTGAGACATATAATCCCCCTAAATTAAAATTTCTCAACAAAACTTATTGAGTAACAGTATCTTCTTCAATAAACTGGTCTTCTTCAACCGGAATATCACTTTCCTCAGTTGGAATTTGAGCAGGAACATCAAGCTCTTGTGGAGAATTGTCCATATTTTTTTGCTCATCAACCACCGTATCCGTATTAGATATAACTATAGGAGCGATAACCTCTTGGTCTTGCTCTTTATCAGACATATTCGGTTGATTTTCTTCGGTTTCTGCTGGAATGTCCTTGTTACTAGCCGTATTAACCTCTTCGCTTGCCGATTTGTCCTGCGGCTCACTTGGCGTATCTACACCAAAATTAATTAACGGCTGAGGAGCATTATCATCTGAAGACAAATTTGGCAGCAAAGGCTGGGGCGTATTTGAGGTCTCATTTTCCATAACAGGCTCACCATTGCCCGATTTTTCTTCTTTTTCGATTGCCTGAGCCGGTTCAGCTACTTCTTCAAGCACTTTTGTATCCTTGATTTCAGGAACAATTGGTAATTTATCTTCTTGTGAAATCAAATCATTATTCTGGCTTTGAGTCTGTTCGCTTGGCTTAACTTCAGACAAATCAGATGCTTCCGAAACGTCTTTTGCTTTTTCC
Organism: uncultured Alphaproteobacteria bacterium; assembly: GCA_944393175.1. Taxonomy (GTDB): domain Bacteria; phylum Pseudomonadota; class Alphaproteobacteria; order RF32; family CAG-239; genus Scatocola. Next base: position 8,643 of record CALXZH010000017.1, on the reverse strand, counting down.
TCTGCTTTTACCTCTTCAGAATTGGTTTGATCGTCTTGTTGAGCTTTTGCTTCGGCTAAAGCTTCTTCAGCTTTAATTGCTTCTTTTGACGGCGTTTCTTCTTGCATAATATCTTCTTTTTTCGGCAGACCGTCTCTTTCCAGCAATAATTCCGGAGAAAGCAATTTTTCTTTATTAACTGACTTATTAATACATTTAAGCAACCACACATCATATATCGGATGTTCGACAGCATTAAGGGCAGGTGACGAAGACATCATCCATCCTTTAAAAATATTAAACAATTTTCCGTCTTTGGTTGTATCAGCCACATCAACAAAGGCATAATTTTCGGGAGTTTCTTCGGGAGGAGTTGCTTTACAAGCCCGCACGACAATCGAAAAGCTGCCGAATTTCACCTCACCGTTAACCGGAACTTCAATTTCGCTGACACGCCCGGTAATTTTATCCATGGCTTGCAATAAAGCCGTATTCATTTCCAACTGATAAGCCTGAGCAAATGTCGGGACACAAAGTCCGGCTGCCAGAACGGAAGAACAAAGCCAATTATTTTTTCTCACCATTGTCTGTCACCATAAAGATAATTTCGCCGACCATATCTTCCAAAGTCTTAAAATCTTTGGTATTTTCTACCCAATCGCCATTTTGCAACATTTCCGAAGACTTACCCGGTTCAATTTTTACAAATTTATTACCGACCAAACCATCACCGACAATAGCTACAACGCTGTCTTTAGGCAATTTCACATCGGGAGCAATACTTAATTTAACATCGGCCACATAATCAACCGGATCAAGAGTCTGAGCAATCACCGTGCCCACTTTAATACCATTAATTCTAACATCAGAGCCAACTGTTAATCCGCCGACTTTCAAGAATTTAGCATTAATGTCGTATCCTTTAACAACTTGCAAATCGGATACCTGATAGGCAAAATATAAGAAAAAGGCCGCCACAAAAAGAACGACGATACCCATAATGGTTTCAACTGGCTTTTTATTCATAATCAAACTCCTCAAATAGACTATATATCTTATTTTTGTTCTGTTTTAGCATCGGCATTTCGGTTAGCCTTACCGATAGAAATGATTCTATCCAACAATTCCTCTATTACCATTGCATCTTGTGTATAAGAGAATTCACTTCCCGGCTGTAAATTATCCATAGACCCGCCTGGTTCAATTTCAATATACTTTGAGCCCAATATTCCCGAGCTGACGATTGATGCACTGCTGTCATCTGGAATTTGCACACCTTCTTTAATATCCAAAGTCATAATGGCATTAAAATGATCATCAAGTCTGGCGGCGACAACTTTTCCGATAGTAACGCCGGCCATTCTGACAGCATCTCCGACCAATAAGCCATCTGTTCTTCCGAAACGAGCATCCAGAGAATAATATTTACCGTTATCTGCATGTTCAACATCTTTTGAGGTAAGGGCATCATAGCCGATGAGGGCCAAAATGACCAATGCGACGCAAGCTCCGACCTTGAAAGATTGAGTTTCCTCTCTTGTATATGTATCAGACACTTCACCATACTCCAAAAAAAATTATTTCTTATATTCATAAATGAAAATAACTATTTTGTCATTAAACATTTTGAAAAATAAAAATAGTTGTTAAAATTTAAAAAAACTCTGTTAGTATATAGGTGCAAAAAATAAAGATTATTTTAGGATGGCTCATGATCGTTGCAAAAAATTTATCAAAAAACTTTAATGGCATAAAAGCCTTAGACAGCTTAAGTTTTTGCCTAAATAAAGGAGACGTTGTCGCCCTTTTGGGACCAAACGGAGCCGGAAAAACCACACTGCTGCGTATTTTGACAGGTTATCTTTCGCCTTCATCCGGAGATGTGGAAATTTACGGTCACGACCCGATAAAAGAGCGAGTCGCTGTTCTCTCCAAAATAGGTTATGTTCCCGAAAATGCACCATTATATCCAGAAATGAGTACCTATGAATTTTTACGATTTTCGGCCAAGTTGCGCAATATCTCACCTGAAATACTCTCGCAAAAAATATTTAGTGTTATTGACAATTTACAGCTTTATTCCGTATTAAATCAACGTATCGAAACCTTATCCAAAGGCTATAAACACCGCGTCGCCTTAGCCTCAGCTCTGATGCATAGCCCAAAAATTTTAATTTTAGACGAACCGACGGAAGGTCTTGACCCTAATCAAAAGTTTGAAATGCACAAATTTATCAAAAACTACAGCCAACAAAGCATCATTATTATTTCGACACATATATTGGAAGAAGTTGAAGCCTCCGCCAACCGCATTTTACTACTAAACAAGGGCAAACTTATCCGTGACACCACACCGCAAGAACTAAAATTAAGCGGAAGCAATTATGACATAGCCTCAGCTTTTCGCTCCATGACCGGAGGTTCAGACAATGCTTAAAAATACCCTTACCATATTTACCAAAGAGTTTATGAGTTATTTTCGTACCCCGACAGCCTATATCATTATTGCTGTATATTTGGTGCTCTCAATGTTTGCCACTTTTTATTCCAGCAATTTTTTTATGAATAACAATATCGGCTTAACCTCTTTCTTTACTTACCAACCCGAAATTCTCATTATTCTTATTCCGGCTCTGACCATGAAACTTTGGTCTGATGAACGGCGCTCCGGCACCATAGAATTTATCTTAACCCAACCAATTTCCTACACATCAATCATTTTAGGAAAATTTTTGGCCGCATTTGCCTTTGGCTGCCTGTTACTAGTCCTAACCCTACCGTTTGACTTATATGTCTCCGCCTTAATCTCTTTAGATTCGACCATGATACTTTCGGCCTACCTTGGAACCATTTTAAGTATCATGTTTTTAACGGCCATCGGATGCATGATTTCTGCATTTAATACCAATTCGGTACTGGCTTATTTATTCTCGGTATTCATGGGTTGGATACTCATCAGCATTAATTTTGACTTTTTATTACAGCCCTGGATGAACTTATCAGAAAATCTAAGCGTTAAATTGACGCAATCTCTGAATTTTTATCACCACTATCAAGATATGATAATGGGCGAACCGGGACTTGATAACTTAATGTATTTTTGCACATTATCCGTATTAGCCTTATGGATTAACCGCATAGCCATAGACTACAAAAAGCAATAAGGAGCAGAAATGATAAAAAAGCATAAAAATGTAGGTTTATTGTTTTTCTTACTTTTGATGGTAGTCATATTTGTTTGCCTAAATGTTTCAACTCGTCTCATCGGCGGCAACCTAAAGATTGATATGACCCAAAGCCAACGTTACTCACTTTCTGACGCCAGCAAAGAGATTTTATCATCGCTTACAATGCCAGTCCAAATTCGCCTGTACATATCCAGCAACTTAGCGACAGAAAACCCTCAATATGCCAACTATGCACAATTTGTGTTAAGATACCTCAAAAAATACCAACAAGCCGCAAAACCGGATCTTATAAAAATAGAAACACTAGATCCGCAACCATACAGTCCACTGGAAGAAGAGGCCAAACGCCAAGGCATCAAACCATTACCCGATTCCGGAGGCAAAAGCAACCTTTACTTCGGGGCAGTAATCACCAACGCTAAGGGTCAAAAAGCCGTGATTCCTAATTTTATTTCTGCACGAAGCGGCTATTTGGAAACCGACATCAGTCGAATATTATATAAATTAAATAATTCCTCCAAACCCAAATTGGGACTAGTTAGCCCGCAGTTACCCCTGATAACTCATGCCTACGGACAAATTATCCCCAACTGGGCAATTGTTGCACAACTGCAAAATGACTATGAAATTATTGAATTAAAAGACAATATAGTTCAAATTCCCGGAAACATTGATGTCCTTTTAGTCATTAACATTGAAAAACTTTCACCGCTTTTTACCTATGCGCTTGATCAATTTGTCTTAAGGGGAGGGAAGCTTTTGATTATTACGGATGCTTTCAGTGAAAGACAAGCCTCCACACACGGACAAAACAGCGCCCCAACGGCTAACCTCAATGCTCTTTTACAAAATTGGGGCTTAAACGTTAACAATGAAATAATTGCAGGAGACCGCACTCTTGGAGAAATTACAAGCATACAAACGCCTCAAGGAACAAAAGCGGCCAATTTCCCTTATTGGCTGCATTTATCAAAATCTGAGATAAATCAGCAACATCCGGCTACAAAAGGTTTAGACAATATTGTTGTAAAAACATCAGGAATTATATCACCGCAAAAAAATCTGGGACAAACGAAATATACACCCTTGCTGACAACGACTGCAAAAGGCGGAAACATCGCCGCCAAAGATTTATATGCCCACAATCAAGCTGAGCTCGATAATCTCTTCAATGAAACTTCGCAACAATATACTTTAGCTGCGGAAATTGAAGGAAAATTTCCGTCTCTGTTTAATACCAACATTCTTGCAGGCACAAAATTTGCTAAAGCCATGCCTTCATTTTTATCTTATTCCATTGCGCCAAGCAAAATAATTGTAATAGCCGACAGTGATTTCATTGTCGCAGAAAACTGGGCCGATACGAGCCAAACTCAAAACAATCCCGTATATGGTCTGGCTCCGATTTATGATAACGGTAGTTTTCTGTTAAGATTGCTGGATTATTTAACAAACCGTACAACCATTTTGGGCTTAAGCAACAAAGAAAATTTTAATACCAAAAGCATAGGTGAAGAGCTGTACATGCAAACTTTTAATCAATATGCCGCAGCATATAACAAGGCTCAAGCCGAACTGATACAACGCTTGCAATTAGCAAAAAATTACGAGACTCAAATTTCGCAACGTCTCTATCCGTTGACGGCTCAACGAGCTAAAGAAATAGAGGAAAACAACAAAGCCATTCAATCCTTGCAGCTCAAATTAAAACAAATTGAATATCAAATAAAAGAGCAAAATCAGCAAAAAATAAGTTCTATCACTCAAAAGAATATAATTTATTTTCCGCTGACCTGCATCATATTAATTTTGCTGTGCTATATGTATTTAAAATCAAGACAAAAAAAGAAAATAGAGGAGTGGGTTCATGAAGCTCGGACACATTAAATTAGCATCAATCATTGCCGGAATCAGCATTTTTTCGGCGGTATTGTCCACCATCTGGATTGCGAGTCAAGATTCCCATCTTCAAACCGGAAATTTATATTTTTCTAAGGTAGACACGCAAGATTTGCGTGAAATACAAATCAATTTTCCAACACTTAGCATAACCCTTCAGCAAGAAGACAACCTTTGGCGCGTCAAAGAAGCCGATTATTACTATGCCGATTTCAATTTAATGCACGATTTTCTCAATAACATTGCCGAAGCCAGAATTAACTCTCAGCAAACAGAGAATATAACGGCACTTCCGATTTCTCTAAGTCTTAAAAACTCTGCCGGCCAAGAAATTGATTACACCAATCTGGGTATATCAGATTCAAATAATACTTCCACAAAAGTGCAGCGTCCGGGCAACAAAGAAATTTACACGCTCAATAAAACTTTTACCTTACCAGAAGATATTAGTTCTTGGACAAGTCAACCATTTTTAGCGCAAGTTTCAAAAGATATTCAACAAATAACACTGCAAGGCAATAAATATTACCGCAAAGATCCGACTTATGACTTAATCAGTTCTACAAGCCTCAATTCACTCAGAAAACCTCAGTTAAATAATCTTTTAAGCAAGCTTCAGTATCTCACCTATACCAAAGTTATGTCGGCGCAAAATTTTGATGATACAAAATACCCGCAACGCCGCTCTATCAATATTGTAAACTTTAACGGTTTAATTCGGAAAATAGAAATTTTAACCGACAATCAGGAATATTGGGTTAAACAAACTTTTTCAACCACACCTCTACCAACTTCCGCAGCCAATGATTATATCAAAAGCAACAGCTTTTTGTATGACGGTTGGTATTTTAGACTGGAACCGGCGACGGGAAAGCTGTTGTATGCCAACGCTAACGGTTGAAAAAGAACAAAGAAATGAAAGCAGCATCTAAAACTTCTTTATCAGACATATCAACAGACTTACTTTTTGAACTAGACACTTCAGGGCGCATAAGACACGCCAATCAAACGGCCTTAAAGGCTTGGAAATTAAAGAGCTATCACAACTTAGCTCTCATAAAATTTATGGATGCCGTCTCGGTACATGTTTTTGATAATGCACTTAATCGAGTTCTGACGGAACATCAAGCATATAAATTTATTCTCACAAATCATAATAGCCTTTATTCGGCAGCCTTATATCCGACCTCAAACGGAAATCTCAATTTAAGTTTAAGTGACATTACCGAAAAACATCAAACAGACATAAAATTATCACAAGCACTTCGCAGACTGAATTTTGCCGAAAAAGCGGCTCAGCTTGGCTATTGGGAACTAGACATTGCAACACGCCAACTTTTTTGGTCTGATGAGATGTACAAAATCTTCGGAGAAACAGGCAAAATACATTCTCCTATGCGCAATTTAATTAAAGAGAGGATGCTGCAAGAAGACATACCTGTTTATAAAGCAAAATTAAAAGAATTACTAAAAGAAGAGCAACCGGTAGAAGGAATACTTCGACTACAAACACCTTATAACAAAATAATTTATTGCAGTTTTAAGGCCGGTATAATTTATGAAAATCATAAAAAAATAATTGCAGGCACATTTCAAGACATCAGTTCCTACATACAAATCCAACAAGAGCTCCAAAAAGCAAAGAAGCGAGCCGAAGAACTAAGTGATGCCAAATCATATTTTTTAGCCCAAGCAAGTCATGATTTAAGGCAACCGATGCAGGCCTTAAAACTGTTCATCTCAGGACTAAAAGAAGAAAACCTAACCGTAATGCAGAAAGTTATGGTCAAAAAAATCGAAGATTCCGCCATTAACTTAAATACTTTGCTGGACAATTTGCTGGACATATCCAAAATAGAAGCCGGCGGCGTCAAATACCAACCGCAAATTTTTGACATAGGAAACGTTATCACGGCTTTAGCGCAGGAATATCAAGAATTGGCGCAAAAACAAAATATACGTTTTCGCTATATTTCTCTGCACAAAAAAATATATAGTGATCCGATTCTGGTAGAACGGTTGCTTCGTAACTTACTCAATAATGCTTTCAAATATACCAAGAATAAAGTCCTTCTCGGTACAAAATTGTCAGGACATTTTATTACCGTCAAAATCATTGATAACGGCTGTGGAATTGCACCACAAGAACAAGATAAAATATTCCAAGATTTTTACCAAAGCCCTCAACAACCGGTATGCCGCATCCAAGGTGTTGGGTTAGGATTGGGAATAGTCAAAAGAATAGCAAAACTATTGCAAACCAAAATACATATATACACCATTCCCCAAAAAGGAAGCTGTTTTTACTTTAATTTAGCAATTGACACGAAAAAACTATTCCCGAACTGCAGAAGCCGTAGATAACAAAGAATTTAAATCATCAAAATGCTTTTGCGTAAGCATTCTTAAGCACCTTGCTCTAAATTGAGCTTCATCACCATAACCGGCGTTAGCTGCTTCCCAATAAGCACAGTAACTGTTGCGATAAGCTTGCCATTGCTTAAACTGATCATTCAACATAGTTTTACCGCTGTTGAGCTTATTAAAATGAGGATCTCTTGCGATTTTGGCATAGGTATTGTTAATTTCTCGCATCAAGCGTCTGGTTTCAGCTTGTTCACAAAGAACTTGTTTACGCCAATCCGTGCCCGAACGATTAATGCACAAACCATATTCTGAAGCAAATGCAACCGAAGAAGAAAGACATAAAGCACCAAGCAAAACGGCAAAAGATTTATTCATGACACAAACCCTCTCTAATTTGCATTTTCTTTATAAACAGTAATAACATTTTCAATATCTTGTAAAAGACGATTATTCATATCAACATTACAAGTTGCCGTCTGCAAGATAGAGATTGTACCCATTCCTTGAGTATAAGTATATCCTAATAAGTCGCAATATTGAGATCTGAATTTATCCCAATTATCCAAAAGTTCATTATATTGCTTTCTGGACGGAGCCCAATTGTTAAAATAACTGGTTGCGGCAATGGAATTGATTTTTTTTCTGATTTCTCCCATAATTCTAGTGGCCTCATCATCACTGCATTTAGCCATTTCTTTATCGCTCATATAGTTTTTATCCAAGCATTCTTGATACAAATCGGCTTGAGCATTTTGTGCATACAAAGCTGCTGCAACCGAGAGCAAACAGCCGAATGTCTTTTTCATCATGAGAGAAAATCCTTTCATAAACAATTTTGCACGACTATAGAGTTACAAATACCATAAATATTCTTAAAGTATTATTAAAAGCTAAGTAAGAATATTTTATCAGAATTAAAAAAAACACTTGCAAAAAAGAGAAGAGGGGTTTATAGTCCGGCTTAGTTTAAGACACAAGATGGGTGCGTAGCTCAGTTGGTAGAGCAACTGACTCTTAATCAGTGGGTCTGGGGTTCGAACCCCCACGCGCCTACCAAATACAAAGACAGCTTATAAAAGCTGTCTTTTTTTGTATCAAGAAAACCACGCGTTAGACGCGTGGTTCAGTAAAGCTTATAGCGGTGAGGATGACAAAGCGCTCCAAATAGGTTAGAATTTTGCGGTCTGCCAAGACGCAAAATAACCTATTT
>CALXZH010000016.1 GCA_944393175.1 uncultured Alphaproteobacteria bacterium | reverse complement strand
GTATTAAACCGACCCAAAAGACCACATGTACGGGTATCGAAATGTTCCGTAAATTGTTGGATGAAGGTGAAGCCGGCGATAACATCGGTGTATTGCTCCGCGGTACCAAGAGAGAAGAAGTTGAACGTGGACAAGTATTGGCAGCTCCCGGCACCATTACTCCGCACACAGACTTCACTTGCGAATGCTATATTTTGACAAAAGAAGAAGGTGGACGTCATACTCCGTTCTTCTCCAACTATCGTCCGCAATTTTATTTCCGTACAACCGATGTTACCGGTGCAATTGAATTGCCGGAAGGAACGGAAATGGTAATGCCTGGAGATAATGTACGTCTGACAGCAAGATTGATTCACCCGATTGCAATGAACGAAGGTTTACGTTTTGCTATTCGTGAAGGTGGACATACTGTTGGTGCAGGTGTTGTATCTAAAATTCTGAAATAACGCAAAAGGGGATTCAAGCTAGGAAATTTTTCGTTCATGTAACTATATGTACATGTCGCTTAAAATTTCCGGCGCAGCAATCCCCTTTATCGTTATTTCTCTTACAAAAAAATTCCCTAGCTCTTAGGGAATTTTTTTATTTTGTGCTGTATTTAAATCAACGTCGTAGCATACACAATTTATTTCTACTTTGGAAAGTTGAGAAAAGAGGTTTCTGAATAAGAAACCTCTTTTTCTTATGTTTTACTCATCTCAATTATCGAGTTTCTATAAGGGGCCGGAGTTCTCGACAGCGTGTCTTGAGAGACTTGTTTTTCACGCTATAATCCTCAAATCTTGAGCTTTTAGCCAGTAAAATTGCGGAGGATTTTTTTGTTTGTTTAAGATTTAAAAATATTGCTTGACTTAGAGGTAACTCTAAGAAGTATAGTCTCTTTAGTTTGGATTAACAAAGGAGTTAACTATGGCAGAATATGAATTGCTCAATCAAATCAAGTCCCCGAAAGACGTGAAAAAGCTCAATGCCTCGGAGCGCAAGGAGTTAGCCGCAGAAATGAGACAAGCGATTATCAATCGTGTTAGCAAAGTTGGCGGGCATTTAGGACCGAATCTGGGAACGGTTGAATTAACCATTGCTTTGCATACGGTGTTTGATTCCCCGAAGGACAAAATTGTATTTGACGTTAGCCACCAATGCTATCCGCATAAATTATTGACCGGACGCCAAAGAGGCTTTTTAACTCAAGAGGGTTTTGAAGAAATTTCTGGATATACCAACCCGCATGAGAGTGAGCATGATATGTTTATTGTCGGACATACATCAACCTCGGTCAGCCTGGCTGCCGGATTGGCTAAAGCACGCGATATGCAAGGGCAAAAGTTTAATGTAATTGCGCTTATCGGTGATGGTTCACTCTCCGGCGGGGAGGCTTTTGAAGGCTTAGATAATGCCGGTGATTTTAAGTCGAACTTTATTGTGATTATTAATGACAATGAAATGTCTATTGCCGAAAATCATGGCGGGTTATATGGCAATTTGGCCGAACTGCGCAAAAATCACGGACAAGCCAAGAGCAACTATTTTACCGCCTTGGGATATGACTATGTTTATGTAGAAAACGGAAATGATGCCGAAGAACTCATCTCAGTTTTGCAAAAAGTAAAAGACAGCACTCATCCGGTTGTGGTGCATGTTCATACCTTAAAAGGAAAAGGATATAAGTCGGCCGAAGAAAATAAAGAAATGTTCCACTGGACAGTTCCGTTTGATGTGAAAACGGCTCAGCCGACGATTGATTTTGGGGCTAAAGGATATGGCGAGTATGTTGCTGATTATTTGGAAGAACAAGCCAAGAAAAATGATAAATTGGCCGTGATTAATGCCGCTACTCCGGGAGCTCTTGCTTTGCAAGGATTTAGAGCGCATCATAAGGAAAAATATTTTGATGTCGGTATTGCCGAAGAACATGCTGTTGCTTTTACATCGGCTATGGCAAAAGGTGGTATGAAACCTGTAGCTTTGTTCTTTGGTGGGTTTATTCAGAGAGCTTATGACCAATTATCACAAGATTTGTGCTTGAATAAATCTCCGGCGGTTTTAGTAATCGAAAACGCTGGAATTTCGGGGATGGACGCAACGCATTTGGGCGTGTTTGACATTCCGTTGCTAAGCAATATTCCAAACTTGGTTTATATGGCTCCGGCTTCGGTTGATGAGCTGTATCGAATGCTTGATTGGGCTATGGCGCAAAAAGATTTTCCGGTTGCTGTTCGGACACCGGCTGTTAAACCGCAAGATTTGAAATTTAAACCGAAAAAGCCTATTGTTTTGAATGAGTTTGAAGTCACTAAGAAGGGAAGTAAAGTTGCCCTTATCGGATTGGGCTCAATGCTGAAATTGGCTGAAGATACGGCTGATGTTTTGGCGAAAAAGGGAATTGATGCCACCATTATTAATCCGAGATTTATGACCGGTTTGGATGAAAAATTGCTCAGTAGCTTGGTTGGGGAACATGATACAATAGTTACCTTGGAAGATGGCGTCTTAGAGGGAGGATTTGGTGAAAAAATCGCTCGTTTCTATGGACCTACCGACGTTAAAGTTTATAGCTTTGGTGCGGATAAGGCATTTCCGGATCGGGTTCCGGCAGATGAACTTTATCGTCGCTATGGTTTGACACCTGAACAAATTGCAAATAAAATTTTGTAATCGGTTTTGTGATTGTGAAAAAACTCCTCGCTTAATGCGGGGAGTTTTTTTGTTGCAATTTTGTTGAAGTATGTTAATTGTGGCTTATAAAATAAATTATTAATTTAAAAATTATTGCTATGGATAAGTTACGGCTTTTGGAGGAAGTTATGTCTCGTTTACAGCTTTCTCCCCGAGAGGTGATAGATTACCTTTCAGGAAAATATGATGAAAACAGGGACCAAAATATTATGCCGTGTCCCGGAATGTTTTGGTATAGTGATTCTTCTTATTCTTTTAGTGTGTGCCAGGGAAAGGTTATCAGCGGTGTGGTTGGTGCTGTTTTTCCTGATTGGCGTAAAGTTTTGTGTGTCGGTTTGGAAGAAGCCGCGCTTAAATGGAGTAATCGCACCTCTTTGATTGGAACAGAAAATTTGTCCGGTCAGGAGGCTACGGCGTTAATTGCTAAAACGGTTCAATGGGAAGGGTATATTGCTCCGGCGGTGGAATATTGCTTGAACTATGATAAGTTTGGAGTGCAAAAAGGCGAGGCTTTTTTGTTTTCTTTAAACGAGGCCAGAACGGTGCAGCCCTTTATTGAAAATGCTATTAATCCGGCTTTGAAAAAAATAGGTTGTCTCGAATTAACTAATAATTATTGGACGGCTTCGGAATATAATAGCTATCAGGCGTGGAAACTTTGCTTGACCTTCGGCAAGAGTTTTAATCAAAAAAACTATGGGCGAAATTTTGTACGTCCGATGTTTTGGCGAAAATATTAAATGTGAAAAAGAGTTTGGGTGAAAATCCAAGCTCTAAAAAAAAAAAAAAATATTTGCGTTTTGTTTTGTAATATGCTATTTGCAAAGTATATGTCGTACTTTTATATTTTACTATTATGAAGAAGTTTCCAAAAGTCAGAATGAATGAAATTGCAGCGGTATTTTCTTATCCCAGTGATGAGGAAAGGTTGCTGATGTTGCGGCAGGTCGTTGTTCGTAGTTTAACGGACTATTATGCTGACATTATGTATGCAAAAGTTTTTATATTAGCCGGAGATCCTGTAACATCGGCTCAAATGGCCGGGTGTTGCTGTGATCTGATTACTAAATTGGTTAAAGAAAAAATTGCTTTTTGGTGGCGAAATAAATGTTATGATAGATGTTTAGCTTCTTTAACAGATGGCTATCTGCGTCAACAAATTGCAAAAATGTATGAGTATAAAATGTTGCTGGATAATTTTGCCTGGTATCATTTGGTTAGCAGATATTCAGTGTATAAGGCTTTAGCCTCTATTGAAAACGAACAGGTGTCTCTACGTGAGTTTTTGAATGTTTATTTTTATAAATACCAAAATCATGCGGTAGATAATTCAGATTTTTGATAATTAATTAAAAAAATTTATATGGAAAAGTATTATTTTATTGGAAAAGGATGTGCGGTGACAGCCGAAATCATCAAAATTTTGGAGATAAAGGAAATTCCGTTTGAACGTGTAAAAGAAGGCAGATACGGAATTTATGATGTTTCTCAAGAGAAAATCGATGAGATTATTGCTCAAGGAAAACAACCTTATTTGGTCGGCATTTCTTCTGCCAGAAAAGGTGCGGTTAAGGTGCTTGATTATAAGGTAAATTGTACGCATTCGGCGTTGCTCAGTGTGGCTGTGGATTGCAATGCTACTTTGTCTGATTGGCAACACTTGGTGGTGGCAAATGATGAGGATGCTTATAATCATTATCCGTATTCGGTCAATCAAATGGCAGAATTGGTTCGGATGGGGTATTCTAAACGTGCAATCGAAAAAGTGAGAGCTTATGACAGAGAGCAAGCAGGTGTTACTCAACAAGAGGAACATGAGGCTGAGTTGTGTCTTGCCAAGATGACAATGCAAAACCAACTGCAGATTGTTAAAGATTTGCCACATGAAAAATTTCGCACCATAACCGATAGGTTGTTTTGGTTGCAAAATGTGCAAAATGTGGTGATTTTTACGGTCGAAGGTTCTTTGTTGTATGCCGGTTTTGCCGATATTGCATTGAGTATGTTCAAGCGCTTTGGCGGGATGTGTTCCTATGCATTTTGGGAAGGCACTTATAAGGGCGCAGAAGAGCAAAATAGAATTATTCGACTTTTGTCTCAGGCTTCCAGAAAAAAAGTTCAAGGCGGTTTGCTTTGAAAAATTCTTTACCAAAGAGCGGATGAAAATCTGCTCTTTTGTTGTTTTAAAAAAGAGATGGAAGTGGATATAAAAATTTTTGGTTTAAATATATAAAAAAGACTTGATTTATAGTGAAGAGTTGTGTATCTAATATCTTGCTTGCTTGAAAAAGCTTGTGTTTTGATAGGGGTATAGCTCAGTTGGTAGAGCATCGGTCTCCAAAACCGAGGGTCGTGAGTTCGAATCTTACTGCCCCTGCCAATAAAAAAGGTCACCTTTTGAGGTGGCCTTTTTTATTGGCAATAGAGATAGTTAGGTTCGAACTTTTGATGAAGTGAGTTTGACGCCAAGCGAGAGGCGGGCTTGGAGCACGCCGGTGAGTGAAACGAACGAGCGCGAAGGAACAAGCATTGCGAACGCAATGTCTCGGACAATCTTGACTTACCCTGCCAATGAAAAACCGCTCGAAAGGGCGGTTTTTAGTTCGTTGCGTACGATAGTGTTAAATAGGTTAGCAAAAATAAGGCAATATATAAAATTGCAAAGAATGGATATTTGTTTATTCTTTGTTTTATCTTTGAGGAATAGAGGAGGGGAAAAAGTATATAAATCAATAAATAAATACTTCCCCAAAAGCTGATATAGGTTTCGTAGTTTTCCGGATTAAACAAGTAGGCTGTTGCAGAGCCCAGAATGGAGGGTATTAAAAAAAATCCGATTATGAACGAAATTATTTTTTTCATGAAAACCTCTTTCTGACAAAGGCGATAATTAGTGAGGTGATTGCCAAATAAATTGTTGTGTAAGGATAATACATAATGTTCATACTGTATTCAACTGTTTTATCAGAGTAATTTATAATATATCCACTTCCAATTAACATAATGAAAGCAACAAATATGAAGTATGGTATCCAACCGATAGCACATAAGTAATATGATGTTTTGGGGCGGTTTGATATAAAATTTGATAAAAACTTTGGTGTTTTGTTAAAACACAGCATAAACATACCAAGGATAAATAATAAGAATAAGATGCAGCTCGCGTTTTCAAGCCCTAAAAATGAAAGAGGAGTTTCTAAAACACCATATATTCCGCCTAATACTAAAGCTTCTTTTGACCATAATTTCATTGCTTGTACTCCTGTTTCAAATTGAGGTAAGATCGTTTATTATAATATTTATTTCTTTATTTTTTCTTATGATTACGACAACTTTCATTGTAAGCATTAATACCATGTGCAATAAAAAAGGTCACCGTTAAGGTGGCCTTTTTTATTGGGCTTGAGAGATACTTTAATAATCACCATGAAAATGTTTTCTGGTTGTATCATAAACATTAGGCGATGTCGTTCTTTTAAGGCGTTTCATCTTGATAATTTCAAGGACGTAGCTTTCCGTTGTAAATCCTGAACTTCCCTTGTTTGCTCTCTGTAGTGCTAATTGTTCATCAAATGCGCAAAATATTATGGCTAAATTTGGCAAGCATAAAAATAACGGTATGACTTTAGGAAAAACGACTAAGGAATTAGAGTAACTTTGAGCTTTGTGCCACATTAAAAAAATACCGCAATAAAAGCGGTATTTTTTTATAGAAAGTTTGTTTGATATAAATCAGTTGTCTTTTTATTTGGTTGTGGTATATCAAGAAGCAAATTTAATTATTGTTTCACTTTATTATTGGGTTGTATGAATAAATTTGTTTATGTCAATCATGATTTGAAGGTGGTAGATGAATTGACTCAGGCTGTCGGTGTGGCAATCTTGTTGAAAGAAGAAGATATTACCGATGTGGGCTGTTTGGACGGTTTGGATATAGGTCAAGCTCTGGTGAATATTGCTTTATTTGAACCTATCGGATATAACTGCTTTTTGTTGGAAAGTCTTGAATTGCAAAAACAGTGGAGCCAGCGGCATTGTCCTTTTTTTCGCTCAACGCTGATCTCTTATGTGTTTTGTCGGCTGGCTGTAAGCTATAATATGCGATGGTTTAAGGAGTGTTGGACCAGAAGCCGTTATGATGAAGGATATCCGCAATATCGGACACATCCCGAAGCTGCAAGTCAAACTTTTGTTGATGCCGATGAGAGACTGCCTAATGTTTATGTCTCTTTGGTGATGAACAGAGAAGAGTTTAGGCAGATTAATCCTGATGTTCAATTTCTGGAGATTTTCTGAGGAAGTATGATTGATTCAAAAAAAAGGCGCTCGTTGTGAGCGCTTTTTTTATTTTATAATATTTTTGCTGCTTGTTTATTTATAATATAATTAAATTATTCTTTACTTTGTTATAAAATATGATATATGTGATTTTGTGCGCTATTTTTTTTGTGAGGCTAATATGAAAAATTTTACTTGTTATGAGGCAGAGAAGTTTTTAAAAGAAACTGCTGAAAAAAAATTGGATATAGATAATTTTGATTTAAATAAATTTAGCAGTGCAAAGGAGATTACGGAGTTATTGGATGTTTCTGAGTCAACAGCTAATAATTGGCTTGCAGGTCGGACTGATATATCTAAATTGGGAAAGCAGGCTATTGCGTACCAGTTGTTGCTAGATTTGATTAGGACATATTATAATACTCCTAAATCTAATATTGTAGTAAAAAAACAAGACGTTTTTGAAATTTATTCAGAGGGAGAAAACGGAGAATATGAATTATTAGCTACAACGTCTAATTCAAAGATTGCAAGAACAATTAAAGAAGTTAAGAAAATTTATAATATGTTGAATGTGTGTAGGTGTTTTATATCAACAGAATTGGATGTTAGGCGTTCTTGTGGGGTTGAAGAAAATGAATTGGCTCCATATCAGACGGATTTAAGAGATTTAGTGGATTTGATTCATTATATTCAAGACGGAATTACTTTTTCTGAGAAATATGAAAATTTATTAAATCAGCCTATAGATTTTAATTTTGATGTTGAAACTTTAAGAAAAAATCAAGAACTTGATAGTGATGACAAGGATGTTATGACTGAATTTGTTTCTTCTGTTTCAAGAGAATATAAAGGGCAGATTGATACAAAGATGATTCCAGAAAGCACAATTATTAGAAGAGTTGTGGCTAAAGGAAGTAAAAAGGGTGTTTATGAACTGAAAAAGATTGGTAATGATATTGTGTATATGGCAAATGGAAAAAAATATCAGTCAATAAATGCGGCTAGTACTGAAATTTTAGGATATAATGAAAATGTCAAAGAAAATTGGTATTTTTATGATACTCTTAGTCGTCAATGGAAAAAGTGCAAGTGTTTGGTTGAAAATGTGTAATTTGCGGCACAGTAAAAGGAATTGAAAAGCGCATTTGTCGGGGTTGGCAAATGCGTTTTGTCTTGTTGGGAGGACAGAGTTTAACCAATATTTTATTTATCTGTTCTATATGAGTAAAATCTAGGCAAATCATAAGAGGATAAAATGGATTATCGTTATACTGCCGTTGGAGCGACTATTGCTAACTCATTTTCGGACGCTGTATTAGATTATACGGTTAATAGGTTTAATTATCATAGAGTATTACTTTATACCTCGTGTATTGCTTTTGTTTTGCAATTTTTATATGGGCTGAATACTGGAATAACCTTAAGTTTTGCAGCTATTCCGTATCTCTTAGTTCATGCAGTTTTTATTTTATGGGGTTATATTTGTTTTGTTAAGTCTTTGGAGTACTTACCTCTGGGGTTGGTTGGGCTTATTGAAAGCAGTAATTTGTTTTTGACTTTGTTTATTGATTCTTGTGTCGGGTATATTCAAATTACTCCTTATTTTGTGTTTATGTTTGCGGTTTTTGTTTTTTCAATTGTATTGTTTTGTAAGGACTGTTTACATGAAGAAGCATCAAGTTTAAAAAACATAAAGAGGGAAGGTTTTATTTGGTCTTTTGCATCTGTACTTTTCTATGTTGCGGCTCCTTATTTGATAAAAATTTCTGATAGTTTTGGGGCAAATGAGATAGCTATTAATTTGACCTATTATGTCGTTGCTCTTCCTTATTTTACCTATAAAGTTTGGATGAATAAAACACAAAATGGGAAACAATCGAGTCAATGGTGGAATAGCTTTTTGTCTTTATGTGTGGTTATTGGTATATTGGAGAGTGTTTATTATGTTTTAGAAACATTTAGCTTTATGAATGATGCGCCGACGATTGTGATGATTATTGCTCAGATGCGAATATTTTTGGTGTTTTTGCTGTCGGTATTTTTCAAAATGGATAAGTTTAGTAAACAAAAAAGTTTGGCGCTTGTTATGGGAATAGCCTCGGTTGTTGGAGTATATTATAGTTAATTGCTTCAAAAAAAGGCGCTCGTTGTGAGCGCTTTTTTTTGTATCAAGAAAACTACCGGCTAGGCCGGTAGTTCCGGAGAGCTTATAGCTTTACACATAAAAAACTCCTTTGCTACAGTAAGTTAGACGGTCTGACAAGAGTCTAACAAAAGCAAAGGAG
>CALXZH010000015.1 GCA_944393175.1 uncultured Alphaproteobacteria bacterium | reverse complement strand
CCCAAATCAAAGTTTCATGACTGGCTGTAAAATAACGGCAAGACATATTTGGGCTGGCATTAGGCTTAAACCATGAAATATCGTTTAAAATATGATAACCTAATAATTGCATAGCAAAACCGCATTGAAATATGCTGTGGTAGGTTCCGGATACCCATAAAGTTCCATTTGGTTTCAAAACGCGTTTACAGGCTGTCAACCATTTCTTGTGAAATTTAAAATCTTCTTTGAAACCTTTGCTTTCGTCCCAATCACCTTTATTAACGGAAACAACACGTCCGTTTTGACAACTAATACCACCGTTAGAAAGCATATAAGGCGGGTCAGCAAAAATCATATCAAAAGTGTTTTCGGGAAAATCTTTTAATTTCTTAATACAATCGGCACAATATAAATTATAAATCTCTTTCATTCTCAATAGTTCGTAATTAAAAGTTCCCTTACACCATCACGACTATTCGGATCGGCATTAATCATTCTTTTTGCCCAAATTCTGTGTATTTTATAATCACGATACAAACTATCAAAGAACATGTCTTTAGGATTGTAATTTGTTGGGTCAGAATTGCTGAGCATTTGCAAAGCCCCAAATTCGTTTGCCTTAGCGAAAACATCTTTTAAACGTCTTTGTTCATCATCATCAAAATCGCCAACCGCATAAGAATTAAATGAACTGGCGTTAATCGGCCGATACGGTGGATCATAATAAATAAAGGTATCAGAAGTTACATAGTCTAATACCTTGGCAAAATCTGTTTGCAAAATTGTTGCGCATTGCAAGGCTTTTGAAACTTCTCTTAGATTATTCTCATCCAAAATCCGCGGATTTTTATATTTCCCGACCGGAACATTAAATAGTCCTTTTGAATTCACCCTAAACAACCCATTGAAACAAGTCCGATTTAAGCAGACGGTTAATGCCGCGCGCCTGATAAAATCAGTTGTATATTTGTTAGCATCCACATTTTTATTAAATTGGTTATACTCATCGCGAATAGCATAATAGAATGCAGTTTTATCCTGTGCTTTGTTATAGGCTTGTTGCAAAGTTGATAACTCAGCGATCAAGTCTTCAACGTTATTTTTGATTACGTTATAAAGTATAACCAGTTCGGGATTAACATCAAACAGATAAGCATCTTCAAAATTATAGTTGTTTGCCAGTTCAAAGAAAACCGCGCCACCACCAACAAAAGGCTCAATATAACGCTTTATTGTACCGAATTTCAACTTTGTAGGTAGGTTCTCTGTAATTTGTGGCAAAAGCATACCTTTGCCACCAGCCCACTTCAAAACGGGCTTTGCATGAAACTCTAAATAGTCTTCATTTAAAATTAATGCATTATTCATTTTGTATCCTAGGTCAGAAAAGAGTATAGGCTGAATTAAAAATTATAGCAAGTAAAATAATTTTTATTGTAAAAATATTTGCTACATAATATAATCTACACGTTAAAAATAGTGAGGTATTTTATGGCAGAACATAATGTAGAATGCAATTTTAGTAATTTAGGAACCCCAAATGAAGTCAGAATGAGGGTCGTTAATAAGTTTTCTGAAGAAGAAAAAGGCTCTGGAAAAAACGATTTGGCAAGTAGATACACCTATTATGTTGAAACGCTCAACAATGGTGATAGAATTTATTTAAGAAGGCCTGCCTTTTTGCACAATGGTTTCGATTTTTGTGTTTGTGTTGAAAATATTAGTTTTTCCACATCTGGAAGAAAACGAAATGCACCAAAACATCAAGATATTCTAAATGATTTAATTGCAAAGAAAAATACTGAACCAACGTTGTATTCAACGTTATATACTTACATTAAAAAAAATTACCAATGCCAAGAAATTACTGATGCACAATTACTCTCACTCAATTTTACGTCTGGACGGTTTTCTGCCGAAATGATTATAAAAGTCCTGAAATGGTTATTCATTGAGCAAGATATTCGTTATTGGAACTATTCAGGACGAGATATGCTATTTAGTAATATCCCAACGACTGGTATTAAATGATTAATACCACATTTTTCTACTTGGCGTATGTGTTCTTCTTTGTGTCTTTTTCGGCCATCGCTTTATTCCCAACCAGAGCCTAGTTAAGGCCGGCTTAACTGATGTGATATTAGACCTGATCTGTTCCAAGGGTGTGGATGAATTTTAGCTGAGCGGCTACGGCGATTTTGACCATCTTGCCTTTAAAGTTTTACGCAGTATTAAAAAGGAATATCCTACTATTACGCGTTCTTTAGCGTTGGCGTATTTGCCCACAAATCAAGAGGATTATGATTGGAAAAAAAGTAGCTATGACCATGTTTTTTGTCCTGAGGGGATTGAAGAAGGACCTTTGCGCTTTGCCATCTGTCGGCGGAATAAGTGGTTGGCTCAAAATGCGGATTTTGTTGTTTGCTATGTGGATACCAAAAACGGTGGCGCTTATCAGGCTGTGCGCATAGCAAAAAGCGCTGGTAAAACAATCATCAATTTGGCAAATTCTTAGTTTTTCCTTGAGATTTTGGGCGTTCTTTTTTATAATAGGAGTATGGATAACCTGAATGATTATAAAAAAGTCAAATGATTAAAGTTTTATTCGTATGTCTTGGGAATATTTGTCGGTCGCCGATGGCAGAGTTTGTGATGAAACAAATGGTCGCCGAAAAAGGTCTGGCGGACCAATTTGAAATCGCTTCTGCCGCGACAGAAGGCTATAATGAAATGGTGCATGAGGCGCTGGATTACCGAGCGGCAGATATGCTGAAACAAATGAAAGTCCCTTTTACCCAACATTATTCACGCCAAATCCGTAAATCCGACTACGATAAATTTGACTATATTTTGGCAATGGATGATAATAATGTGCGGGATATTTTGGATATCGTTGGCGGGGATAAGGACCACAAGGTTCATCGCTTGCTGGACTTCACCCAAAATCCTCGTCCGGTTAAGGATCCTTGGTACACCGGTAATTTTGATGAAACCTATTGGGATATCGTTGAAGGTTGCGATGCATTTTTGAAGTATTTGAAAAATAAGGAGGAAAAAGAAGTTGATTAAACAAAACACACCTTATAAAGGA
>CALXZH010000014.1 GCA_944393175.1 uncultured Alphaproteobacteria bacterium | reverse complement strand
CTTGACATCTTTATAAAAATAACAAAAAATTAAATGGTAAGTGATACAGAAGGATGATACAGCAAATTTTATCTGTAAAAATTAACTCATTGATTCAATGGATTATTTTATTTTTTACACGGATGTTCGAAAACCGTATTACACAAAACGGCTCGGCTTATTTGGCCAAGACCTTATTCGCCGACATCCGTCCATGACAGAAATCGGCATTATTTTTCAGTCGTATGCTAGCGACTTGTGTAATTTAGGGTTTTCGACGCCCCGGATATATGCTTGATATATCTGGTGTTAGGTTATAAGTTTCTCTGAATTTTGTAAAGTCCTATTAATGCGTGATGTAAAATTTTATTTTCTTTCACGCATTTTATTCTACCTTTTCTTTAGTTTAGGCCACAAAAGACTACCAGTCCAATCGATTTTTGGTTACAAAAGTCAACTCTGTTTTGGGCTCTAACGAGACATGCCTAAAGTAGGGCAATCTGTGAATTGAGTATTATCTCTTAGTTATTTTATAGTTCTTGCTCTAAGATATGCTATACCAAGAGAAACGGGTACACCCCATATACAGATAGCATTAAAAATGTTTGCTACTTTTTCGATGGTATCTTCATCCCAAGCAAAAGCTGCAGCTATGCCAATAAAACAGATAATCCCAATAATAACAAAATATGGTATCCAGCCAATAGATATCAGATAATAAGAAATATTAGGAAATTTTTTGATTTGATTTTCAATATATAAAGAAAATTTCGACCAATATAGCAGAAACATACATATAATAAATATCGAAAATAGAATTAGGCCAATGTTTTCAGTTATAGGTGTCTGTAAAAACACAAAAGGAGTATCTAAAACACAATATATTCCGCCTAGAGATAAAGCTTCTTTTGACCATAATTTCATTGTTGATACTCCTTTTGTCGTTATAAATCTAAGTATAAGTTTTTATTTATCATAATCAACTATTTTTTCTTACAAGCTTCTTTATATGCTACTTTTGCTCTGGCAATATTTGCACCACCTTTTTCAATATACGGGTATGCTTTTTCACTCATTTTTACTGCTAATTTAGCTATGGGATTTTTTACCACAACTCTGGAAACTTTTGCTCCATATTTGGCAATGGCTTTATCAACAACTTTATTTCCTGTTGATATTGTATGAGAAATATCTGTCATATATTTAAGTTCATTAAACTTTTTAATAACACTTTTTGCAGAGCAGTTATTATTTCTTCTTTTAGGCATTTTATCTCCTTTCTTTTCTTACAAATTTACAACAAAAAAAATCCGAAGAGTTTAATCTTCGGATTTTAGGCACACTTTACCCAAGTGGCTTTTACATTATGGCAAAACACAATACAATTTTCAAGATGTAAACAAATATATCAACAACTATTGATATTCTTTTAAGGAATCTTCAAAATCTACTCCACTATTTTACTTTCACCCACAAAAAAAGCCGTCCCAAAGGGCGGCTTTTGGATTATCTTGTGCAACCTTAGTTGGAAGAAGATTCTTCACGAGCTTTTGCCGCTGCTGCCAAGTCGTCGGCAATACGAGCTGAACGACCATGCAATGCGCGCAAGAAGTACATTTTAGCACGACGTACTTTACCGATACGTGCAACTTCGATTTTTGCTACATTCGGAGAATACAGCGGGAATACACGCTCTACTCCTTCACCGAAAGAAATTTTACGTACGGTGAAAGATGAATTTAAGCCATCATTTTTACGAGCAATGCAAACACCTTCATAAACTTGAATACGTTCACGATCGCCTTCTTTTACTTTGGTGTGAACTTTTAAGGTGTCACCCGGTTTGAAGTTCGGCAGATTTTTGCCGGCAGTGAGCTTTTCAATCTGCTCTTTTTCAATGTTTTCGATAATGTTCATAATCTTATCCTTTTTCGATTTTTTTTCGTTTATATACCTAAACCTTCTGAGAATCAAGATATTTCTGCAAAAGATCCGGCCGTTGTTGTTTGGTTATTTCAAGCGAGCGTTCTTTGCGCCATTTGGCGATGTTTTGATGATGTCCGCTAAGAAGTATATCTGGAACAGATCGGCCCTCCCATTCAATGGGTCTGGTATATTGGGGATGTTCCAGCAACCCGTTTTCAAAGCTTTCATCTACCACGGAATCCGCATTGCCCAATACTCCGGGTAATAAGCGAATAACCGCGTCTAACATAATCTGTGCGGCTTGTTCACCGCCGGTCAGGATATAGTCGCCTATGCTGACCTCCTCAACATTAAAGGCATCTAGAACTCGTTGGTCTATGCCTTCAAACCGGCCGCAGATAATGGATAAATTATCCTCTCTTGCCAGCTCATGGACCAATGACTGAGTTAAAGGCTTGCCTCGCGGGCTCATATAAATAAGCCGTCCGCCATTGTAATTGGCGTGCAACGCACTCCCTAAAATGTCCGGACGCATTACCATGCCGGCACCGCCTCCGCAAGGTGTGTCATCTACCGAACCGTGCTTGTCCGTCGCATAGTCCCGAATGTTTACGGTTTCAAGCGACCATTTGCCCTCATCAAGAGCTTTGCCGGTCAGAGAATATCCCAAAAAACCCGGGAATATCTCCGGAAATATGGTAAAGACTTTAACCTTCATCACTTTCCTCGTCATCCTCATCTTCCATGAAGTTGAGCATCACAGATTCAACAATAATATAACCTTGTTCGACATTTATTTCCGGAACATATGTTTTGTTGAAAGGTATCATCTCCAACTTGTGGGTGGAATTTAACCTTATCTCCAAAATTTCTCCGGCTCCGAAATTGTATAATCCGGCAACGCGACCAACCTCTTCTCCGGACTTGGTCTTGACCTTGAGGTCAATCAAATCCGCTTCGTAGAATTCATCTTTGTCGGATATTTCGGGCAAGACATCACGATTGATATAAAAACTTGTACCAATCAGAGTTTCGGCCGTGGTGCGGTCATCTACCCCTTTGATTTTTACCCTAAGCAATTCCTTGGAATGCCCAACCACTTTAAGCTCAAATTGGCGGTCACCCGCCTCATTTTCAACGGCGCCGTATTTATCCAGATTGGAATCTTTGGAGGTAAAACTCTTAACTTTCACCTCGCCCTTGATTCCGTGAACACCAACAATTGCTCCCAGACAAATTCGACGATTTTTTTTCATACTTAAAGCGTCCTCATAATTATATTAATAAAACGTCACTTGTTTGTGGTTGCTTATTCAGCAGAAGATTCAGCGGCGGCAGCTTCAGCAGCAGCTTTGGCTTTTTCTTCTTTTTCTTTCATACGTTCCTGAGCTTTAGCTTTAGGAGCAGATTTTTTTGGTTGTTCACGCATAGCAGGAGCAGCGCAAAGACCCAAATTGGCAAACAATTTTTGCAATCTTTCGGTCGGTTGTGCACCTTTGCCTAACCATTCTTTTACTTTGTCTTGGTTAATTACCAAACGCTCTGCATGATCTTTCGGCAAAAGCGGATTGTAAGAACCTAATCTTTCGATGAATCTACCATCGCGAGGAGCTCTTTGATCTGCCACTACAATTTTGTAGAAAGGACGTTTCTTAGAACCGCCGCGTGATAGTCTGATACGTACTGCCATTTATATTCTCCTTAAATTAAAATTAAAACTCCCGTTATGGCTTAAAACGGAAATTTGTTACCCATTCCGCCTAACATCTTATTGAGCGGATTGTTTTGCAAATTGGGCATGCCTTTTCCCATTAATGAGCCAAGGCCTCCCATTTTGCCCATTCTTTTCATCATGGTGGACATTTGCTCGTATGATTTGAGCAACTTGTTCACCTCATGAACTTCAACCCCTGCCCCTAAGGCTATTCTCTTCTTACGAGAGGCCTTTATCAGGTCGGGATTTCTTCTCTCCGACTTGGTCATGGAAAGAATTATCGCTTCTTGTCTTTTTATCAGATTGTCACCGATACCGGCTTGCTCAATCTGGGTTTTGAACTTGGAAAGACCGGGGATTAACCCTAACAAACTTCCCATACTACCAAGTTTTTGAACTTGTCTGAGTTGAGAGAGCATATCTTCTAAATCGAATTTGCCCTTCATCATCTTATGGGCCATTTTTTCGGCTTCGTCTCTATCAACATTTTCAATGGCTTTTTCAACCAAAGAAACAACGTCGCCTTGCCCTAAAATTCTGCCTGCCAAGCGGTCGGGATGGAACTCCTCAAACTCGGCAATTTTTTCGCCCGTTCCCAAAAACTTAATCGGAACATCGGCAACCATTTTCATGGACAATGCCGCACCGGCGCGTGCCGAACCGTCTATTCTGGTCAAAACAATACCGGTAATGCCGACTTTTTCGTTAAACTCTTTGGCCACGATACAGGAATCTTGACCAATCATGGCATCTGCCACCAAAAGGGTTTCTGTCGGAGAGGCGATTTTTTTGACCTCAATTACCTCTTGCATTAAGTCATCATCAATATGCAGACGACCGGCAGAGTCCAAAATAATGACATCATAACCACCTTTTTTGCCCTCAGATATGGCGCGCTTGGTGGTCTCGGATGGCTTTTCTCCCTTGATGACGGGCAAAGCATCAACCCCAATTTGGCTTGCCAGTTGAGCTAATTGCTCTTGAGCGGCCGGGCGATAAATATCTAATGAAACGAGCAAAACTTTCTTTTTGTTTTTCAGGCGATTGGCGATTTTGGCCGAAGTCGTGGTTTTACCGGAGCCTTGCAGACCAACCATTAAAATGCAAACCGGCGGGACCGCATTAAGATTTAGCTCCGAAGAGGTGGAACCTAACAGTTTAACCAACTCATCATGGACAATTTTGATAACCATTTGCCCAGGTTGAATTGACTTAACCACCTTTTCGCCCAGTGCCTGCTCTTTTACCTGAGCAATAAATGTTTTGACCACGGGGAGTGAAACGTCAGCCTCCAACAAAGCAACGCGAATTTCGCGCATTGCATCGTCTATGTCTTTTTCATTTAATACACCGCGAGAGGTGATTTTTGAAAAAGCGGCACTTAATTTTTCACTCAGTGCATCAAACATCTTTTTTTAGCCCCGATTTCAAGTAAATCATTACTTTTGACCGGAGCTTTCGGCTCCTTTCTTATCACCAAGGGTATATACATAAAGTGTTGCACGCCAGTGTGCGAACCCTCGCGGACTGGCGGCACGCCTTGGCGTGTTATTATCAATACTCGTTTCAATATGAAAAAATCATATAAATAATTTAGTTGGTTTATATAAGATTAATTTATAAGAGTCAAGGACTTTAAGCAAATATTTATCTTTTTTTGACTTAAAAAATTTTTTATATTCCTCTACATAAATTTATGTTTTTTGTAAAAAAAATATCTTACTCCTCTTGACGGGAAACGGTCAGAGTGTTATTTTTTGATTGAAATAACTTATTATTAACTTCAAAAAAATTTCAAAATATGAAAGACATTATTTTGTGTTTGTGTGCCGCACCGTTTTTTATCGGTTTTATCTTGATGCTTGTTGTGGGAGTTATGTCTTGTTTCACAAAGAATTTTCGCGAGGCTGAACTCTTATGACTTTAGAGATTATTTGCGGTATTTTAGGAGGATATGCGCTCACCCTCCTTGCTTGGATTGGACTTCTCAAGTTGGTTGATTATTTTTTCTCGCAACTTGAAGCTTAAAGAAAAGCCTTTCTTTTTCAAAACCTCTTCTTTTGAAGATTTGTTTTGAGTAAGAAAGGCTTTTTTTTGTTTTATTAGCCTAAGAAATATTCTCTTAAGTAAGTTGGCAAATCAGCCACATTTACACGATGTTGCGCCATTGTGTCGCGGTCGCGGATGGTAACTGATTCCGGTTGATTTTCAAGCGTCTCAAAATCAACCGTAATACACAAAGGCGTTCCAACTTCATCATGACGACGATAAGCCTTACCGATGTTGCCGGTATTTTCCAAAGCTACGCGGCCAATACCAAGTTTGAGCAAGTTTTGTTTAATCTCATGGCATTTGTTCATAATAGCTTCGTTATTCTTCTTTAACGGAATAATCGCAACTTTTATCGGGGCTAAGTGTTTTTTGAGTTTCAGAACAATACGGCTGTTGCCCTCGCCTAAGTCTTCTTCCTCATAAGCCTCAGTCAGGACAGCCAAGACACCGCGGTCAACCCCCATGGACGGTTCTATTACAAAAGGAACAACCCACGAATTGCTCTCATCATCACGAATGCACAACTTGGTGGTTGACTCATTATTGGGGTGGCAATGCGAGGTCAAATTCAACTCATCTTGGCCTTTGGTGTGGTTACCCAAGTCATAATCGGTACGGTTGGCGATGCCTTCCAGCTCTTCCATACCATGCGGGAATTGATATTCAATATCATAACAAGCCTTGGCATAGTGCGCCAAATCTTCTTTCGGTGTGGTATAGATATTGATATGTTCACGTGGAAGACCTTGCTCCTCCCACCATTTGATACGTTCATTTTTCCAAAATTCGTGCCATTTTTCATCTTCTCCGGGCATAACAAAATATTCAAGCTCGGCTTGCTCAAATTCACGTACGCGGAAGATGAAATTACGCGGCGTAATCTCGTTTCGGAAAGATTTGCCGATTTGGGCAATACCAAACGGCAATTTGCGCGAGGTGGCATCAACCACATTTTTAAACTGCGTAAAAATAGCTTGCGCAGTTTCTGGACGCAGGTAAGCCAAATTTTCGGCATTATCGACTGGGCCGACCGTGGTCTTAAACATGAGGTTAAACGGACGTGGCTCCGTCAAATCGGTTGAACCGCAGTTGGGGCATTTGCCATCTTTAATATGGTCGGCACGAAAACGTCCTTTGCATTTGCGGCAATCGGTCATCGGGTCAGAAAACGTATCTTCGTGTCCGGAATAGTGCAAAACTTTACGGTTAGTCAAAATGGCAGCATCCAAACCTTCAATATCATCCCGCTCATAAACCATTGAGCGCCACCATGCCGCTTTCAAATTGTTTTTTAACTCAACACCTAACGGACCGTAATCATACACACCTTGCATACCGCCATAAATATCGGCATTTTGAAAAATAAAACCGCGGCGTTTGCATAAAGAAACCAACTGGTCCATCGTTTTTGCTACCATTGTGATTTTCCTCTTCTAAAAAAATAGTAAAAAATTAACTTATTTCCTTGTATAATAATTAATTCCAAAAAGCAAGCGGAGATAATAAAAAAATGCAAGATACTAAAACTAAAGTCGCTCTGATTTATGACTTCGATGAAACCTTAAGCACGCAATATATGCAAGACTTCTCCCTTATTCCGCAATTTGGGATGGAACCTGACGAGTTTTGGAAAAAAGCCAACAAATGGTCGCGCGAAAATGATGCCGATCAGGTAACCGGAAGTATGTACTATTTTATGAAAACGGCTAAAGAGCTTGGCATTCCTCTCACAAGAGAAAATTTTGCAAAATGCGGCAAAAGTGTTAAATATTTTCCGGGGGTCTTGGAGTGGTTTGAGCGCATCAATCGTTTCGGTGCAAGTCTTGATTTGGATATTGAGCATTATATCATATCTTCGGGTTATGAGGAAATTATGGCCGGAACAAAGGTCAGAAAATACTTCAAAGACGTGTTTGCCTGCTCTTATGCCTTTGGCAAGGATGGAACTCCGGTTTGGCCCGCACGCGTTATTAATTATAGCATCAAGACCCAATATCTTTCTAAAATAAATAAAGGCTTGGGTAAAAACGACGATGTGGCCGTTAATGAATTTACTCCCGATGAAGACCGCCCTATTCCTTTTAAGAGAATGATTTACTTTGGCGACGGATTAACCGACATCCCCTCCATGAAACTCACCAAAGAAAGAGGCGGTAATGCCATTGCGGTTTATAACCATAGCGAAGCCAGCAAACAAAAGGCTCTGCGCCTATTGGTGGATAACCGCGTCAACTTTGCGCTCCACGCCGATTACCGCGAAAATAAAGAAATTGACCGCGTGGTCAAAACCATTTTGGATAGGATTGCGACCGAAAGAGATTTGGACGTCTTAAAAGCCAGAGAAGAGAAAAAGAAACAACTTCTTAAACAAAAATAAAATTTTTTGCATAATATGAAAAAAAGTTCTTGCATTAATAAAAAAAGTAGCATAAATATATGCCTGCAAGTTGATATTAATCGGTTGCTTACCTGCCGGTTAAATATTGATTGGGGTGTCGCCAAGTGGTAAGGCATCGGCTTTTGGTGCCGACATTCGTTGGTTCGAATCCAGCCACCCCAGCCAGAAATGCGATAAAGCCTTGTTTTTACAAGGCTTTTTGTTTTAATAAGC
>CALXZH010000013.1 GCA_944393175.1 uncultured Alphaproteobacteria bacterium | reverse complement strand
GCAGCTAATATCAGCTTTGAGGGTGCCGGAATTAAAATCAGCGGTGAGTTGGAAGACAACCGTGGTGCTTATGTAGAGCGTTATAATGACATCTTGAGCCAGATTGACCAATTAGCCAAAGATGCCGGTTATAAAGGTGTAAACTTACTTGGTGGTACCGACCAGACTTTGACGGTTGTATTTAATGAAGATCGTTCATCTTCATTAACCATTCAAGGTGTCGATGGTTCATCAAAAGGTTTGGGCTTGATTGCTGAAACCGATTGGTCAACCAATGATAAGATTGATGCCGCATTGGATAGAGTATCAGCAGCTACTAATAAACTTCGTTCAATGGCATCAGAATTCGGTAATAACTACTCAGTAGTTCAAACGAGAGAAGAATTTACCGAAAACCTGATTAACGTATTGGAAGAAGGTTCAGATAAATTAACCTTGGCCGATATGAACGAAGAATCAGCAAATATGTTGGCATTGCAAACTCGTCAACAATTGGCAATCAACTCTTTGAGTTTGGCTTCTCAAGCTGCTCAATCCGTATTGTCATTGTTCTAGAGTGCTTATATGTGACAAGGGAAGCCGGCTTTATAAGCCGGCTTCTTTTTTGTTGTTTACTGAGGAAATTAGCTCCTCAACATAGGGCGGAAAAGTTTTTCCGGCCGGACCAAAAATATGGCGGTCAAAATAAAAGTTATTGGCTGTGGGTTCAAGTGTAAATTCAATCGTGTCTGCACCATAGTACTTGGCAGTTTGTACAAAGGCAGCCGCCGGAAAAACCACGCCTGATGTGCCGATAGATATAAATAAATCGCATTTGCGCAATAGGTCTTCAACCTTGTCCATACAGAGCAGATTTTCTCCAAAAAAGACAATGTTTGGTTTCATCATACCTTGGACATTGCATTGCGGGCAGGTGGTTTCGGTATCTACATCACCAAAAGTTTCAAGTATATGTCCGCAATTGAGGCACACGGCTTGGTTAATTTGGCCGTGAATATGATAGATGTTTGAGTTGCCGGCCTTTTCATGCAAGGTGTCAACATTTTGGGTAATGACACTTATATTGGCCGGATAGTTATTTTGTAATTTGGTAATGGCTAGATGTGCTGCATTGGGCTTGGCTTTTTGAATTTCTTTTTTGAGGTCGTTGTAAAAATCATGCACCAGAGCAGGGTTGCGTTCAAAGCCTTCAATTGAGGCAACGTCTTCTACTTTGTGATTATTCCATAAGCCGTTGGCGCTTCTGAAAGTGGCTAGTCCGGACTCGGCAGAGATGCCGGCTCCGGTTAAAATAACAATGTTTTTATATGTATGTTCGGTCATTTTTATCTCCTTGTCTTATCAATAGCGTGTTTTTGGAAAATTGTCTGCATTTTTTTATAGAAATATTTACTTTTCTATGATAAAATATAGACAAAAGAGGGACAAAAATGGGAAAACGTGCAAGAATATCACGGGCAGATTTGCCAAACGAAAATAAGAACCAAGCATTGCTTGCTGTTCAGTCGTCTATTGCGCAATATTTAGCTGTGGCAGATAGGCGCAGACGTGTGCAAATCGGAACAAATGACTATAGGCTTTTGAGCGAAAAAGTAAACGGATTGCGTCAGGTATTGCAAAAACAATTTCAAACACTGAGAGAAATTGATTTGGCTGTCGGTCGTGAGCTGGAAAGAGGGTTTGAGCTTTATACAGATAATGCTAATAGTTATTATGGGCAAAAGCTACAAGCTAGTGTCGGTAATTTGTTGGCTCAAGAAGAAGTTAAAAAAATAAATCATTTAATTCATACTTTGCACAATGAGCAAGATAAAGCAAAGTTACAAAGCTATATAGATGCAAAGTCTCCTGTCGAACTGAATAAATTAGTTAAGATTGCCATTCAAAAATATCAGGAAAAGAGAAGCGATTATGCCAGAAAAAATTTAAATAATTTTTTGGGATATTTTCATAAAAAGTTAGAGTCAACAGCTTATTCCATGGCTCCTAAAGATGAAATCAGAGCAACACGGGCGGATTTTAACGGATTTTTTAACATTCCTAGTGTGACGGAAGTGGAAATGTATCAGCCTTATTCTAAGGCATTTTTACAAGCTTCCATGCAACAAAATAAACAAGTCTATGATCCTTTCAGCTATCGTTTGGAACAAAGCCAAACGTGGAAGATTTGGGAAAAAACATCTATGCTTGGAATGCTTGAAATGCCGTTGCGGCAAGCTCTGGGAAATCAAGGAATTAAGCCTCAAGATGTTGCTTCCTTTACAAGTGCGGATTTTGAACGTGTGTTGTTTAATGAATATGCAAAGGCAAAATATAATCCAAAATTTGGCAATACATTAAACTTTTCGGATATTGATGAAAGTTTGGAAAGTCGTCATAAGCAATTTTTCTGGAAATATAATGCTATGCCCACGAAAGAGGCGCAACAACAATTTGCTCAAGGATTGCTTAGAAAAGGGGTGGAGCAAGCCTATATCGATGTTTTAATGAAAAGTATTTTGGAAGATGGTAATCCAAATCCAAAAGTTGATAGAACCAAGTTCAAGGGAAAAATTCCTTATTTTTCAACTCATCATAAAAAACCAATTTATGCCATCGGAGCTCTTGCAAACAGACAAAGTAACTATGTGGGTATTGCAGAATTTAAAGATGTGCAAGATGTGTCTCGAGATACACCTGAACACGATGTGTGGCATTTGGGTGATAGCGTGGTTAGAAAATCTTTTGGTGAATTGGCTAACGGTGATCAACTCTATGAGCCTGTTGTGAAGGGAAAAGAGCGTGGAGATGATTATATGGAATATTTGGTCGATACGCGATTTGATACACAAAATGACGGTAAGTCTTGGACGGTTAGTTTAGGCTATAAGGAAGAAGATAATATTCGAGCGGAAATTACGGAATTTTCTCAACAACATGAGAAAACTCAGACCATCGAAACGGCTAAAAATTTTTCTTCCGCTTATCATGCTCAGTATTCAAAACAAAATATGACAATGGGATTTGCTCGATGATCAGAGATTTGGCACAGCGCTTGAAAAATGATAAAGATGTATGGTGTGGAACTAAAGTTGATCCTTTATTTTTACAAGATTGCAAAGATTATTTGAAACAAGAAGATAAATGTCCTTTGCCGCAAGATTATGTAACATTGTTGCGTTATGTTAATGGCGCTTTTAGCGATACGGCTTATTTATTCGGAATTCAGCCGGAAGCTTGGCCCGGTTTGGATGATGTGATTGAGCAAAATGAGCAATATAATCAAAATTTTATGAATAATGTATTGTTCTTGGGTGTGAATGATTTTGATTGGTTGGTCTATGATGCTCACTTGAATTCGTTTCAGGTGCGCTCCCGTTTGAACGGAGAGGTCGTGAAGTTATTTCCTTCTTTGGAAGATGCCTTGGTATATTGGTTTAAATTGAATTAGTTTTTATGAATAATATCAAACATACTTAAAAGTTTTTCCCACGTGGTCATCGGTTTTTGTTTACGAAACGCAAAATGCTTAAATAATAAGTAATTGCTTATCAGCAAAAAGCATATGGCTATGCCTTGTCCTAAATATAAATTAATTTGATGCTTTGTCACCAATAGAGATAATATTCCTGCATTGATAAAATAACTTAATGTCCAAATAGCTATGCTTTTCAAATATTCCTGCAGATGGTTGCCTTGAGTGGTGAACACAAGTTTTTTGTATGAATAAAAGGCAATAAAGGAGGAAATAAGCCACATCAGTAATAATGTTATTTGATAGTGCAGAGTGGTAAATATTAGGCTTAATCCCAAAAATAAAAGGTAACGTAAGCCCATATTCAGTGATGCCATCAGGGTAAAGCGGATGCGTTCATCAGTTTCAAACCAATGGTCGATTAATGTTTTTTCTTTGGTGATAAGATTTTTTATTGAAGTAAGCGGATTAGAAATGTTCATAATTTTTTCCTTTTGATTATCGGACATGATATGGGGCGTAAATTCTGTTTTTCAAGAGAGGTGTGAAATTATGTGTCATATGAAAAATGGAGCACAGAAGTGACAAGCCAATAAAAAAACCTCCCACAAGGGGAGGATAAAGATAGACGGCTGCCAGATTGGGTACTTCCGCAAGCGGGTCCTCCTCGCGCCGTAGGGTTCAGCCAAGCAAGTTGGCTGAACCAACTATCCGCTCCAAACAGGCTCCCTTTGGTCGCCGCTCAAACAGATAACCCAAAGCCAATAAAAAAACCTCCCACAAGGGGAGGATAAAGATAGACGGCTGCCAGATTGGGTACTCCCGCAAGCGGGTCCTCCTCGCGCCGTAGGGTTCAGCCAAGCAAGTTGGCTGAACCAACTATCCGCTCCAAACAGGTTCCCTTTGGTCGCCGCTCAAACAGATAACCCAAAGCCAATAAAAAAAACCTCCCACAAGGGGAGGATAAATTTAGACGGCTGCCAGATTGGGTACTCCCGCAAGCGGGTCCTCCTCGCGCCGTAGGGTTCAGCCAAGCAAGTTGGCTGAACCAACTATCCGCTCCAAACAGGCTCCCTTTGGTCGCCGCTCAAACAGATAATCCAAAGCCAATAAAAAAACCTCCCACAAGGGGAGGTTTTTTTATTGGCTCCGGCTGCCTGATTCGAACAGGCGACCAATCGGTTAACAGCCGATTGCTCTACCGCTGAGCTAAGCCGGAATAATATGCGGTCATGAATGAATTTTTGGAGGCCGGTACCGGAATTGAACCGATGTACAAGGATTTGCAGTCCTCTGCATGAGCCACTCTGCCAACCGGCCAATCTGGATACCTCATCTTGAGTTCCTCATTCACTCAACGTCCTCTATATATACAAACTTTTTCTTTCTCGTCAATATATTTTTTGAATTATTTTACACTTTTTTTGATTTTGTTTTAAAAATCATATTGTTATTTATTTTTAACCCAGAGTATTAATTCATCTTGCAAATCATGTCTTATCTTCTATGATAAGAACAAATTTTTTCACAGAGGAGGCAAATAGATGAAAATTGCTTTGGCGGCCGATCACGGCGGTTTTGAAATGAAAAATAAAATAGCTCAATATCTTAAAAGTAAAAATTTTGATGTCGTCGATTTGGGTACAAATTCTGCTGATTCTGTTGATTATCCTGATTTTGCACAAAAGGTTGTGCAAAAGTTGTTGAAAGGCGAGGCTGATTTGGGAATCCTGGTATGCGGTACAGGAATCGGCATCTCGATTGCCGCAAACCGTCATAAAGGAATCCGTGCCGCTCTTTTGTATGATGATTATGTGGCAAAAGTGGCCAAAGAACATAATAATGCCAATGTTCTGTGCTTTGGCGGCAGAACGATGAAAATTGATGATGTCTTAAAAAGAATCGATATTTTTTTAGAGGCAAAATATGAAGGCGGACGACATGACCGACGACTCTGCAAACTCGATATTGATTAGGAGGAAATGATGGATTTTGAAAATAACTTAAAAACAGAAGATAAAGACGTATTTGATGCTATTCAATGCGAGTTGGATCGTGAACAATATCAAATCGAATTAATTGCATCCGAAAATATTGTCTCTCCCGCCGTGTTAGAGGCACAAGGTTCGGTTATGACCAATAAATATGCCGAAGGATATCCAGAGCATAGGTATTATGGTGGATGTGAATGTGTTGATGTGGTTGAAAAATTGGCAATCGAACGTGCTAAAAAACTTTTTAATGCCGAATTTGTTAATGTTCAGCCGCATTCCGGAAGTCAGGCCAACACGGCAGTATATGTAGCTTTGTTGCAACCAAATGACGTGATTATGGGAATGTCTTTAGATGCCGGCGGACATTTAACCCACGGCTCTAAAGTATCTTTTTCCGGTAAATGGTTGAAAGCTGTTCAATATGGTGTTTGTAAAGATACCGGTTTGATTGATTTTGAACAGGTGGAGCGCTTGGCTCTCGAAAACAAGCCCAAATTGATTATTGCCGGTGGCTCGGCTTATCCGAGACAGATTGATTTTAAGCGTTTTCGTGAAATTGCCGATAAAGTAGGGGCTTATTTTATGGTGGATATGGCGCATTTTGCCGGACTCGTTGCCGGTGGCGTTCATCCGAATCCTTTGGAATATGCCGATGTGGTTACAACTACTACGCACAAAACTCTGCGTGGCCCCAGAGGCGGTATGATTTTGACCAATAATGCCGAGATTGCTAAAAAAATTAATTCGGCAATTTTCCCTGCTACACAAGGCGGGCCTTTGATGCATGTGATTGCCGCTAAGGCGGTTTGCTTTGGCGAAGATTTAACGCCGCAATTTAGAGAATATGCTCAGCAGGTGGTTAAAAATGCACACAAAATGGGTGAAGTGCTCAAAAGCAGAGGTCTTGATTTGGTTTCGGGCGGAACAGACACGCATTTGTTGTTGGTCGATTTAAGACCTAAAAATATGACCGGAGATGTGGTTGAAAAAGCCTTGGAGAGAGCTCATATCACTTGCAATAAAAATGCTATTCCGTTTGACCCGATGCCGCCGAAAGTAACGTCTGGTATCAGAGTTGGAACGCCGGCCGGTACGACTCGTGGTTTTAAGGAAGAAGAATTTGCACAAATTGCCAACTGGATTGGTGATGTGATTGATGCTTTGGCAAAGGGCAATGCCGAAGAAGTCATTGCACAAACAGCACAAAAAGTAATTGCTTTGTGTAAGAAATTTCTGATTTATAAGTAACTATGAGCAGAGTCAAAAAAACACCTCCGGCTTTGAAAAGCGGGAGGTGTTTGTTTTTGTGAGGCTAGAGATTTTATTTCTGTGCCTCAAAGATTTTCTTGGCCTGCGCGGTGGTCAGTTTTTTAAGCTGTTTGCCTTCTTTATCAAAGGTAAAAGCTTCTGCGCGTGACCAGTTAATTTTTTTGGTCTTTTCATCCAAATAGGGCCGCTTTGGGTTCTTGTTTTTGAGGGCATTGTATTGCTCACCATCCCAGATTAAGAGATTGTACTCACCGGGAATAATGGTTTCGCCTTCGGAGTTGAGGACCCCGTAAAGCCCTTTGGCAAAGAACATAAAGTTGCCGGCACCATCGCCTTCAAGTGCATCATAAACATTGATGATGGTCTTTCCGGTTGCAATAACGTAAATTCCTTTGGCGCCCGGTCCTTTGGAAGTTTTGTTACCGACGAATTCAAAGTATCCGTCCTTGGCAGAAATTTCAGCTTGTGCCGGAATAACGCATTTGCCAGTTTTGTCGAACAGTTGGATGCCGGTGTCGTCTTGCGCGGTGAAGAAACCTGAATAGTAGTATCCGACGGATTTGTAAATCTGCGGCAGGATTTCTTGACCTGTTGCCAGATCTTTGATGCCATATTGGCCAGAGCCTTCAACCGTAACTTTTGCAAAATTGGTGTTCTCAAAACGGGCTTCTTTTACTTTCGGTCCGCAAGAGGTCAGACCAAAACTCATAACTGCGGCAATAAGAGCCAAAAAATAAAACTTTTTCATAATTGTGAAGTTTTAAAGGGTTAAACAATAGGAAAAATAATAGCATTTGTTTGGAGCTATATCATATTTTTTTATAAAATGCAATAGACAAAATTACGTCTAAAACCAGCGATTTTTAATGAAAGTACAAAATAAGCTATTGCAAAATAAGCACTTTGTCCTTATAAAGAGAGAAGTAAAAATTTTCCGTGAGGTGAGGTATGAAATGTCCTTTTTGCGGATGTGATGATACGCAAGTTAAAGATTCTCGTAACGCAGATGATAATACCGCTATTCGTCGCAGGCGTGAGTGTCCGGAGTGTGGCTCCAGATTTACAACCTTTGAGCGGATTCAACTGCGCGAATTGATTGTGGTAAAGAAAAACGGCGAGAAGGTTTTGTTTGACAGAGATAAGCTGGAACATTCCATCTTGCTTGCCGTACGCAAACGTCCGGTCGATATTGAAAGAGTGGAAAAAATCGTGAACTCTATCCAACGCCGTTTGGAAAGCTCGGGTGAGACGGAAATTCCATCCGTGCTGATTGGCGAATATGTAATGGAGGCTCTTTCTAAACTAGACCATATTGCGTATATTCGTTTTGCCTCCGTGTATAAGGACTTTCGCGAGGTGAAAGATTTTGAAGAATTTGTTGAAACTATTGATAAACTGGCTAAACCAGAAGCTACGTTAAATGAGGAAGACTAAAATGGCAAAGAAATTTATATCCGAAAAAATCAGAATGAAAAGCGAAGCCAGATTGGCCGCCGTCCAAGCAACTTATGTGATTGCAATGACCGAAAATCCGGTTGAAGAGGTGATTAAAGATTTTGTTGATGGTAAAGTCGGGCGTTTCGTGATTGAAGAAGATGCTTTGAATAAAGAGGAGCTTGTTCCGGTTCATGCCATGGATGTAACTTATTTTACCGAACTGGTCAAAGGTGTGCATGCACGTAAAGAAGAAATTGAAAAATCACTCAATGCTTATTTGGAAAAAGGTTGGACTTTTGAGCGGATGGATGAAACAATGCGCGCCTTGCTCTTATGCGCAATTTATGAAATTACAACTACTTTGGATATAGATGTTAAAGTAATAATTAAAGAATATGTTGATTTGGCTTATGCTTTCTTTACCAAACAAGAGCCGAAAATGATTAATGCTTTGCTGGACCAAATTGCGCATGATGTACGTCCGCAAGGAGAAGCTGAGGCAAAAAATGACTAAGCTAAAGGTATATGAATATCCACATCCGATATTAAAACAAAAAGCGCAGAAGGTTGAAAAAATCGATGATGATTTGCGCAAGTTTTTGGATGATATGTTGGAAACCATGTATGAAGCAGTCGGGGTCGGGTTGGCTGCTCCTCAGGTCGGTGTGTCCAAAAGAATTGTTGTGATTGATGCTGAACAAGAAAAAGATGAGCAGGGAAACAAGTACGGCAATCCGATGTATCTTATTAATCCGGAAATTATTTGGCACAGCGATGAGATGGTGTGCGGTGAAGAGGGTTGTTTGTCGGTGCCTGACCAACGTGCCGAGGTGGAGCGAAATGCTCAAGTGCGTGTTCATTACTGGGATTATGACGGAGTAGAGCGTGAAATTTTGGCTGATGATTTCTTAGCGATTGTGATTCAGCACGAGTTAGACCATTTGGATGGAATTTTGTATATTGACCGTATCAGCCGCTTAAAAAGAAATATGCTTCTGAAAAAACTCAAAAAATATCGTGAAAATTTAGCTCACGAGGAATAGTCTTTATCAAATCTTGTTTGGTGAATTCATCCGTATTTGAAGAAAGGTGAGAAATGAGAATCGTTTTTATGGGAACGCCCGATTTTGCCGTTAAAGCATTAGAATCGCTTTATCAAAAACACGAGATTGTGTGTGTTTATACACGTGCGCCGCAAGAAGCCGGCAGAGGTAAAAAACTCACCAAATCTCCGGTGCATGTTTTTGCAGAAGAGCACGGAATTGAGGTGAGAACACCTAAGTCTTTGCGCCAATCGCAAGAACAAGAGATGTTTGGAAATCTTCAAGCGGATATTTCAGTTGTGGCAGCTTATGGCTTGATTTTGCCCAAAGAAGTGATTGAGGCTTTCCCAATGGGGTGTGTGAATATTCACGGTTCATTATTACCGCGTTGGCGTGGGGCTGCGCCGATTCAAAGAGCTATTGAAGCCGGAGATAAAGAAAGCGGCATTACCATTATGAAGATGGTGGAAAAACTCGATGCCGGTGATATGTTGCTTAAAGGTGTGGTGCCGATTACAGCTGAAACCACCGGCGAAACACTGCATGATGCAATGGCAGAAATGGGTGCTAAGCTCATTTTGGAGGCATTGGATAATTGGCAAAATCTTAAAGCTGTTTCTCAAGACGAATCGCTTGTTACTTATGCTGCCAAAATAGATAAGGCGGAAAGTCATTTGGATTTTTCGGAAAAGGCTGAAGTTTTGGAGCGCAAAATCAGGGCCTTTAATCCTTATCCTGCGGTTTATTTTGAATATGAGGGCGAGAGATATAAAATCTTGCGTGCCAAAGTGGTTGATGAAGCAGGAGCTAATGGCGAGATTTTGCAAGGTTCGGAGCGTTTGGTGATTGCTTGTGGCGATAAGGCTTTGGAGGTTTTAGAAATTCAGCGTCAGGGCAAGAAAAAAATGCCGATAGAGGAATGTTTGCGAGGGATGCAATTTGTTGGTAAAGTTGCGTAAAATGTAATGAAAAACCCCGTAGATGAAAGCTCATCTGCGGGGTTTTTTTAAGCAAAGACCTGCAAAAGGTTGTATACGTTGAGGATGCTTTTTTCCTCAGTGTACAACCCACGAGTCAGGGACTTTTCAAAAAGCTCATTTACCAGCCGATGTATATCGGCTTCGTGAGCTTCGTACTCCTTGCGGGGAGGAAGTAGGCCTTCCTTACGGCAAAGAGTATAAAACATATTTTTTAATAAATGGCTGGTTCGACCATTTAGCTCAAGCTGGATAATCAGCTTGCGGTGCTTGGTCAGCAATATCCAGCTCGAGGAGCTGAAGTGCCCACCCATAAAGATGAACTCAAGAGCCAGGCCATTGAAGAAATTTCTTTGTTCCGCCGCTTGGTCGAGGAATTTGTAACCAAGAGCGTGTTGAAATGCGGCAGCTTCAGAAGTTTTGGGTTGGACAAACAAGTTACAGAGGTATTTCATCTGTTTTTCCCATACTTCAATAGAGTAGGGAACTTGTAGTGCTTTCTCCAGTAACTCCATATCAAAAGGGTCTTTGTTGGCCTCCTTTATGGCTTGGAGGATGTTTTCATCGTGCTCCTTGTGCTGTTGTTCTTCAATTTCCGCCTGCTTTTGGGCGTTGATTGCCTCATTGAGGCGGTGGTTAAACTCCTCCTCAATATTTTCAAAAACTTCACCGGCATTGAGGCGCATAATAAACTCTTTGCGCAACAATGGGAAAGTTAATGTTTTTGAAAATGCTTTTTCTTGTGCCGACAGACGGCGAGATTTAAACTGTTCCATAATGATATAAATTTTAGTAATTTTACATAATTCTTATTTCACTCAATTTTGTATTATAGACAAAAAATGGTGTTTTGGCAAGAATTATTTGCGCAAAAATGCAAAAAAAAGACCCGAAACTTATCACAAGTTTCAGGTCTTTTGATTAAAGTGTGATGCGCTTAGCTTTGTGCGGAAAATTCCTTGACAAAGTCAAATTGTTCTCCTAGCTCTTCATCGAGCTCTTGCCATTTCTTCTGGGTGGTTTCATCTTGAGCCCAGAATTTGATGTCGTCTGTTAACACAGCTCTAGCATAGGGAGGAATTTTGTCTGCGTGGAGGCGCAAGAGTTTCCAGGCATATTTGGAAACATATTGCTTGCCCAGCAGCTT
Organism: uncultured Alphaproteobacteria bacterium; assembly: GCA_944393175.1. Classification (GTDB taxonomy): domain Bacteria; phylum Pseudomonadota; class Alphaproteobacteria; order RF32; family CAG-239; genus Scatocola. Next base: position 2,288 of record CALXZH010000013.1, on the reverse strand, counting down.
TTTCCACCAGCCAACGTCGACAAAGCCTGCACTGATATGCTTGTTGGCATATTCAAAGCAGTAGCGCTTTATGTCTTTTTGCTGATATTTCAAGCCTTCAATCAAAACATCGCCGATTTGTTGGCAATAGATGTTTAACGGGCAGTACTTGAATATCATCAAAAAAGCAATCTGACGCTCTTCGTCGAGGATGGTGAGCTTGTCATCTTCGGCAGCCAGTGCATCTTTGCGCGAATTGCGGAGCTCAGTGGCAAAATTGCGGATGAACTCTTTTTTCTTACTATGGGTGTTGAGATGTTCATCCCATAGACGTTGCGCAATTTCTGTTCTTCTTTTTAAATCCTCCTGAGACATTTCAGAAAGGATGTCTGATAAAGTTAATTGAGCCATTGGTACTTGTTTTTTAGGTATTATTTTAAAGTTTGTTCATAAATGCCTTGGCTTTACCACATATTCTTGCGCTGAAAAATTGTGGATTGGCCGTTACCTCACGGCAGAGCAGGCGATAATTCTTTTGACATTCCGGTGTAACATAACTTGTTTTACCCAGAAGCAAAGATATTTTCTGCTCGTCATCATCCGATACAGCTTTCGCAGCGATATCTCTGATGATGGAAGTTATTAACTCTCGGCGGTAATCTCCGCTGCATTCAATCAATTTTTTGACTGATGATAACTTCTGTTTGTCTCTCTGGCTTAATTCTTCTTCTTGTTTCATAATTTAAAAAAAAGATTTTTGTGGCGAAGGGTATAAGTTTTCCCTTGGCCGGGTTAATAATTATAGTTATAAAAATCACAGTATTGTTCCTACTATAGACAAAAGAGTTTTATTTGGCAAGATTTAATTTGTTTTTTTGAGATTATTTTATATGATAATGGGCTCATAAACTTCCGTGGTTGATCTTTTGGGAAAAATATTTGTGTCGTTTAGGGGCTATTTGTTGTATATACCTTATTTTTTTCAGGAAATGACAGTACAGATGAAACATTGATTTTCGAAAATAGACAAAACACCTATTGAATAGTCGCGTAAGATGTGGTATAATCATTTCTATGATTTGATTATTTAGATACTATTTTTTTGTTGCGTTGTTTTATTCACTGCTTCGGCGGTACTGGGATGACTTCAGAGCAGTTTTCGGCGGACGTCGATAAATCATCTGAAGCGCTTTTCCGGCAACGAGTAATTATGCAACAATACCAAGTTGAAAGATAAATATCCTTAGGACAGGGATGTTGCTTTATTTCCCCATGGTTGAAGTATAGTAAACTGTGATTTAAATCTGAAATGATTACTTTATTGGCAGACTTGTGAAAATGCAAAACCAAAGTTGTTGGAAAATTTAAATTTTTTCGTTATGAAGAATTTAAATAAGAGCAACAACAACGCAACAGTATCAAACCTTATATTCTGCGGTCTTATCGCAGGTTATCAAGGTGAAAATAACGTCGCCACCCCGCAAAATGCAGCGGAGGCAGTCGCAAAAGCTCTTGGACGTGATGTTTTCCCCGGTGTGTGTGTTTATCACACGGATTGGGGATGTCCCAAGGGTGGAGAACCCGTCGGTGCGTATCGTGCTGAAGGAACTCCTGCCCACATACTTGAAGAAGCTGAGAAGCTTCGTAAAAGTTTGCAACAATCCACATTAAGTGTGGCGTTGCAAGGGTTTGGTGCTGAGACTGTCGGCTTCGAAGCCAAAGCTCATCTTCCTCTTTTGGAAGCTGGAGCAAAATGGCAAGAGGCGGCTGCTCGTTATATGTCATCTACCGGAACATATGTTTCCTGTGGTATGGCAGAACAGGGGAGCAACGATATAATCATATCTGCGGAGGCTAATCCGGCCTTCGTCCAAGATTTAGAGGCTTGGAAAAAGATAGTAAAATCTATTTGCGCCGAGATTGGTGCGGAAGAACCTGTCTTTAAGACAGTAGGATTTAACTATCTTAAAGATGCCGAATAATCTTGGTATCAGGTATGGTAGAGGGGTGCTTGGCATCCCTCTATTTTTTTTAATTGCAATTTAACTTTTAGGCTCTATAGTGATTGGTGCAATCAGAGATGATTGCGGAGTATGCAAACTCCTAGTAGAAAAAAGAACGCTCCTTTGATGAGGGGAGCCGAGGGAATAAGGCTATGCACGAAGAACTCGGACTGTTCTACTACAGTTTGCAACTCCCCCCGCCTGATTGAAAAAAACGGCGGGGTTTTTGTTTTAATTTAACAAAATTTAGGAGTTGTAAAAACAATGTTTTCAAAAAATAAGCGTTTGACAAATTTAAGACAAGTG
>CALXZH010000012.1 GCA_944393175.1 uncultured Alphaproteobacteria bacterium | reverse complement strand
ACCGGCATACGCTGTCTGCCTCTCCTCCTTGTCAAACCCACTTTTTCGCAGGTTCAAATCCGCCGATACCCAACATAAAAAATACCACCCGCTGAAGGGGTGGCATTTTTTATGGCGTACCCGGAGGAAGCGTTAAGTAAAAATAACCGCTGCTCCGGTTATTTTTATCTGCAAGCTCTCTGTAACATCTTAATGAGTGAGGAAAATTCTTGACCGAAACGAATTTAGATGCCTGAGAACGAACCCGGGTTCGACCCTTCCGGGAAGCCACAAAAATAGCTCCTCACCTTCACGGTGGGGAGCTGTTTTTTAATCTGGCGTACCCGGAGGGATTCGAACCCACGACCTTTGGCGTCGGAGGCCAACACTCTATCCAACTGAGCTACGGGTACATAAGATATTGGACGTTTTTACACCAGAAATTATTATATTTCTACAATAATTTCGATTTTTACGCAAATTTTTCTTGACTTCCAAACAGTTTTATGTCTATTAACAAGCAACAAGTTTATTTATCAATAAATTAAGGATATTTTGATATGGCTAAAAAATGTGATTTAACCGGCACCGGCGCAATGAGCGGCAACAATGTCAGCCACGCTCACAACAAAACCCGTCGTCGTTTTTTGCCGAATCTTCAAGTAGTTTCTCTGTTGAGCGAAACTTTAGGTAAAATTTTCAAGCTGAAAGTTACGTCTGCAACTTTGCGTACGATTGAACACAACGGCGGATTAGATTCTTACCTCGAATCTACCTCTAACGCTAAGTTGACCGATGAAGCTAAAAAAATCAAAAAAAGCATTGCAAAATCAAAAGCTTCAAAATAATTACTCAGCTTAAAAGTTTTTAGAAAAATCCTCTTTCCGCGTGAAGGAGGATTTTTTTATCCCCATTATCCCCACAATTCACAGGGGGTTAAATTTATCTTATAAAAAAGCGATTGCCTTTCTCAAAATTTACGTTATAACCTTCATCATCTAATCAACTACATCTAAAGAGTAAAGACTATGGAAAAACCAGATGCTGCGCTACTGCCGCAAAACCTAGAAGCCGAACAAGCCTTACTTGGCGCGATTCTTGCCAACAACAAGGCCTTTGAACGAGTCTCCGAATTTCTCAAACCGCAGCATTTTGCCGATGCGATTCACTCCAAGATTTTTGAAGTCATATCCAAGCTCATCCAACGCGGTCACGTTGCCGATGTAATTACGCTCAAAAACTACTTTGAGCAAGAAGGCACTTTGGCCGAAGTCGGCGGCCACCAATACCTCATTAAGCTGGCCGAAAGCGCCTCTCCTTTGACCAATGCCGAGTACTATGCGCAATTTATTTATGACAAATATTTAAGGCGCGAGCTCATCAATACCGGTTATGAGATTGTAAACGAAGCCATGAAAGAGGACCTGGACAATGATGCCACCTCTCAAATTGAAATGGCCGAAAAGAAGCTCTTTGACCTATCCAACGAAGGGGACGCTCAAGGTGGTTTTATTGATTTTGGAACAGCGCTGACTTCCTCGTTAGGCCATATTGAAGCGGCCTACCAAAAAGACGGCAAGATTTCGGGTCTGCCCACCCAGCTTGATGCCTTAGATAACAAAACCGGCGGCTTAAACAATTCCGACTTAATCATTATCGCCGGACGTCCGGCCATGGGTAAAACCGCTCTTGCCACCAACATCGCCTACAATGTCGCTGAATATATGAGCCACGAAAAAAATATGGATCCCAAATCCAAGGGTGTGGCCTTTTTCTCGCTTGAAATGTCCGCCGACCAGCTGGCCAGCCGTATTCTTTCAACCGTCACCCAAACCAACGGCCACAAAATGCGTACCGGTGAATTAGACAATGCCGAATTTACACGTATTGCCGCCGCTGTCAGAGAGCTGGAAAAGATTCCTTTATATATTGATGACACACCGGGACTAAACATCAACACGATTCGCACCCGCGCCCGCCGCCTCAAACGTAACAAAGGATTGGGCTTGATAGTCATTGACTATATTCAATTGATTGTCGGTAGCGGCAGCAAAAAGAACGAAGGCAACCGCGTACAAGAATTATCCGAAATCTCCCGTGGTCTAAAAATTCTAGCCAAAGAATTAAATGTTCCGGTTATTGCCTTGTCACAATTAAACCGTGGTGTTGAACAAAGAGATGACAAACGCCCTGTAATGTCCGACTTGCGTGAATCCGGCTCAATCGAGCAAGATGCCGATATCGTAATGTTCGTCTATCGTGAAAACTACTATATTCAAAACGAAGAACCGAAACAAAAAGCCGGCGAAACCCCCGAACACTTGCAACACCGCATGGAAGAATGGCAAAACCGCGTCAGAGCCACAGCCAACATTGGTGAAGTCATTATCGGTAAACAGCGTCACGGTCCGACCGGAACGGTTCAACTATTCTGGAACGGCGACTTCGCCCAATTCGGCAACCTAACCAAAGAGGAGTACCTCCCTGAGCAAATCGGTTAAGACATATTTAGCCCACATTGGCGAAACAGCGGTAAAATATTTTATTTTACTGTTTGGCTATTGCTGCATGTTCACGTTTGCCTTTGTAATGATAAGCGTTTCCTTGCTGCGTGGTTTGTATAAAACCCTTGAGGAGAAATTACACCCATGAGCAAACCCTTGACAGAATATACTCCCGAAGAGTGGGAAGCCGTGTGCAATCATTGCGGCAAATGTTGCCTGATAAAGCTCCAAGATGATGACACCGATGAAATCTACTACACCGACGTTGTCTGCCGCTATATGGATACTGATACTTGCGATTGCACGCGTTACAATGAGCGTTGCACTCTCGTGCCGACTTGCCTGAAACTCACACCGGATAATGTCGATAAAATCTCATGGATGCCAAAGACCTGTGCCTACCGCGCTCTAGTTGAAGGTCGTCCCCGTCCCCAACGCCAAAGTATCTCGGGCCGTTGCGTATCCGAGCTTTTGGTTTCTGAAGACGAGCTTGAAGACCATATTGTTGATTGGGAGGAGCTCTGATGACCTCTCAAAACCAAACTTACAAGCTAGAAGAAGAATACGACCCGCAATCACGGTTTGATAATATTCCGCCTGAAATTGAGCCTGAATTTTGGAAACATAAAAAATTAGAAGACATGAGCAAAGCCGAGTGGGAGTTGCTTTGCGACGGTTGCGGCAAATGTTGCTTAAACAAGCTGGAGATTAAAGGCAAAATCAAATTCACCAACACTTATTGTCGGTTTTTGGATTGCCAAAGTTGCTTATGCAAAATTTATCCGCACCGCTTTGAAAAGGTGCCCGATTGTAGAGATATTGACTTGGCGGCCATCCGCGAAAAACCGCGCTGGCTTCCCAAAACCTGCGCCTATTGGTTGTTAGATAACGGCTATGACCTTCCCTCTTGGCACCCGCTCATCACCAAAAAAGCCGCCTCGGTCAAAGAAGCTGGAATGGATTTAAGCAATCGCCCTCTTGTATGTGAAACGGAAGTAAAAGATTATGAAGATTACCTTGTTGACTGGGAAGACCTATGACATTGAAGCCGCGGTCGGCTTTCCGCTCAAGGTTGTCAAATCTCCTCGAGCCAAACGTCTGACCCTACGCATTGATCAAAAGGAACGCTTGCCCATTTTAACCATTCCCAATCGCTGTTCAGCCAAACGAGCGATAGATTTTATTATTGAATATAAAGATTGGATTGAACAAAGTCTAAACAAGATTCCGCAAACCCAAAAGTTTCAAGACGGTTCAAAAATCACATTTTTCGGCAAAGCTCTTACTATCTGTCACGCTCCGCAACAACGTGGCTCACGTGAAGAAAATGGCTGTTTATACATTTCGGGACAAAGCGAATTTTTGCACCGTCGGGTCAAAGACTACCTCAAACGTCAAGCCCGCAAAGAGCTCTGGACACGCTCCAAAGCCCTAGCCGACAAATTGGGATGTCCACTCCGAGATGTCACCATAAAAGACACCAAATCGCGCTGGGGCAGTTGCTCATCTTTGCATAACATTAATTATAATTGGCGCATATCTTTAGCTCCGGAAACCGCCATAAACTATTTAGTTGCCCATGAAGTTGCACATCTTTTGCACCAAGATCACTCACGCTCTTTTTGGAAATGCGTAGCTGAACTTTATCCCCAAGCAGAGGTGGGCAAAGATTGGCTCCACCGCCACGGCAAAGAGCTTTATACCTACGAATAAATCCCACACGCCCAGCCCCATATAACAAAAAACTTGATAATCGCCAAAATTCTCCCTATATTTTAAATACAAACAACGAATGGAAGGAGAAAACAAACAATGATTACTAACCGCAATGTTGCTCAAACCTCAGCACAAGTTTATGTTGACCAAGGTCTGCGCCAATACATGATGCGTGTTTACAACTACATGGCCGGAGGACTTTGCATTACGGCTCTCGCTTCATATATCATCATGAACACCCCGGCTCTTTTAAAATTGTTTTTCACAATTAGTGCCAACGGTGCCGTCGGCTTATCCGGTTTAGGCTGGTTGGCTATTTTGGCACCATTTATTATGGTATTTGCCTTTGGTTGGGTTCTAAATCGTGGCTCACTGGCACAAGTTCAAGGCGTATATTGGGGCTATGCCGCATTAATGGGCGTTGCCTTAACCCCGGTTTTGTTGGCTTATACCGGTGCCAGTGTTACCCGCATCTTTTTGGTAACTGCGGCCACTTTTGGCGGCATGAGCATTTACGGCTACACCACTCGTAAAGACCTAACCTCAATGGGCTCATTTATGATTATGGGCTTGTGGGGCATTATCATCGCCAGCTTGGTAAACATCTTTTTGAAAAGCAGCGGTCTGGATTTTGCCTTGTCAATTTTGAGTGTTATCGTTTTCACGGGTCTCACCGCTTATGATACACAAAAGATACGTGAAATTTATGCCGAAAGCGACACGAGCGATTTGTCCTCACGCAAAGCCATCTCCGGTGCCTTAGCCTTGTATATGGACTTCATCAACCTGTTCTTGGCTTTGTTAAGATTATTTGGCGATCGCCGCTAATTATATAAAGAACTAGAAAAACCTCTTGCCTCAAGTGAGAGGTTTTTTTATTGACAGATAACAAATATTTGACTATAAGACGAATTGTCCGAGGCCTTTTGTAGTTAAAAGGCTTAAATAATCAATAATAATTCGAGCAAGTCTGACTTGCTTTTTTAACCGGAGAAATAAAATGAAACGCACATATCAACCAAGTAAATTGGTCCGCACACGCCGTCATGGTTTCCGCACACGCATGGCCACCGCCGGCGGACGCAAAGTATTAGCCGCTCGTCGTAAACATGGTCGTGCTAAACTTTCCGCATAATAAAAAATGACTGCCGTTTTAACAATCAAAAAACGCAAAGATTTTTTAAGAGTCGCCAAGCAGGGATTGAAGATGGTTACATCAACACTTATCCTGCAGGCGGCTCAAAGTTTATGCGGCTCTGAGCAAATTGCAAAAATTGGTTTTACCACCACCAAAAAGCTTGGCAAAGCCCATATTCGCAATCGCGCCCGCCGCAGATTGCGCGCCGCCCTAAGGGAGTGTTATGACCGCCTTTTGCCCGGCTATGAATATATTTTAATCGGGCGCTACACAACGGCAGACTGCCCATATTCCAAGCTCTGTGAAGATTTGAAATGGAGCTTAAAAAAACTCAACAAACAGTTTGAAGGCAAATCTGATGAGCAAGCTGTTCCAACATCTTCTGATAGCACTGATTAGGTTTTATCAAAAGTTCATTTCCCCTTTGTTTCCGGGCTGTTGCCGCTATCGCCCCACTTGTTCGCAATATATGATTGAGGCCATTCAAATCCACGGAATTGTTAAAGGGCTCTGGCTTGGCACCAAAAGATTGCTCCGCTGCCACCCTTGGGGCGGGCAAGGTTTTGACCCCGTGCCGCCGAAGAAAACCGATAACTCAAAAGAATAACCCAAGATAAATCCTTGCGTTAAATAAGAATATAATGTAAAACCAAGCCATAATGAATAAAAAATAGGAGATATTAATAATGCGAGACGAAATGAAAGGCTTGTTTTTGGCAATTATCCTGTCGATAGCCGTCATTTTCATAACCAACTACTTTTTTCCAAGTCAAACCCCGAGCCAAGCACCAGAGGTTTCTGCACCGCAAGCCAATTTGCCCTCAACTCCCGTAACCGATACGGATGTCAAAGAGCTGTTGCAAGCCGAGCCGGAAACAACCCAAGAGGTAATAGCCAAAGATTCTCGCATTCAAATTTCAAACTCTGCCTTGAGTGGTTCCATCCGCACCAAAGGCGGCCGTTTAGACAACCTTATGCTTGAAAAATACAAACAAACTCTGGAAGAAGACAGCCCAGATGTCGAACTGTTTGCTCCGGCCCAAACCCAAGCCCCTTATTATGCGGAGTTTGGCTGGTTAAGCAACAACCCGCAAATTAAATTGCCAAACAAAGACACCATCTGGAGCGTTAAAGGTCAAAAGCTCACGCCCGAGACCCCGATTGTTATGGAATGGAACAACGGTCAAGGTTTGAAATTCATTCGCAAAATCAGCCTCGATGACAACTATATGTTCACCATTCAACAAAACGTCATCAACAACTCAAATCAAGCCATAACTTTATATCCTTATGGCTTAATCAACCGTAAGCTGGAAAACTTAAATACGGCATCCGGCGTTGTTCACGAAGGTCTTATCGGCGTGGTTGACAACAATCTTCAAGAAATCAAATATCACGATTTGGTTGAAGACAAGGCCAAAGAATATAAAACGGCACAAGGCTGGGCCGGTTTTTCGGATCGCTATTGGTTTAGTGCCTTAATTGTTAACGATTCCACCCCTAACACCATTAAATTCTCCAGCACCGGAGAAAACACCTTTCAAACCGATTATGTCGGCTCTCCTATCACAATCGCTGCGGGCGATGTCGGCAATGCCGATGTTAAGCTCTTTGCCGGTGCTAAAGAAATTAAGTTGTTGGATAAATATACCACCTCGCTCAATATTCCTAAGTTTGACTTAGCGGTTGACTTTGGCTGGTATTATTTCTTAACCAAACCGTTCTTCTATATCTTAGACTTTTTATACAACTTCATCGGCAACATGGGTTGGGCAATTTTACTGTTTGCAGCCTTGCTCCGATTAGTTATGTTCCCGATTGCCAACAAGTCTTACGACAGCATGTCTAAGATGAAAAAGATTCAGCCAAAAATAAAAGAGCTGCAAGAGCGTTATCAAGACGACAAAATGAAACTCCAACAAGAAACGATGGAGATGTATCGTCGCGAAAAAATCAATCCGGCGGCCGGTTGCTTACCGATGTTGATTCAAATTCCGGTATTTTTCTCTTTGTACAAGGTTTTGAACATCTCAATTGAAATCCGCCACGCTCCGTTTATTGGCTGGATTAAAGACCTTTCAGCTCCTGACCCGTTGGTATTATCCACCATTTTGCATTTCCCGGTTCCAAGCTTGTTAGATATTGGTGTTTGGCCGATAATTATGGGATTAACCATGTATATTCAACAAAAACTCAATCCCGCCCCGACCAACAAAGACCAAGCACGCATGTTTGCTCTTCTGCCGATTATCTTCACCTTTATGTTGGGACATTTTGCTTCAGGTTTGGTCATTTACTGGACATTGAGCAACATTCTCTCCATCATTCAACAAAAAGCCATTATGCGTAAAAATGGAGTAAACTAATGGACTTTGCGCCGGAGGAATATTCAAAAGAACAACTTGAAGCTGGGAAACAACTTTTCAGCACTCCGGCGCAATTTGTCTTAGGCGTTGCCAACTTATCGCAATTGCCATTAACCGATATGCCGGAGGTGGCTTTTGCCGGACGTTCCAACGTTGGCAAATCGAGCCTGATTAATGCCGTTACCCAACAAAAAGGCTTAGCCAAAACCTCAAACACCCCGGGGCGCACTCAACAGCTTAATTATTTTAATCTTGGTGATAAATTACATCTGGTTGACCTTCCCGGCTATGGCTATGCCCAAGCCCCTGAAAAACTGGTCAAACAATGGCAAAAACTCATTTTTACTTACCTGCAAGGAAGAGTAAATCTTAAACGTGTTTTTGTCTTAATCGATTCGCGCCACGGCATTAAAAAAGTAGATGAAGAGATAATGGAGATGCTGGATAAAGCAGCCGTTACCTATCAAATTATCTTAACCAAGAGTGATAAAATCAGCGCCAAAGAACTAGAAAAGGTCTTAAAAGCCACACAAGAAAAAATTGCCAAACACCCGGCCGCCTACGTTAAGGCGCTCACCACCAGCTCGGAAAAACGTGAAGGTCTGGACGAGGTCCGCGCCGAAATTGCCTCCCTCATTTAGTTTTTTTTACAAATGGACGGATGTCGGCGAATAAGGCTTTGGCCAAATAAGCCGAGCCGTTTACAGTTATACGGTTTCTGAACATCCGCCCGCCTTTTTATACCTCCCGCATTTTTGCTTTACTTTTTACAATTAAACCGCTAAGCTACAAGCAAGATATGTCAAAAAACATATCTCAGGGCGTCAGAAACCCTTAATTCTGTTAGTCGTGTGCACACGACTTAAAAGATTGTGCCGACGTTTAGTCTGTTTTCGGACGGATGTCGGCGAATAAGGCTTTGGCCAAATAAGCCGAGCCGTTTTAACAGAATACGGTTTCTGAACATCCGCCCGCCTTTTACTAAAAAAAGCGCGGGTTTTATTTTAACCACAAATAAGGATGTTCTAATGAAAAAAATCGTACTTTTTAGCTTGTTGATATTCTGTCTTTCGGCTTGCACCTCATTAAGTTATAGCGAAAGAACCACGCTTCGCAGTCTGGAATCCAAAGGAATAAGCGTAGATAAACCCAAAGGCAACTGGGAAAGACCAGCCAATCCGGCAGGAGCAGCAATGCTAAATCTTCTCCCCGGTATTGGTAATTTTTATTTAGCATCTGGCAACGGCGGAGATAGTAGTCATTACCTTTATGGTTTTGGCAATCTCGTAACTTGGCCAATATCGATTCTTTGGGGCATTCCGGAAGCGGCTATCGACGCCGAAACAATTAATCAAAGAGAATTGGTATATTTTTATATTTATGATGAAGAAGGAATAGAAACACTCCGTCAAATGGGCTTTGAAATTTCCGCCTCAGGCAAATTGATACCTGTTGCAAATAAAAATACCCCCCCAAAATAAGAAATAAAGGCGAAAGTACCGCAGCTCACAGACAAGCTTTTTACAAAAAAACTCGGATAGCGTGCGTAAATAGAGTGATTTCTAGTGGCGAGAAAAATTTTAGCGTACATAAAACGTACGTGAATTTTTCGAGACCGCGTAAAATTGCTCTAATTATCAGCTAGACGAGCTTTTTACTTTTGAGCTGACCACAAGCCGCCAATATATCTTGCCCACGGGCAACACGGATAGGGGCTGCAAAACCGGCTTTTTCCAGCTCTTTGGCAAAAGCATGCACACGATTATTAGACGATGGCTTATAGGGACAGCCCGGCCAAGGATTAAACGGAATCAAATTAAATTTGGCTCCGATTTTAAATTTTTTCATCAAATCTATCAGTTGGCGCGCATCATCAAGTGAATCATTTATACCGTCTAACATCAAATATTCAAAAGTGATATAACGGCTGGTGACAATCTTTTGATATTCTTGGCAGGCCTGCAAAATTTCTTCGATTGGATAACGCTTGTTGATTGGCATAATCAGCGAGCGTTTTTCGTTATTCGGGGCGTGCAAAGACACAGCCAATTTAACACCGGTTTCTTTAGCAATCCGCAACATATTCGGCACGATTCCCGAAGTTGACAAAGTGACTTTGCGTTTAGAGATGGCAATTCCATCGCCATCGGTTAGGAGTTTGAGTGCCGCAATCACATTATCCACATTGTGCAGAGGCTCGCCCATTCCCATCACCACGATATTGGAAATCAGGCGATTTTCTTGGCTGGTGCTCGGCCATTCTTGATAGACATCACGCGCCACCATAAATTGACTGACAATTTCGCCGGCAGTTAAATTGCGGGTAATTTTTTGCGAGCCGGTATGGCAAAACGTGCAGCCGACCGCACAACCGACTTGAGTTGATATACAAACCGAGCCGCGATCGGCTTCCGGAATATAAACTGTTTCGATTCTCTGCCCGTCGGCAAATTCCAAAAGCCACTTATGCGTTTTGTCTTTTGAGATTTGCTCGGTAACGATTTTTGGTCTGCTCAGGCTGAATTTTTCGGCCAAACGTGCGCGCAAATCTTTAGATAAGTTGGTCATTTGTGCAAAATCGGTTGCCCCGTGCACATATACCCACTGATAAATTTGCTTAGCCCGAAATTTAGGCTCACCGATTTCAGCCAAATGAGCAGTTATTTCTTCCAGATTTAAGCCTACTAACTCAATTTTTTCACTCATGACTATTTCTTCTTACACTTAGAACTAATGGCCTTATAAGCTCCCGTAAAACCTTTCAGAGAATAAGTATCTTTGGTAGCGGTGCCTTTGTTTGACGTACCGTGAACAATCATGCGATTACCGCGTTTCATAGCCGCAACCAACTCTTTATCTGCTTTGTCATCAATTGCCCAAGCCTTATCCCCGTCGGTAAAGAAACGTCCGAAAGTGTCTTTGCCGATTTTAACTTCAATATCTGAGCCGTTTTTGTACGTATATCCGGCCACAAAATTAACTACGTCAAAACTCTTTTCAGCCGGACGATGCGTAATAACCACATAAATGTCACCGCGTTTGGTATATTTGCCCTCATCTTTTTTCGGCGTTGAGGCCATATAACAAATCATTCCTTTAGAGTCTTTATAGTAATAGGCCGCCCAATCATCATATTCACCGATGAGTTGCGGTGCGGCGTGAGCCAAAGAAACATTACCTAAAAAAGTTACCAAAAGTGCAAAAACAAAATTTTTCATACCTATCTACCCACAAAGTTATAAATTTGAAAATAATATACTGGAAAAAGTTATAAAAACTGTTAACAATAAGCCCAAAAGCTAACAACGAGTCTGAAGAATATGTTTAAGGATAAGTATATAGATATTTCAAATCTGACAACCAACAAAAACATCTTACGTTTATTTAACATAGTTGAAACACACGGCGGCGTTTTGCGCTTTGTCGGTGGTGCCGTGCGCGACGCAATTGCCGGCCTTAAAGGATTTGACCTTGACCTTGCCACCGATTTATCACCTGACGAATTGGCCGAAATTTGTGAAGAAAACGGTATCAAAACGATTCCCATCGGCATCAAATTCGGAACCCTTGGTGTGGTGATTGACAACCAAGTTTTGGAAGTAACTTCGCTAAGAAAAGACATCAAAACCGACGGGCGCCATGCCGAAGTGGTCTTTACCTCCGATTGGGAAGAAGACGCCTCTCGCCGCGACTTAACGATTAATGCGGTTTATGCCGACGAAAAAGGCAATGTATTTGACTACTACAACGGGGTTGATGATTTGGAAAAAGGCATTGTCCGCTTTATCGGCAACGCCAACCAACGCATTAAAGAAGACTATCTGCGTATTTTGCGCTTTTTCCGTTTTTACTCCATTTTTTCAAAGGCTCCGATTGACCAAAAAGCACTCCAAGCCTGCCGCGATAACAAAGAAGGCCTGCGTCAACTCTCTTTAGAGCGTATCCGTGATGAATTGTTCAAATTGTTTATGACGCCCAAAGTCATTGAAACCATAAACATTATGCGTGACAATGAGATTATGAGCTACGTCTTGCCCAACTCGCAAAACATGTCGGAGCTTGACTTTTTAATCAATACAATTCACACGCCGGACATTCCCAATGCCCCGTTACGCCGTCTATTTACGCTCTATAATCCGGGAGAGGCCCTAGCCCAAAACTTGGCATCACGCCTCAAGCTCAGCAACAAACAAAAAGACAACTTTTTAAGCTGGACCAGATACAACTACGAATTAAGCGACTTTTTAGACGAGAAAAAGCTCCGTCAAATCATCTACCGCCATGGCAACGATTTTGCCAGAGATAAATTGATTTTGACCTGTGCCTTCGAGCACCACATGCTTCCCGATTTGCGTGACCGCCTGCAACATATTGCAGAAATTTCATTGCCGCAATTTTCGGTTAAAGGACGTGATGTTATTGCCGCCGGCATCAAAGACAACCGCAAAATCGGTGATGTTTTGGACGAGTTGGAAAATCTGTGGATTGAAAGCGACTTTCAGCTCACCCACCAACAACTGCTGGATAAGTTACCCGAACTCATCACCCAAGAATCTGCCTAAGATTAGCCGTTTTTCTTAAAGAACTCTTTGCGGCCTTTTCTTTGCATTGACCACAGATTGCCGATTCCGTTAATTGGCTGTACCGGATATTTTGACGCAAAATCAAACTTTCGCGACAAGAAAACCGAGGTTGTTTTGGTATAGCAATTCATCGGGCAAAAGCCATAGAAATCCACCTGAATCAAATCAGCCTTGCGCAAATTTTCCACGGCTTTGACATATTCTTGGCTGGTGTTGATTCTATCACTGTCATCTAAAATAATCATCCCGCTCAAAGCCATTTTTTTCACCGCCTCGGCCGCACATTCAGCCCGACGCTTACCATCTACCACAATCACATCATAGAGTGTGTCATCTTCAAAAATAGCGTTTTCATAAATCTCGCCTTCATCACGCCAACGAATATCCAAATTCTCATGATGAAATTCTTGCTGCCATTTCTCAAACCATTTTAAATTATCTTCAATGCTGGTCACGCTTTGCGCCCTGTTCGCCCAAAATAAAGATGAATTACCGCACCCGAACTCAAAAATTTTTTTAGTTTCATAATCAAATTGCGATAAATATTCGATTGCCGGATAGGTGTACCAAGGGATTGGATTTCCGTCTCTGTCCACACAAATTTTTTCATCAATAGTTCGTTCAATGGCAAAATCTTTTTGCCACATTTCAATAAAGGTTTGAAATTTTGCGCTATACATTTCTTCATCCACCGATTGAAAGTTAATTTTTGATAGCTATATCATACTCGAATTAATTTGAAAATTAATTTTAGGAGGAAATTATGGAATTAGTCAGAAAAATTGCTGTGATTTTAACTTTAATCGGTGGTCTTAACTGGGGTTTGGTCGGCGTTTTGGACTTAGACCTTGTTGCTCTTATCTTTGGCCCAATGACCATTTTAAGCCGCATTGTATATTGTCTGGTCGGACTTTCTTCTATCTATCTTATTTTTGACCACCCATTCGGCAAAAAAGAATAACCCTAAAAAAAAAGAGCTTTTCTTTTCATAAGGAAAGCTCTTTTCTTTTTAATATCCGCGACGATTAAGTTTAGCCGCCGCCGAAGCAATCTGCATCAAGGTGTAGCTGGCAATTTCTTCCACCGGCATATTGGTTGTTTTGCAATCTCTCTCGCATTTATATAAGAGCTCCAACACACTAAAAAGCTTGTCTTTCGGCCACAAGGAAACCTGAGACTTAAATGTATTTTTTCTAAAAAATATCACCGGCGGAGTTAGTTTCATAATCGCCTTATCAATCTGCTCTCCTTGCTCCATATAGCCCATGCAAGTAAGGAGTTTGTTAAAATGATAGGTAACGCTGCGAATAATCGAAATCGGCTCATTACCTTCATTTAACAATTTTGTATAAGCAGCCAACGCCTTAGCCACTTGACCGCTTGCTGCATAATAACAAACATCATCACCGCTTGATGCTGAGTTATCGCTGATAACTTTCATCACATCATCAAGCGTAATGTTTTTCCTGTCTCCGACATAAGTCATCAACTTGTCAATTTCGCTCATTGAGCTTTTACGGTCGTTTGACAAACGCGAGCACAAAACCTGCAAAGCATCATTACCGAGCGTATAACCGCCTTCCACAAATTTGGCTTTTGCCGCGGTAAAAATATCTTCATCTCTGTCTTCATAACAAGGAATAACGGCGATATTATCGCTGTCTTCACCCAACTTCACCAAAGATGACTTTTTATTCAAACTTGCTGAAGAGATAATGAGTAATGTATCAGATTTAGTCGTATCAAACAAAGCCTTAACAATTTTGGTCAAGTTATTATCGGCATCACTGACCACGACCACACGTTGCCCGCCCATGAGGGATTGACTGCCATATTCCCCAAACAAAATTCCTGAATCGGCATTAACGTCTGCCCCGTTCAAATAAGCCACTCTGAAAGGGTCATTCACATCTTCACAAATCGACTTTACAAAACTTTTAACATATTCTGCCACCAAACCTTCGTTAGTGCCATAAATCAATACAGCCTTAATTAAAGGATCTGGCTTTTTCAAAAATTTATCAATTTGAACTTGCTTAAAAATCACTGGTTGAGCCTCGTTTGGTTATACGAGAGTGAAAATATGCCGCAATTCGTAAACTAATATCATTAGCTATAATTTGCGCTGAATCTTTCATAACTTTTTTCTGAGCAATTGTCATTGAATAAGGATTTGCCAAAATATCATAGCTGCCATATGCAACGGAGTTACCTTTAACAATTTCTTTTCCGTCTTCATACATAGTATAGCCAACGGTATATTCAACTCTCTTACGCGTTGCCGTAATATCATTTCTTAAAGCTTGGTCATAAACATTTTCGTTTTGCAACTCAACAACCAGACGGTATTTAGGATTATGCGGCACACCAAGAGGGGTCATCAAATCCAACAAATCGTTACGAATAAGCTGACCAAAGCGTTCTCCGGTTGCCACAATTTTTACTTTAGCCATTTCGGAACTGATTGATTGGTCATATTCACCGCTAAAGAAGCCACCGCTTTTTTTCTGCACATACAAGGGCTCAAACCCACAAGCGGTAAGCAAACAAATACCAATAACAGCAATCAGTTTCTTTTTCATAAAATATCCTTTTTTACCTAAAATTCTGAGGAGACGAACCGACGATCTCGATTCGTCCCCCAAAATTAACTAAGCCACCAAATTAATCAAACGGTTAGGAACCACAATAACCTTTTTGATTTCTTTGCCTTCCAGTTGTTTCTTAACATTATCGAGCGTCAAAGCTTTAGCCTCAACCTCTTCTTTGGAAGCATCTTTCGGCATCTGTATGGTTCCGCGCATTTTACCGCAAATTTGTACGGCATAAGTTACTTCCGTATCTTCAGCCAGTTTGGCATCGCCTTTCGGCCAAGATTCCGTAACAACCAAAGTTGTGTTACCCAAGCGCGCCCACATTTCTTCGGCCAAGTGCGGCGTAAACGGTGACAAGAGTTTAATCAAAGTAGCATAAAGCTCTTTAGCAATTTTCTCTTTTGAGCTTAAGTAGTTTACATAAGTCATCAAAGACGAAACCGCGGTATTAAACTTCATCTGATCAATACGTTCGGTAACTTCCAAAATGCACTTATGCATAGCACGCAAATCATCGGCACTCGGTTTAAGGTTTTCATCAACTTTTGCAAACAAAGCATATACTTTGCAAACAAAACGATAAACGCCCATCAAACTCTCATCCGACCACATAGCCACTTGGTCAAACGGCCCGATAAACATTTCATACAAACGGAACGTGTCTGCTCCGTATGCTGCAATAATATCATCAGGATTAATCACATTGCCGCGCGATTTTGACATTTTTTCGCCGTTTTCAGCCAAAATCATACCATGAGAAGTTCTGCGTTTGTAAGGTTCTTTGGTTGGAACCAAGCCCAAATCATACAAGAACTTGTGCCAAAAACGCGAATAGAGCAAGTGCAACGTGGTGTGTTCCATACCGCCGTTATACCAATCTACGTTCATCCAGTAATCAAGAGCTTCTTTCGAGGCAAATTCTTTATCATTGTGCGGATCACAATAGCGTAAGAAATACCAAGAAGAGCCGGCCCAGTTTGGCATAGTATCGGTTTCTCTACGAGCTCTTGCTCCGCATTTCGGACATTTAGTGTAAAGCCAGCTTTCATCAGCCTTAGAAAGCGGAGATTCGCCTTCATCGTTTGGATGATAATCAGGCACCGGCGGCAAAGTCAGCGGCAATTCCGATTCAGGAATTGGCTGCCAACCGCAATGCTCACAATAAACCATCGGAATAGGCTCACCCCAATAACGTTGACGAGAGAAGACCCAATCTCTGAGTTTATAATTAACTTTAGAGCGACCAAATCCATTTTTCACTGCATAGTCAATTGCCGCTCTCATACCGTCTTCTTTGTTCATCCCGTCAAGGAAGGATGAGTTAATATGTTCACCGTCTTCCTCATATGCTTGTTTTGAAATATCGCCACCGGCCAAAACTTGAATAATCGGTAAATTAAAGGCCTTTGCAAAGTCATAGTCTCTTTGGTCATGAGCCGGAACTGCCATAATGGCACCTGTTCCATATCCCATCAAAACATAGTCGGAAATAAAGACCGGAATAAGTTTTCCGTTATACGGATTCTTAGCTTTAATACCCTTTAATTCCACACCGGTTTTAGACTCATTCATTGAGCGTTGCAGGTCAGACTTTGTAGCAGTCTTTGCCACATAAGCCTTAACTTCGTCTTGGTTTTCAAAACGTTCCATAAGTTCGGCCACATACGGATGCTCCGGTGCCAAAACCATATAAGTAACGCCAAAGGCGGTATCAGGTCTGGTGGTAAACACGGTTAATTTTTTGCCTTCCAGTGCGTTTTCGTTGTTATCTACCAAACCAAAATCGAGCTCAGCACCTTCCGAACGACCGATCCAGTTAATTTGTTGCGATTTAACACGGTCAATAAAATCCAAATCTTTCAAATCATCAATCAATCTGTCGGCATATTTGGTAATAGCCACCATCCATTGCTCTTTGTTGCGACGAACGACTTGTGCACCGCAACGCTCGCAACACCCGTTCACAACTTCTTCATTGGCCAAACCGACCTTGCAGCTCGGGCACCAGTTAATCGCCATTTTATATTTATAGGCCAAGCCATGTTCAAAGAGCTTAATAAACATCCATTGCGTCCATTTGTAATAGCTTGGATCGGAAGTATTAATGCATCTGTCCCAATCAAAGCTAAAACCGATAGACTTCATCTGTCTGGTAAAGTTTTTAATATTTGCTGCGGTCGAGACAGCCGGATGCACACCAGTTTTAATGGCATAGTTTTCAGCCGGCAAACCAAAGGCATCAAATCCCATCGGATACAACACATTAAAGCCTTGCATTCTCTTTTTTCTGGCAATCACATCCAAAGCGGTATAAGAGCGCGGATGTCCGACGTGCAATCCGGCACCGGACGGATACGGAAATTCGACCAAAGCATAAAACTTAGGTTTGCTTTTATCAATTTCTACTTTATAGGCTTTTTCATCATCCCAAATTTTTTGCCATTTTTCTTCTATTGTGTGGAAATTATAGCGTTCTTCCAAAGCCCACTCTTTTTTCCACTCATCAAAAGTTTCTTTACCGTTATATCTAGCGTTTTTTGTCATTATTATTTATTCCTCTCCAGCCGCAACTGCTCTGCGGTATAAAATACTAGCTTGTTGTAATATAATTTTTTCGATTTCGGAAGCAAGTCTTGGGTTAGGCTGAGCATCAACCCATTCACCGTCCACTCTATCCATTTTTAAAACTTCAACTTTCAGGCCGTCGGCCCGCAAATCCGGTCCCAAGACTTTAGTGATAATTTTGAATTTTTCATTAGGAACACCGTTAACCACCATCCAGTCACTGGTAATTGTTCCGTTTTGCAAATCGGTATTTTGCAACGGCATTTTAGACATTTTTTCCATACTTGCCTGCCACAAATAGCGATTAACAATCTTTTGCGCAACAATATTTTGTTCTTGCGGTTGGGCTTGAGGTTTTTCATCATTGCTCCAAGGATTGAGTGCGGAGAACCAAGAGCACCCGGACACAAGCAAAAGCGAGCCCAACAAACAAAGTACTTGTTTTTTCATTTTCAGTATCCCTGCAAAAAATTAACTTTTGCACAAAGGTATATGATTTTTCTCGTTTTGACAAGAGTCATAAATAATTTTCTCACTTGTATTTAGGCAAATATCTGCTTAAAATGGCGACACAAACAAAAGGACAGACAAATATGGCAGACCCAAGAGAAATTGCGACCGAAATTTTGCGCCAAATCATCACTCAAAAGGACACCTCAAAACTCCAAGATTTAGAGCAAACCTCAGGCACGGAGCATGGTTTTATTAAGATGCTGACCCTAACCACTCTGCGCCGCCATGTTTTTTTGCGCAAGGTCATGCGCCAATTCATCAAGAAAAAAATCCCAGCCAAAGCCGCTTTTGCCGATTCTGCCATTGAGACCGGCGCTTGTGAACTCTTGTTTATGGATACCCCCGATTATGCCGTCATCAACTCTTATGTCGGCCTCATCAAGAAACATTGTGACAAATTTGTAGCCGGCTTAGCCAACGCTGTTTTAAGACGCATTGCCGCCGACAAAGACATTTTGCTCAAACATAACCGCGGCGAAGTTTTTCCCGATTCTTTTTTAGAGATACTAAACAATTCTTATTCAAAAGAAACCATTAGCCAACTGCAAGCTTTAGCCCTTCAAGAACCTGCGCTGACCATTAGCGTCAAAGAGAACCCGCAAAGCTGGGCAGAAACACTTGGCGGCCAATGGATAGATGGCAATTCCGTCACTTTGCCCAATGCCGGAGGCATTAAAACCCTTGCCGGCTTTACCGAAGGCCAATGGTGGGTCCAAGACTTTGCCGCCTCACTGGCCGTATCAGCCTTACCCGACTTAAAAGGCAAAAGAGTGCTCGACCTTTGCGCCGCCCCCGGCGGAAAGACCGCCCAACTCATCAACCGAGGGGCTATTGTTACCTCGCTTGATAATTCGCAACAAAGGCTAAATACTCTAAGACAAAACATGGAGCGCCTGCATTTTTCGCCCCACAAAATCATTTGTGCCGACGCGCTCAATTATTTGCAAGATTTTTCAGACACGCCTTTTGACGCAATTTTGCTGGATGCTCCTTGCTCTGCCACAGGAATTTTCCGCCGTCATCCCGAAGTTTTGCACCTCAAAACCAAGTTTGACGTTTTGCGCCAAGCCGAACTCCAAAAACAAATTTTAGCCAATATCTCCAAAGCGCTCACCCCGCAAGGAACACTCATTTATTGCACCTGCTCCATTGCCAAAGAGGAAGGCGAAAAGCAAATATCCGACTTTTTAACAACTCATGATGAGTTCAAAATTTCGCCGTTAACTTCCGCAAAGTTTCCTGCTATCATAACGTCCGAAGGTTTCATCAGAACTCTTCCCTTCCACCTTCAATCATACGGCGGCTGCGATGCTTTTTTCATTGCCCGCTTAACCAAGGTAAAATAGATGCTGTTTCACAAAGTACACTTATCTCCCAAGGCCGCCAAAGCAGACGCTGAAATTAAGGTTACGCCCCGACCGCTCTACTCTCTTGCCGACAAACCTGTTTACATACTCGGTAATACGGCTTGGGCCTATTTTTTGGCTGCAAAATTTGAACTAGGCGGCATACGCACCATTATACTTGCCGGAGAGAAAGAAAACACCAGCCTTAACACCAACGGCATCACCATCAAAGAAGACTATCAATTACAAAAGCTGCACTGTCGACTTGAAACTTCGCTCTGGCAAAAAGAAGAAGCTCTTGCGGTTATTATTGCCTGCGATTCGTCCCAACTAAAAGCGGGACTGTTAAGCCTGAGCAAAAACAAATTAAAAAACACACCCATTATAAGTTTTAGCCTGACCAAAGACAAAAATTTCATCTCCGACATTTTAGGTCACCCCGTTACCCAAGCTTATTATGAAGGTTGGCTTAAATTAGCCAATCAACAAATCTTAGTTTACGGCCAAAGTCCCGAAATAACTTTGTGCACAAACAACACATCCGAAACTTATCAGCTTTTTGCCTCACTCACCCCCAAAGCAAACTTAACCTTAAAAAACAACAGCATTGATGACTTAGCATTCTGGGATTTCTTTTGCTTATATGCACCATGTTCTCTCATCACGGCATCCGCCCAAAAAAATATTTTTGAAATCACCAAAAATAAATCCTTAAGAGAAAAGCTGCTAACCTGTTTGAAAGAAATCGTTTTACTGCCGCCCAAAACCTTGCCGCCATACAATCCTGATGAGCTCCTGAAAAAAATCTTCAATATTCCTTCTGCTTATGATTTTCCGCTGGCCGAACAAATCACATCAGGCAAAACCGGCTCTTTAGACTTTATCAGTTCGGTTATTCAGCAAGCCGCCTTTGAGAAGAAATGTCTGCTTCCCGCTACAAACGAACTCCTTAAAAACCTCTACGAGCAAATTCTAAAAAAACAATCTTCTTGAGGAACAATAGAACTTCAAGGTTGAAGAAAAAAAGGAAACATATTATAAAACAAATAAAGAAAGTATTTCAAAGAAAGGATTACCGATGGATCAAACACTCTTAATCACATTTGGCATTATTTTCTGCTGTTTTTTCTGCTCCTATACATGGTATTCCGCAATTTACAACAATTTTTCACAAACTGAAAACACCTCAACCACGGCCAACACCCTATTGCCTATTTTAATTTTATCAGCATTGGGAATAGGCATTTTATATTGGATATTACCACCGCAATACGACCAAATTTTCAGCATTTCACCTTTACAACTAGGCACTGTAATCGGGGGATGTTTATTAACTTTTTGCGGTTTTAGACTTTCCCCCAAATATGGCTTGGCCGGACTTAGCTTATCAGTTTTGGCTAATATATTAATGCTGCCGAACGATTTTATGTTTTTTGCCGGCTATTTTCCCCTTTGGTTGGATAGATTGTTTCTGTTACCCTTATGGCTTGGCTTCGTCTATGCCTACAAATACATAAACGGTTTAGAAGGTATCATTACCACGCAAAGCTCTTTTCAATTAATCGGAATAATTATTCTTGCTTTCATGGGGGCCTTGCCTTATTTTATAGGCGCTTCAGGGGGCATAATTCTTGCTTGCATTACGGCTTTTGCTTTCTACAATTGGTACCCCGCACGCCTCAAGCTTCAAAATTCCGATTGCCAAGTCTTAGGCTTGCTGCTCAGCGGCTTATTTATCCTTTGCGCCCAAGAAGAATGTCTGATTCCGATTGTAATATTTTCTCTTTACTACATTACCGATACACTCTGGGCGCTCCTCAAAAAACTATCCCTCAAGCCGCAATATCAAGACATTCAGGTAAACACCATCACCTACCAAACCAATCTTACCGGCTTAGCCCCTTCCGTCATTTGTGAAAACATAGCCAAACTAAACACGATGTTACTCATATTTGGCTGTTTTCAAGTTTACGTTTCCAATCAATATTCTTTACTGATTTTGGGAACATTACTAAGTTTATGGTTTTTACAACATTTGTTAGACTGGCAAACACCGACCCAAAGTTTTTCCGAAATCAACAAAGAAGTCATCAGTGACATCAAAAAAAATGTAAAACAACTAAGGAAGAAGAACTCAAAAGACGAGTAAAAACTAATGGATATACTCTCTGCCATAAAACATTTCATCTCACGCACAACAAAACCATCTGAAGTTTTGCCGTCTTACAGTGCCATAAAATTCAGAGTAGTTGTCATTGACTTTTTAGATAACATAGAAAGCAACGGCGGCGAAAATTTGGCACGTTTACTCAGCAGCAAAGAGGGGATAAACGTAGGCTTTTTTGATGATATTTTTCCTAAAAATTTTCTAAATTTGGAAAGCCGCAGCTTATTTGATTTAATTGACAAAGGACAAAGTATCATTGAACAAACCAAGGCAGACGTTGTCATTTGGGGCTACCGAGAAAACAATCGCATTCGCCTTAATTTTCAAACAGAAAGACAATATGAGCATCAAGAAGATTCTTATATTTCATTGTTGGATAGTTTTTATTTTCCGGCATCATTTTTTGAGCATCCCTCACAATTTCCGCCGGCGATTTTAGATTTAATTTACGGAGCGGTCATCAGTTCACTCGTACCGGCCAACGCTCCCGCCCGCATTCAAAAAAAATATTTACTGAAAAAAATCATAGATAAGCTTTCAAAAGACGATTCCGCCAAAGTAGTTTCAGTGGAATATATGCCCTATATAATGAACTTTTTAGGAATCATTTATTTAAGTTACGCCCATGATCACCAAGAGGAAAGAGACTTCAAAATCACCAAGAGCCTGTTTGAAACCGCCATCAAACACCAAGATTTAATTGACTCTCCCCTTCACCTAGGCTGTATTTATTACCACCTTGGACAATTATATGACAATGCCACGCGCCAAATGGAACACCGCCCTGCGGCATATTTCAAAGGAGCGATTGAATACTATCACCAAGCCCAACGCTATCTTGGCAAATACACCTATCCCTATGATTATGGTTATATTTCCTATAAACTGTCACAATTATATTTTAACTACTGGCGTCAAAAGGAAGACATCCAAGCCCTCAGAGATGCCGTATTTCACTTGCGTGAAGCCGAAAAGATTTACACCTATGCCCTATTCCCTAATTTTTGGGCAACCATACAAGGAGAGCTCGGACAAAAACTAGCTTTGTTGGGAAATTTAACCAAAAGCAATGAAATCAACGAACTAGCCATCACCAGTTATCGCAATCAACAGCGCGTTATCACTGAAAGAAGAGACCCGATAAATTGGGCGCTGATTCAAGAAAACATCGGCGAAATCAACTACCGTCTCGGCCGCCAAAATGATGACCGTGAGGCACTTGAAGATGCGCTTGAATGCTTTCATGATGCCCTGTATATTTTTGAAAATGCGCAAAACGAAAACAAAATAAAAGAAATTATGACCGACATTGCCCGCACCAACCAAATATTAAATAGTCTATAAGAGGAAAAATGAAAAAGCTTCACATTTTAAGAATAACTTTAGTCGCCATCATAGGTTTATTGACGATTCTTTGCTTTGCCGGACTATTCTATCCTATTCACATTATGGATATACAGCTTGGCGCCTTAATTCAAAAAAATTGGCTGGAACTGACACTGGCTTCAGCTGCCTTACTGATTGTCCTCATAATTCTCACCTTTTTTATGGGAAGAATTTATTGTTCCACCCTCTGCCCGTTAGGCTTGTTACAAGAACTCTTAATGTTGGTGTTCAGACGTCCTCTTTCGCCTAAACGCTCGCGTTGCTGGAAATATCTGATTGCCGCCGTTGCCTTTGGCACCTTATTTGGCGGAAGCGCACTTATTTTCCGCCAACTTGACCCTTACAGTATTTTTGGCTCAGTTATCGGTGCCAATATACTTGGCATTACCGCACTCTTAATCATTGTCGCCTTAGTCTGGTTATGGGGACGAGTCTTCTGTGCCAACATCTGCCCGATTGGCGCCTTACTGGGTCTCATCTCCAAGCATGCTCTTTTTCAAGTCCAAATAGATAAAGACAAATGCGTCAGTTGTGGAGCTTGCAGCCGCAAATGCCCGACCGGCAGTATTTTCTTTAAAGACAAAACCGTTGATAATGAAACCTGCATCAAATGTTTTAATTGTCTAAACACCTGCCCCCGCAAGGGACTCAGCTATCACACACACAAAGCTAAAAAAGGAATCAAATTCAGCCCGCAAAGGCGCCAACTCCTCATTGGGGGCTCGGCCTTGGCACTATTTGTTTTAGCCGCCAAAAGTGGTATTAAATTCGGCGAAAAAGCCCTTCAATCCGTTAAAGCGGCAATTCTTCCCGCCGGAGCCAAAAACTTAGACCACTTTGCCAATAGTTGCTTAAACTGCAATCTATGTGTTCAAAACTGCCCGCACCAAGTTATCAAACCGGCCGATTCCGAGCATCCTTTTGTTCATCTGGACTATTCTGAAAATTTCTGCAGTTATAAGTGCCATAAATGCTCGGATATCTGCCCATCCGGCGCTTTACAAAAAATGACCTTGGAACTCAAAAGAAGAACCCAAATCGGCATTGCCCAAATCAATCCCGACCAATGTGTCAGATGTGGTTTATGCATTATGAAATGCCCACGTGAAGCCCTCACCCGAGAGGGACACACCGTTCCCCAGGTTTTAACCGACAAATGTATCGGCTGCGGCTTGTGCCAAAACACTTGTTCGGTCAAAGCCATCACCATTAAAGGTCTTTCAACCCAAATAGTTTTAGAGAAATAGGAGAAAAAAATGTCATTAGGATTAACAGAAATTGCCCTCATTTTGGTTGTGGTCTTAGTCTTATTTGGCGGCAAACGTATTCCTGAACTGGCCAAGGCTTTAGGCAAAGCCCAATATGAATACAAAAAAGCCAAAGAAATGCTTGAAACCGAGGCCAAAGACTTCAAAGACAGCGTTGAAAAAGCCGCCCAAAAGGAAGATGAAAAATCCGAGAAAAAATAATGGAAGAAGAAAGCCTTGTCAGCCATCTTGACGCCCTGCGCAAAACCCTCATCAGCTGTATCTTATCCTTAGCCTTAGGGCTGATACCGATGTTTTTTTGCGCACCTTATGTGATTGATTGGCTCATTCAAATAATGCTTTCTGCACACGAGGTAACCCTCAACTACTTCAGCCCGATGGAAGTTTTTATCCTGCAAATAAAAACCGCAGTTTTTTTAGATTTTTTAATTTGTTTTCCTTTTATTTGCTATAAAATTTGGCAGTTTGTCTTGCCCGCTCTTTATGATAATGAACGCCGCTTTATCAAATCAATAGTTATAAGTTCGGGAAGTTTGTTTATCCTAGGCGCGCTGTTTTGCCTTTTTTTTATCCTGCCGATGATAATTGACTTTGGCCTGAGTTTTACCTCAGCTCATATTCAAGCAACGCTTGGCATCAGCAACATCATCAGCTTGTCTTTGTGGCTTTCAACCGTCTTCGGGCTCATGTTTCAGTTTCCGCTCATAGTATATGCACTTATAAGTCACGGCATAATCTCCGGCGAACAAATCAAACAAAAGCGCCCTTACGTTATAGTTGCGATTTTGATTATTGCCGCCCTATTAACCCCGCCGGATGTTGTCAGCCAACTCATGCTTGCCACCCCGACTTATCTATTGTTTGAAGGAGGATTATACATCGCCTGCAAAAAACATCAAAAAAAGTCTTGACTTAGAGTACACTCTAAAAATTACACTCAAATCAACCTGATTCTTCAAGGGAGAAAAAAATGAACCGTCGTGAATTTTTACTCAGCAGTTTAGCCGCTTTTGCATTAAGCGCTTTGCCCAAACTCACCATTGCCGAAACCATCGCCGTATCCGATTCGGTCAAAAAACAAATCAACCCCAACAATAAGTTAGGTTTTGGCTTTATGCGCCTGCCCACGCTAACCCCAAATGACCCCACCAGTATAGATTACAAAACCCTCAACCAAATGGTTGATACCTTTTTGGCAAGAGGCTTCACTTATTTTGATACCGCATGGATGTATATGGGCTACGAGAGTGAAATTGCCATCAAAGAATCTTTAGTCAAAAGACACCCCAGAGATAAATATACGGTTGCAAGCAAACTTCCCGTCGGCTACCTCAAAAAAGCCTCCGATCAAGAAGAAATTTTCAACAAACAATTAGAAAAAACCGGACTTGAATATTTCGACTACTACCTGCTCCATAACTTAAATTCCAACACCATCGGTAATGCCGAAAAATTTGACAGTTTCAAATTTGTGACTGAAAAAAAGAAACAAGGCAAAGTCAAACACATCGGCTTTTCTTTTCACGATGGCCCCGAAATGTTGGAAGAAATCTTAAAAAAACATCCCGAAATGGAATTTGTTCAACTCCAAATCAACTACATTGACTGGGACAACGCCAGCATTCAATCCCGCAAATGCTATGAAATTGCACAAAAATACAACAAACCGGTGATTGTTATGGAACCGGTTAAAGGCGGCACTTTGGCAACCGTTCCGCCAAGTGTTGAAAAGATCTTCAAAGATGCCGAACCCAATATGTCGGTAGCCTCTTGGGCGATACGTTATGCAGCCAGTCTCCCTGGTGTTATGATGGTTTTAAGCGGTATGTCCACTCCCGAACAGCTCAACGACAATACCTCTTATATGCAAAACTTCAAACCTTTGAATAAGCAAGAGCAAGCCACGATAGAACAAGCCATCAAAGCCCTGCACGCCTTTATCAAAATTCCTTGCACCTCTTGCCACTATTGCACCGAATTTTGCCCGATGAAAATTGCTATTCCTGATTATTTTGCGCTCTACAATGCCGAGAATCAAGAAATCAGCAACAAACCCTTTACCGCCCAAAAGATGTACTATGCCAACCTCACCAAAAAACACGGCAAAGCCTCATCTTGCATTGGCTGTAAACTCTGCGAACAACATTGTCCGCAACACATTGAAATCAGCAAATGGATGAAAGAGGTCGCCAAAACTTTTGAATCCTAGAGGAGATAAGCCATGAAAAAACTTTTAACATTATTAGGACTGGCCTTAGGGTTGACAATTTCCCCAAAATTGAGCCCAGCTCAAGAGACAACACCACCGGCCGCTCCCAAAATTTTAATTGCTTATTATTCATACAGCGGCAACACCGCTCAAGCCGCCAAAGCAATTCAACAAAAAATCGGAGGCGACTTATTTGCCATCACCAGTGACCATACCTATCCCGAGGATTATCACGAGATGGTTCAACAAGCCAAAGAAGAGATTGCCCAAAACTTTCGCCCCAAGTTAACCTCTTCGGTTAAAGATATTGCGCAATACGATATTGTCTTTATCGGCTCACCCAATTGGTGGGGCACCATCGCACCGCAAGTAAGTAGCTTTTTAGAACAATATAATTTGTCCGGAAAAACGGTAATTCCGTTCATCACTCATGGCGGCGGCGGACTGCAAAATACCGTTTCCGACCTAACCGCACAGTGCAAAGGTTGCCAAATAAAGCCAAGCTGGTCCGGCTATCAAACCAGTCTTCAAGGTCTAGATGATTGGCTAAAATCTCTCAACCTTTAATCTTACAAAAAAGCCAGCAAAATGCTGGCTTTTCTTTTAATATTTTCCGGCCATCGCCTTATAGACATAGTTTTCATATTTTATGGTTTGATATTTTTGTTGAATCAAATCTTTACGCAAAGCATTTTCACTATAGATTGCCTCCAAATAATCCTTAAATTCGGCTTTTCCGTTATCATAGCGATTTTTATAATATTTGGTAATCAACCTTGAATTTTGATAGTTCTTTTGCGTATTTTGTAAAATCTGATTAGCATTACCATAAGCAAAATAGTAATACACCACTTCATTAACCGCTTGATTCAACGTATCTTGAAAATCAATTAATGTAATTTGATAATCTGCCTCAGAGAGTTTGATGTTATTTTTAACTCTGTTCCAATCCAAGAAGGGCAAATCCACCGCCACACTTCCCAACACATAAGGAAAATCAAATGTCGTTCTGGCCTTATCGGAACCTGTGCCGAGCAAACCTTGCAAAGACACGCTCGGATACCAAGTTTTGTTTTCGGCTTCTAAATTCTTAAAAGCTTTTTCTAAGCGATATTGACTGGCCAGCAAATCCGGACGATTAGCCAAGACACTAAGCGGCACCTCCAAATTAACACCCAGATTTTTTTGAGCCAATATATCGCCGTATTTAATATTCAGACTGTCTTCTTGGCGAATATTCAAAATATTTTTCAAACTGGCTTCAAGCTCACTAAATTGTGTTTGGCTGTTTAGGAGTTTATTTTGCTCTGACAATAGACTTTGTTTGGCTTGCAAAAATTCCAAATTATCAACTTTACCGCTTTTATATTTTGCGGCGGTAATATTTTGAATATTTTGATAGGCTTTAACATTTTTCTTTGAAACATCAATGGTATTTTGCAAATATTCCAAGTTAAAATACAAATCGACCACGCTGTTAATCAAGCTCAAGCGAGCACTTTCTTTATCCATCACCGTAGCTTGATATTCAAACTCTTGCGCCGAATACAAATCTCTGATTTTGCCATATAAGTCAGCCTCATAGCTCAAACCGGTTTCACCCGAAAAATTGCTGGCAAAGTTATCGCTAGTGCTGATTTGTCTTTGTGAAGAGGCATTCAACCCGCCTGACAGCGTCGGAAAGAGGTCATATTTGGTCAAATTAAGGTTATAGAGTTCTTTGTTAATATTAATGGCTGCTTTCAAATAATCGGGATTGTTAGCCAACGCCATATCCACCAAACGGTTGAGCTCAGCATTTTGATATTGCTTCCACCACTCTTCGTTTGCCTTATATTTTTCCTTTACCTCGGCGCTATATTTTAACTCCTCAGACACGGAGGTCGGATACTGTTGCACCAAGGCACATCCCGCAAACAGCATCCCGCTTAAAACCAAAGATAAATATGTTAGTTTTGCCTTCATTGTTACTCACTCGCCAAAGCATCAATAGGGTTAAGATTAGAAGCATTTTTTGCCGGCATATAACCGAAAATAATACCGATTGCCGTTGAGCAAACCAATGCCAAAACAATCGACGCGGTAGAAAAAATCATACCGAAATCCTCCGAAAAAGTATTAAAACCAAAGCCAATCAACATTGACAAGGTCACGCCCAAAAAACCTCCGACCAAGCAAATCAAAATAGCCTCAATCAAAAACTGCTGCAAAATATCCGCTTGCTTTGCCCCAATCGCCATACGAATACCGATTTCTTTTGTTCTTTCGGTCACCGACACCAACATAATGTTCATCACCCCGATACCACCGACAATCAAAGAAATCACGGCAATACTGGCAATTAAGAGTTTCATGGTATTGGTTGTACTTTCTATTGTTTGTTTAATACTGTCGCTGTTGCGCATAAAGAAATCTTTTTTACCGTGCAAAGACGTCAAAATATGCTCAATACTTGCCTCAGCCACTTGCGAATTAACTCTGTCCGACACCTTCACCGTAATAGAGTTAATATCCGTACTCCCGTTAATTTTATACATTGCGGTTGTATAAGGCACCCAAATATTCATAGAATCAGACATCGGTCCGGGGTTATTGTCTTTTTCGGTCACCCCGATAACTTTCAACGGTTTTTTGTTAAAAATAATGATTTGCCCGATAGGATTCGGTGTATCGGCAAACATCTCATTTAAGGTATTGTCATCAATCACGACGACGGATGCAATGTTATCCACTTCTTCTTTGGTGAAGATACGTCCTTGCGCAATTTTAGTTCCCTTAACATCAAAATAAGAGGCGCCCACACCCTTAAGCTGTGCCGTCAAAGAATAATTTTCATAGACCAAAGTTCCGCTGGCCGAAACACTTGGGGTTGAGCTATCCACAAAACTTTGCCGTCCCAAATAATCGGAATCACTTACTTTCAAAGTTTTGACTTTTCCCGAGCGCATATCCCCAAAACCTGTACCGGGCATAATGTCAATGGTATTTGTTCCCATAGAGCTGATACGTTCCAAAATTTTGGCCTGAGAGGCATTTCCCAAAGCCACAACCGACACCACCGACGCAATACCGATAATAATACCGAGCATGGTCAGCAAAGAGCGCATTTTATTCGCCAAAATAGCATGCACCGACATTTTCATAGATTCGGCAAAACTATACTTAAAGGCATCGAGTTTACTGCGTTTCACATCTTTAATTTTGTCTTGAAGTTCATACAATTCGGTCGTTTTGCGCTCATCGGCAACAATTTCACCGTCTTTTATTTCAATAATTCGATTGGCTTGAGCGGCAATATGGCTGTCGTGCGTAACCAAAATAATGGTGTGTCCTTGTTTGTGCAGTTTTTTAATGATTTCCATCACCATTTCACCGCTTTTTGAATCCAATGCGCCGGTCGGTTCGTCCGCCAAAATAATTTCGCCACCGTTCATCAACGCACGTGCAATACTCACGCGTTGTTGCTGACCACCGGACAATTCATTTGGTTTATTCTCAAGTTTTTTGCCCAAATCAAGTTCTTTTAACAGTTCTATTGAGCGAGCAGTTCTCTCCCCGGCATTGAGCCCCAAATAAATTGCCGGAAGCGCCGCATTTTCGGTTGCACTAAGGCTTGAGAGCAAATTGTAACGTTGAAAAATAAAACCGAACGTTTTACAGCGCAATTCCGCCAGCTGGTCTTTTGCCATTTTGCCAACTTCAACATTATTAATTTTATACGAACCCGAAGTCGGCACATCCAAACAACCGATAATATTCATCAAGGTTGATTTTCCGGATCCCGATTGCCCGATAATCGCCACAAAATCACCTTTTTCCACCTCAAGGTTAATCCCTTTCAGGACATGAACACGATTATCCTTAGGACCAAAGTATTTATGAATATTTTTGAGTTCGATAATATTCATTTCTAAAATCCTCTCGGCCTTCTTGTATTAGAGAGTTTAGAAGAGATTTCTGCCGAAGACATATAAGCCAAAATAACTTCTTCGCCTTCATTAACACCTTCTTTGACTTCCACATGCAAGCCATCGGAAACACCGGTAATAACGGTGCGCTTTTGCACTCCCTGAGGCGTCAGGATTTCAACATATTTTTTTGTGCCTTCCGTTTTGAGGGCCGTAACCGGCACGGTTAAAACATTTTCCGCATTTTCCACATAAATCACATTTTGCGTTGTCATACCGATTCTGAGTTTGCCTTCTGTATTAGGTACCACCAAACGGCCATAGTAATAAATTGCTTCACTTGATTCGACCACTTCGGTATATTCATTATTTGTCAACAAGGTCAAACCCGGATCGATAGATTTAAGCGTTGTTTCCTCAACATCGCTCAAATCCGCCAAAATCGAATAAGTTACTTTAACCCCCGGCTTAATATTGCTAATATCGCCTTCCGATATTTCAATTAAAATCTCCATTTGAGAGAGGTCGGCGATTTGAACGATAGCCGGCGTATCCATCGCGGCGTTAACGGTTTGCCCTTCCTTAACCGGAACGGATACGATAGTTCCATCCAAAGGAGCGGTAATTTTGGTATATCCTAAATTAGTTTCTGCCGTACTCAAAGAAATTTCGGTTTCTTTAACGGAAGATTGCAATTCCGTAACCTTAGCTTTTGCGGTTTCATAAGTATTTTGAGCATTTTCCAAATCTTCATCCGAGGCAGCTTTTCTCTTCTTCAAAGTTTGCGTTCTTTTATATTGCTTTTCAGCCACTTCAAAAGAAACTTCCGCTGCTTTTAATTGTGCTTTATAGCTTTCCAATTTGGTTTTGTTAATATCAACTTCGTTTTGTTGGGTTGTTGAATCGATTTCGGCAATTAAATCACCTTTTTTCACATTTTGCCCGATTGTAACATACAAATGCTCAATTTTACCGGAAACTTGAGCACCGACGGTAACCAGCTCAATAGCACGCACTTCACCGGTTGCATTAACCACTTTTTGCACATCTTGCCGCTTAACGGGTTCGGTAATATACGACACTTCATCTCCCGTTCCGCGAGACAAAACAAACAACGCACCGGCAAGCAATGCCATTAACAGCAAAAACAGTTTTTTATTATTTCTTATAAGACTGGCAAATGTTTTCATTTTTAATACTCAACTAAATAACCTTATTGCAATCAATCATTGTAAATCCAAAACTTTAATAAGCATTTAACCCGACACATAATTATAAACGAGAGCAACGCAAAAAAAGTTCAAAAAAAATTTAAGCTCAAAGATATTAGTAATTGTAATTTTATTTCTCAGCATATATAGTAACGGCGTTGGGATAGCCCAAATCTCAGCAAGGAATCGTTAATCCTAATCTCTATGGGCAAAGGGACTTCTGTTTAAAACAGGAGAACTATTGCTATATGGGCATTTACCGCAAGGTGGATGCCACGAAATAAGGCTCGCACGAATAAGTGGGCTACCACTCATAGAGAT
Organism: uncultured Alphaproteobacteria bacterium; assembly: GCA_944393175.1. Taxonomy (GTDB): domain Bacteria; phylum Pseudomonadota; class Alphaproteobacteria; order RF32; family CAG-239; genus Scatocola. The sequence continues at coordinate 98,646 of CALXZH010000012.1, read as the reverse complement.
TGTAGTTAACGACATCCACCGCCTTTTCAGGCAATTGGCTTGGGCTGATTGGACTTCACTTGAGCGGTATAGTTGCTTTTTTCGGTCATCGAGATACTTTGATAACAAAAAATTTTACCCAAAGTTCAAAAATAATTTAAGCTCAAAGATATTAGGAATTGTAATTTTATTTTTCAGCATATATAGTAAAGGAGTTGGGATAGCCCAAATCTTAACAAGGGATTACAAACCCTGGTCATTATGGGCAAAGGGACTTCTGTTTAAAACAGGAGAACTATTGCTATATGGGCATTTACCGCAAGGTGGATGCCACGAAATAAGGCTCGCACGAATAAGTGGGCTACCACTCATAATGACCGTAGTTTGTAACATCCACCGCCTTTTCAGGCAATTAGCTTGGGCTGATTGGACTTCACTTGAGCGGTATAGTTGCTTTTTTCGGTCATCGAGATACTTTGATAACAACGCACTTGGAAAATCAACTTGAACAAGTTGTCAAAGAATTGATTACCAATGGATACGACGAATTTTGGTGTTGTGAACAAGGGAACTTTGATTGGCTTGCAAGAACCACAATGCAACGATTAAAAAAAGAAAATCCCAACATAACACTCTGTTATATCTGCGCATATAATCCCAACCACTATTCAACAATAAAACAACAATTTTTAGAAGAAAGATACGAACTTATCTATCCGCCAATAGCCACCAAAGGCCCCCAAAAATTTGCCATCAGCCGACGAAATAAATATATAGCAGAAAACGCCAATGTTATTGTTTGTTACATTACCCGTAAATCAGGAGGCAGCTATCAAGCCGTCAGACAAGCACAACAAAAGCAAAAACTAATTATCAATCTGGCAAAGACACACTTTTCATAAAAAAGCCATCTCGCCTGCTCCTCCTTGTCAAACTCCCTCATCCGGGAGTTCGAACCTCATCACTCCTCAACATACATCAAAGCCCCGCATTTTGCAGGGCTTTTGTGTATGGCGGAGACAGCGAGATTGCTAAAAACTTTTCAAGTTTTCTTAACGCGCTGCGTCGTCGCAAATGCGGCGATACTCCGTCTCGCCTGCTCCTCCTTGTCAAACTCCCTTATCCGGGAGTTCGAACCTCATCACTCCTCAACATACATCAAAGCCCCGCTTTTGCGAGGCTTTGGTGTATGGCGGAGAGAGGGAGATTCGAACTCCCGGTACCCGTAAAGAGTACAATTGATTTCGAGTCAACCGCATTCGACCACTCTGCCATCTCTCCATGAGAGCTATTTGTAAAATGAAGTTTGAGATTTGGCAAGTGTTATTTAAAGACTTTCACTCTTTTTTCAATATTTTCAAAAGATTTAACATCCGCCGATGTTTCCACACTTCCCACCGGCATTTGTGCAATCAATTTCCAAGATTGCGGCAAGCCCCACTCTTCCTTCACTTTATCTTCAATCAATTCATTATAATGCTGCAAGCTAGCTCCCGCACCTTTTGCCTCTATTGCTGTCCAAACCATATATTGCAACATTCCGTTAGATTGTTGTGCCCAAAGTGGAAAATTTTGCGCATAAGGAGGATATTTTTTCTCCAACGCCTCAATCACATCAGAATCCTCAAAAAACAAAATAGTAGCATAGCCATTGGCAAAACTCTTAATTTTTGCTTCCGTTGGCGCAAATTTATTTGCCGGCACAATTTCACGCAAGGCATTATAAACCAGCCCCCACAATTTCAAATGAGCCTCTCCCAGCAAAACAACGGCTCTGGCCGACTGCGAGTTAAAAGCACTCGGACAATGCATAACTTTATGTTTGACCAAATTAGCCAAATTCTCAGGGGAAATAATCTCTTTTTTACCCAAATCATAAATTGAACGTCTTTTTTCAATAACTTCATCAAAACAGTCACCCATTACTATTCTCCTCCGTAAAATTTGATATTAATCTATACATTAATGTCATAAAAAACAACAATTTCCCAAAAATATTTCTTGACCTTTTCTTGAATTTGTCTATAATCTAGACAAATTAAACAAAAAGTAAATTAAAAGAATAAGAGACGCCTAATGAAAAAAAATCTTTTAACATTAATACTTTCGCTTTTAATCACTGCCTACACGACAACCACAGCCTATGCATACAGTGACCGCTCAAAAATATACATCGGTGCGGACTATGTATACTCCGACATAAAATACAAAAACAACACCGTCTATGAGATGGACGATGGCTACAACGGTATAGCTCCGGTGATTGGGTTTAGCTCATACGGGATAGGGCTTGAGGCTTGGTATTTGTTTGCCGACGAAGCAAGCAATCAATTTGGATATAGCTCAAAACTATCAGGCTATGGCGCAGATTTAGTCGGAGAAGCCCCGTTAACTGACAATTTCTCACTAATTGTCTCATTAGGTATGGCGCAATATAACTTCAAAATCAAACAACCCAGTGGTTGGAGTTATGAAGATGATGCCTCAGGCCCAAGATTTGGCATTGGCCTGCAATATGAGATTTTGCCGCACATTGCGTTAAGAGGATTATTTCACTATACCTCACTCAACTCCGGGGAAACAGACTTTTACGACGGCATCAGCGAATTCTCCGGCGGTGTCCGAATCATTTTCTAAAACATAATCGCAAAAGAGATAAATCCGCTGCCATTGCCGGCGGATTTTTTTTAGCTTGTGTTAAAACAAAATTACATTTGAAACAACCATAAATATATATTATAACCTATGATATTAGAGCATAGATTGTCTAATTCTAATATTCTGGGAATAATATCATGACTACACTATCACTGGAACAATACCAAACTCTCAATCAAAGCTACAAACCAAAACTGATTTTTAGATTTAATTGCGGCAATGGCTTTTTCTCAGAATACAACAATATGATATATGCCATGATATGGTGTCTGGAGCATAAAGTTCAGTTTAACTTATGTTCAAAATTTGGTTTTCTGACCAAAGAAAAGGGCTGGCAAGACTACTTTTTGCCATTTTGCCCGGAAAAGAACCAACCGTTTCATGCCCATTATAACGTTCGCCAAATATGGAAAAAGAGAAAATTATCCCGCCGAATTAAGGCTTGGTTATACAAAAAGCTCTACAATTTTGATTATTACACATCAGACATTTGGGATGAAATAACATCAGCTGAATTTCAGAACAAAACCTTTAATTTTCCGGAATTAGGGATTAGAGGCAACATCAAACAACTTGGCCTAGAACTTAATAAAATAATTTACAAATTTTCGCCTCAAACACAACAGGGAATAGAAAATCTCATCAATCAACTTAACCTTCCTGCCACCTATTCTTCAATCCACGTCCGCAGCGGTGATAAAATAATAGAAGCACCGCTTTATCACCCCAAAACTTATATGGAAGAAATTGAGAAGCATCCTCACAGTAAAGATATTTTTGTATTAACCGATGACTACAGATGTTTTCAGTATTTATTGGACAACTATCCGCAATACAAATTTTATACAACTTGCCACACTGATGAAACAGGATACGACATTACGAAGCTTTACAAAGCAGATAAAGAATTTATCTATCAAGAACATATTAAACTTTTGGCCTCAATAGAAATATTAAAACATTCAGACATAATTATCGGAACATTATCTAATAATCCGGGAATATTTTTAGAAATGTCTGAAAAAAAAGGTCCTTTTATTGCAATTGATAAAAAATAAAAAATCCCAAAATTAAAGAAAAACATTACAATCTCTAAGCTCGAATGCACCGCTAAGTCTTGCGATTAAACGCGCCGCGTTTACAACTCCCCTCCACAAAGGGAGGTTTGAAAATGGAGCGGGCTGGAGAAGAAAATAACCTCCGGTGGAGGTTATTTTGACGACAGGCGCAGATTTGTTAGCTTTGAGGCAAGAGACAGCGCCACCGAAAAAGCGTTTACAAATCAAGTGACCGCAGCGCTGTTAGTGAAAGTCTTTAGACTTGAACTTACGAGCCAGAAAGGGATGCAATCCCTTCACCCTGATACAACAAAACCTCCACAAAGGGAGGTTTGAAAATGGAGCGGGTGAAGGGAAGCACAGCACTACACATATTTTAGCATATCTATCTTTTTGATTCTGCTAAATAGCTTGATTTTAAGCCATTTTGTGCTACACATTACTACTACACAATGCTACTACACAAACCGCATTCAATATCTTAAATAAAACACTTAATAAAGAGCATAAAATGGAATTGAAATTACCCTATTTAACAACAGAAAACGGAATATTTAAAATTAGAATCAGAATCCCTAAAGCGCTAAAACCCATTTTAGGAAAGACAGAATTTTACAAATCTCTACAAACAAGAGACCCAGAAACAGCAAAACAGCTCTATCACCAAGTAATGGCGGAGTATCAAACAGTAATACAACAAGCACGCCATAAAATAGGTGGAGTAAAAGCATTTAAAAATATACCTCCATTTCCTATCTTTTCTGAAGAAGAATTTGAAAAGGACAAACAAGAAGCAATCTATAACCAATTCATAAAGAGTAAAGAAATAGGAAGGAAACAGATTCAACAAGAAATACTTGCCGGAAAAGGTATTTATGCCACAAAAGAGGCAAATGAAAAAGTTTTATTATTAATACAACACTTAGAACAACAGTTAAACTCAGGAATTTCCGATACAAATTTCAATTCTAAAATCGAACAAGGGATTCAAAAATTTGCACAAAAAAGATGTTTAAGCGAAGCTCAAGAAGAAATAATACGAAACGGCTTAATTGAAGCAACTTTAGAAGGACTACGATATTATAAACAAACAAGCATTGATAACAATGTAACACCCGATGAATACAAAATAAAATATCCAAGAGTACAAGAAGCCGTTGATTTTCATAATAAAAAACCTTTTGCAATAAAAGAAAACAACGGATTGAGCTTTTATATAGAAAAATATTGCTCCGAAAAAGTTGGTAAAGACTTAGATATATATAAAAACAAAACACATTTAATATATTTTGCCGAATTTATCGGAAAAAACATTTTAATCACTGACATAAAAAAACAACACATTAAAGAATGGAGAAATGCCTTATCCTACTTTCCTAAACAAGCAAATCAGAAAAAAGTATTTAACAATCTATCCTTCAAAGAAATTATCAACAAAAACAAGTCATTAAAACATGAAACATTAAATACTCTAACCATTAACAAATATATTACATCCGTACATAAATTCCTAAATTGGTGTATAGATGAAGAAGGATTGATTAATTCAAATCCTGCTAGCAAGATGTTTTTAGAAAAGACTAAGTCTCATAATACTATATACAAGTCTGAAGAAATAAAAACTTTAATGACACACCTAGAAAACACATACAAAAATTCTCCAACAGAGAGTGACTATTGGTGGATACCTCGCATTGCTCAGTTTTCAGGGATGAGAGAAAAAGAAATTTGCCAGCTTTTAACAGATGATATAATACGCATCCCGGCTCAAGACAGTTCAAAAAAACAAATGGTATGGTGTTTTGATATTAATGATGACACCGATAACAAATCAGTAAAAAATGAACATTCTAAACGAATGATACCTATTCATAAACAACTCATTAAAGACGGTTTCATTAACTATGTAGAACAAAGAAAGAAACAACATAAAGCAAGATTATTTGACGTTCCTTCTGTAACAAAAAAAGGAGGAGCAATAACATTTTCCGGAACATTCGGAAGAAAATACGCAAAAATACTAAAAGAGCTTAATATTAAACGTGAGTATCTCAATTTCCATTCATGGCGCCATACTTTAGCAACTCAAGCCCGAAGATGTGGAGTATTGAAAAATGAAATACCTTTTATTCTAGGCCATATATCACAATTACAAACAGATTTTTACGGCACAGGAACTGACAATTTTCCTATAGCAAAATGGAAAAGCGCAATCGACAAGGTTTCTTATGATACAATCGACAACTTATAAGCTAAAAAAAATAACATCTGACTTAATAAGGTGTTGAATCCGGTCGAGCACTTTTGGTATAATTAACGCATAATACAAGCTGTTTGCCTGTTCAGAACAAAAAAACTAGGCTTAAAAGCGCGGAGATTCCCCTTTTAATTTATCTCAATAAGCACCTAGCGTAGGTTTGGTGCTATAGTATAATATTATATATATAAAACATAATGAAAGATAAGATAATATAATATAATGAAACAGATATTTATTACATGTAACCCTCATTATAAAGAATATTCAATAGAGAGAATAATTGATGACTTTAATTACGCTCTAAAAACCTACTATAGAAAGAAACTAGGACATAGGTATCACAAGCATCCTGACAAACAATATCTTATCGCCCTTGCTCCTGAAAAGACAAAAAACTTCTATTCCGAGCCACATATCCATGTTATTGTGCAAAATATACCGGAAAGTGATATTTCATCTTTTTCTAATCACATTAAACAAACCTTATGTTCAATCTATCCTCAAATGACTTTTGATTATCAAACTATACGACCAACAGAAACAGATTCACACAGGGTTTGGGGCTATATATTAAAAGAAGACAGAGGACTATTTACATCTCAAGACTTAAAAGAAAAGTCGTATAAGACCTATAGCTTTGATAAGAACTACAACCAAATTAAATTCTTACTTACGATGTCCTATAAAAAACTCTATTTTAACTTAAGGGCTTGTCCTTCCTTTGGTTGTTTTTAGCTCTCACATCCTTATACAAAGAGACCAAGCGAATACTTTTCCTTGTAAAAACATTATTTAAAATCAATTACTTATTTAAAATAGCAGTGGGTTTTAGTTCTCCGCTATTTTTTAATCAGAGTTTAATATCAACTTTTCTTAATATAAGAATCTCAATCTTTTGATTTTACAGTATATTTGCTATCCTTTTTATATGTGTTTTTGAGCTTATTTTAAAGCCATAGGCGCGTTTCCTTGCTATAAAGCACATCTTATAACAAAACTCACAAAATCCCTTTCTAGCGCTTTAAAATAGCGTTTAAATGGGTGTTTTACCTATACTTAGGGAGAAAGATTTTACTTGATTACTAAATAAACTCTGCTAATGTTAGATTAGGTTGTATTCCTTAGAAAGGAAGACAGCTTAGGGCTTAGAAAACCCTTTTATTAGACTAGTCGCCTGCATAGCGACTTAAAACTCATATATGCCGATTTCTGTCCTTAGGGGCGGATGTCGGCCTAATAAGGCTATGTGCTGAATAAGCCGAGCCGTTTGGTCTAATACGGTTTTCTAACATCCGCCCGCCTTTTACTAAAGAGCGGGTTTTGTTTAACTATGACTAAAGGATGTTAATCGTATGAAAAAAATATTTTTAACCTTAGCTCTGATTTTCAGCTTATCTGCTTGTGCAGCTACCCATACCCCTGTGATACAGACTATAGAACTTAAAGACATGGACTACTCAAACATTGACAACATAAAAGAAGGTGAAAGTTGTTCTATATCGTTGTTAGGATTGATAGGCCCATTTGGTGACGTTAAATTGACGGATGCTATAAAAAACGGACATATTACAAAAGTGACAAATTACGATTTTAACGCAAAAAATTACGTTCTGATACAACGTTATTGTGTCCGAGTTTACGGTTACTAATACGACAAACATACAGGGCGAATTGCCCTGTCTGCTTTTTTTTTACTTCGGAGAAGATAAGTATGTGTGGTTGTCTCATTTTAGTATTTATTTTTTTGGCAATAATTAGTTCCATATATGAAACATTAGGAACCCCAGCTTTTGTTACACTAATTTTTATTATCATAATTACGACGATAATAGTTTGGATAAAAGGTAACCACTTATTGCAAGAAATGGAAAAAAAGCGCAAACAAAGAGAAACAGAGGAAATAGAACAGCATTGCAGGAATGGAAAAAAATTATTAGAACAAATTAATATAATTGTAGTACAAGCAGTTTTGGAACACTTACAAATATTAGATATAAAATATCAACAAAGTATCTATAAGGATGACTATGGTTGTCTTGAGGAGCATGATTGGTTGAAAGAAATAGAATATTTTGTAAGTAAAGTTGTTTCACCAATATTAGCAAAAAAAATTACAGATAAACAAAACAGCTATGCTTTGCTATGTTCATCATATCGTACAAAATTTTTATTTCCACAACAATTTGATTGGGTACAATTAAAAGATTATAAAACACTTATAGATTTAGAATTTTTAGATAAACAACATAATGTCATTACCTTTAATAAAGCATATTTGGAGAGGTCTATATTTATTTTAGACGGTTATGCTGACTTAATATATCTATTGAAAAACAATGTTCTAAACGACAAAAAAACTTCTAAGGAAAAAATAAATATAGCTAAAGAAATTTTAGAAGAAAAGGATTGTAAAGGAATTTCTCTTGAAGAAATGTCACAAAGAATGACGTCTATAACGAATCTGACTAGTAATAATCCTCAATATAATGATGATAATACTAACTCAGAATACCCGAATAGTGTATATCTTGTTTCTTATGACATTCAATGTAGTAAAGAGGCTTTAACACAGATGGTCTATAGTATGTATAACGCTTTAAAATCTTACATTAATGCTCCTCAAGAGATAGAGATGACAGATATTTCACCCTATGAGTTTGAGAAGGAATGTGCTAGAATCTTAAATAAAAAAGGTTTTAATGCTAGAGCAACAAAAGGCTCAGGAGACCAAGGCGTAGACGTCTTAGCCGAAAAAAATAATATAAAAATTGCAATTCAATGCAAACAATATAGTAAACCTGTAGGGAATAAAGCCGTACAAGAAGTTATTGCCGGCAAAAACTTTTACAACGCACAATATGCTGCCGTTGTTAGTAATGCATCTTTTACCCCGTCTGCTCGCAAATTAGCAGCTAAATGCGGAGTTATTTTGTTAGACGTTAGAATGCTCGACAATTTAGAAGAGTATTTAAAAATAGCGGATAATCCCCAGAACACAATTAATTCTGTTAAGGAAAAAGCACTTATCAAGAATGAAGCGGATGTTAAAGCTAAAGCAGAAGATAAATATGCTACGCTGATAACAGCAATTGCCAATAATTCTAATCCCGATGTAATAGAAAACCTTATTAAAAAAGGTGCTAATGTTAACGCTAAAACAAAAGGTGGATATACAGCATTGATGATAGCAAGTATTGAAAATTCCAATCCTGCTGTAATAGAAACACTTATCAAGAACGGAGCAGATGTTAATGCTGAAACAGAAAGAGGATTTACTGCATTGATGATGGCAAAGGTAAATAACTCAAATCCGGCAATTATTGAGACTCTTATCAAGAATGGGGCTAAAGATTGAAATTCTTACATTAGCAAAACTCATCTTATAACTCACTAAATATCAATATAAGCCGGAGTTAATCTCCGGCTTTTCATTGTCAAAACCAACTACACTCCATTTTGACGCTCCTAAAACTGTCAAAACTAAATGAAATATCCTTGCATTTTAACACCTGTAAAGTATAATCTTAAATATACTTTACACATATAGATTCGCTTAACAGGAGATACAATATGATTTTTAACTATATCAGAGTTAGTACAGCCTTACAAAATACAGACAGACAATTACTTAATGTTTCTTGCAACAGAGAGTATACAGATAAGCTATCCGGCAAAGATACCAACAGACCACAACTTCAAGCTATGCTAGATAACTTAAGAGAGGGAGATATTATAAATGTCCACTCAATGGATAGACTGGCTCGCAATGTTCAAGACCTTTTATCTTTGATAGACACTATAATGAAGAAAGATGCTACCATAAAGTTCCATAAGGAAAAGCTAACTTTTGAAGCAAATAAGAAAACAGACGCTTTTCAAAAACTTATGTTAACCTTGCTAGGAGCTGTTTCTGAGTTCGAAAGAGAGATTATCTTAGAAAGACAAAGAGAAGGCATAGCAATCGCCAAACAAAAGGGCAAATATAAAGGAGGTAAAAAGAAACTTTCTAAAGAGCAAATCAATGAGATTAAAGCGGTGGTGATGGATAGAACAACCAACATCTCACAGCTCGCAAAAAAATATAATGTCACCAGACAAACTATTTATAATTTGATTAAGTAAAATAGCCGAGTCGCAATTTTAAATTTCTATAAAATGAGGGACAACTACAAAAAAATGAAAATCAAACACTAAATTACCCCACAAAACAACTACACATCGCTACTACACAGGGGGAAATAAAAGTCTTTTAATATATTGATTTTACGTGATATTTTTATATTGGAGCGGGTGAAGGGATTCGAACCCTCGACATCAACCTTGGCAAGGTTGCGCTCTACCCCTGAGCTACGCCCGCATTAAGTAGAACGAGATATTAATTAACATATTCAAAAAAAAATGCAAGCATAAATTTTGTTTTTTTTCATTTTTTTTGCATAGGCATAAGCATTTACAAACTAACAATTTGTTTTTACTAATAGTTTGGAATAATCGGTTTATAAATTTCTCTTTTCGGCGGGAGTTCAAGTCCTTCAAATTTATCCTTATCCAAATCATAAGTGATATGCACATAATCACAATTTTCGACTCTTTGAACGGGATAACCGAAGACTTCCTCAATCAACGAGGTTATGGCATGCCCGTGAGAAGACAAACCGATAGCCCGATAAGAATATTTAGCGCAAGCATCTTTAATCACATCTATCATCCGCAAAGCCACTTGTCGTAAACTCTCGCCCTCGGGAAAAGGGATTTCTGGATTTTCATAAGATTTTTTGAAATCAGGATAAACTTCTTCTCGTTCAATAGTATAGAGACCATTGAGGATTCCGTAATTAACTTCACGTAATCTTTTATCAAACACAATCGGCGTTTTAAGCGTTTTAGCCACAATTTCACCGGTTTGCTGAGCACGCAACAAATCCGAACTGATGATGAGCTTAATTTTTTTGTCTTTGAGTTTTTCGGCCAATTTTTGCGCTTGTTCTTGCCCCACTACGGTCAAAGGCACGGGATATTCGTGTTGCCCTTGCGGACGACCTTCAGCATTCCAAATTGTTTGTCCATGTCGAAATATATAAAAATGTTTTTTCATTATGCACCTTCTTAGCGAGACTATGCCACACAGAGGCTTAAGATTCGGTTACCAAATCGGCATTTTGCCACATCCACACAAACACAATAATTGATAAGATTCGCAGTCCACAAATAACCACTTTTGAACCTTTAAAAAACACGCCGTCAGCACTTTTATTAACAACAAACAATTCCCCCCAAGCCCAAGCGGCCGTCAAAAGCAGAGGCAAAAAAGCAAACAAAGGAGAAGTAATTGTCAAAATGGCCTGTGTCCACCCTCGTTTGGCATAACCGGCATACAGATTGTGGATTCCGATTGTGCCCAAAAAGAACGCCAATAAAATATAGATAACACCGCTTTTAGCATAAGCTCCCTCACGCCGACCGCGAATAATCCGCTGAGCAATTTTGCTTTTAATCTGGTCATACTGAGCATCATCAATCACGCCTCTGGCTTTCAGAGCTTTCAGTTCATCTAAATTATCAAAATCTGCCATAACATTATCCTCACAATAAAAAAGTATATCAAAAGAGAATAAATTAAGCATTAAAAAAACACCCCTGATGTTTTCAGAGGTGTTTTTCCACTGCAAAGGAAAACAGCTAAATTAGAAACCCATTGCCCCTGGGCCCATACCTGCAGCCGCAGCATCGCCACAATGGCATTCCTTCTTCGGAGCTTCGGTAACCATAGCTTCGGTTGTAATCAACAAACCACCGACAGAAGCGGCGTCTTGCAAAGCCGTACGAACAACCTTGGTCGGGTCGATAATACCGGCCTTAACCATATCGGTATATTCACCGTTTTGAGCATTGAAACCATAGTTGGTATCTGTGCTTTCAAGTAGTTTTCCGGCAATAACCGCACCATCTAATCCGGCATTTTCAACAATCTGACGAATAGGAGCTTGGGTTGCCTTACGAATAATTTCGATACCGACTTTTTGGTCTTGGTTAGCCGGCGTTAATTTATCCAAAGCCTTACCAGCATAGAGCAAAGCAACACCACCGCCGGCAACAACACCTTCTTTAACAGCGGCACGAGTAGCATTCAAAGCATCGTCAATGCGGTCTTTCTTTTCTTTAACTTCGACTTCAGAAGCGCCACCAACTTTCAAAACAGCAACACCGCCGGAAATCTTAGCCAATCTTTCTTGCAATTTTTCACGATCATAATCAGATGAAGTTTCTTCGATTTCTTTACGAATTTGAGCAGCACGAGCGGCAATCAAATCTTTCTCACCAGAACCGTCAATGATTGTAGTGTCATCTTTGGTAACTTCGATTCTCTTAGCAGAACCCAACATATCCAAAGAAACGTTTTCAATCTTCATGCCCAATTCTTCAGAAATAACCTGCCCACCGGTCAAGATAGCAATATCTTGCAACATAGCTTTACGACGGTCACCAAATCCCGGAGCTTTAACGGCACAAACTTTTAAGCCACCGCGAATACGGTTAACAACCAAAGTAGCCAAAGCCTCGCCTTCAATGTCTTCTGCAACAATCAACAAAGCTCTGCCGGATTGAACAATAGCTTCCAAGACCGGAATTAACGGTTGCAAGTTAGAAATCTTTTGGTCATAGAGCAAGATAAACGGATTTTCAAATTCGCAATTCATTTTATCGGGATTGGTAATGAAATAAGGAGAGAGGTAACCTCTGTCAAATTGCATACCTTCAACAACTTCGAGCTCGGTATCCAAACCTTTAGCATCTTCAACAGTAATAACACCTTCGTTACCGACTTTTTCCATAGCGCGGGCAATATATTCACCGATAGTTCTATCGCCATTAGCTGAAATTGTACCGACTTGAGCGATTTCTTCAGAAGTTTTAATATCTTTAGAACGAGATTTAACATCTTCAACAACAGCTTCAACGGCCATATCAATACCGCGTTTCAAATCCATCGGATTCATACCGGCAGCAACGGCTTTAACACCTTCTCTGATGATAGCTTCAGCCAAAACGGTAGCCGTAGTCGTACCATCACCGGCTTTATCAGCTGTTTTCTGAGCAACTTCTTTAACCAGTTGAGCGCCCATATTTTCAAATTTATCAGCCAATTCAATTTCTTTAGCAACGGATACACCGTCTTTAGTAATTTTCGGAGCACCATAAGATTTATCTAAAATAACATTACGACCTTTGGGACCCAAAGTTGTTTTAACAGTTTTAGCCAAAGTTTCGACACCTTTGAGCATTTTAGCTCTGGCATCTGTACCAAACATAATATCTTTAGCAGCCATTTTCTTTTCCTTATTCTAAAAAATTAAAAAACTATTCAATCACGCCGAGAATATCGGATTCTTTCATAATCAATCTTGTTTCGCCATCGATTTTAACTTCGGTTCCTGACCATTTACCAAACAAGACCTTATCGCCTTCTTTCACGCTCATCGGAATAATTTTTCCGTCTTCTGCGCGAAAACCGTTTCCAACAGCCTCAACAATACCTTCGCTTGGTTTTTCTTTAGCAGTATCCGGAATAATAATACCACCGGCAGTTTTAGTAACTTCTTCAACCCGTTTAATCAAGACACGGTCATGTAATGGTCTAATTTTCATAAATAACTCCTCCGTTTAATTCAAAAGTTTTTTCATCTGACATTTAGTTAGGTATCAAAAACCGCCTTGTCAAGCAGGGCGAGCAAATTTCTTAAAAAAACGAGCAAAAAAGTTTTGACAAAAAGACAGAAAAGCGTATTTTATAAAGCGATTAACTATTCTTATGTTTCACTATTAAAATTTATTTGAGATGGAAAAATTACAACTCATGATGTTTGAGGTTTTAAACTTCAAACTCAAATTCAGCCAGAAAGTAACCGAACAGTATTTCAACACGGTCATCACGCGTTTTGGCAGTAAGTCGCAGATTGAACAAGAGATGAAAGCTTTTGTTTCCGATTCCCACAAGCAGCAAGAAATCATCAGCAACCCGCAGCACATCGCTTATCCTGAATTTAAGCGCCTTGCACAAATGCAGCTGCAATATGACATTTCTAAGCTGAAGCGATGGATAAAAGAAAGCCCGAACTCACCGTTCATCACCGGCTACCAAATTGCGCTGAAATACATGGAAGAAATAGGCAAAGAGCGCAAAAGTTTCAACCTTCCGCTTCAAGTATCCGAAGCCGAATATAACATGTTGAAAGCCATATTAGGCTCGCAAGTTGATGATGAAAACGGTATCAGGCAAACCTCTCAAGGTGTCGACTGTCCGACCATCTGTATGGTGTTCCGCACCATGATATGCTTCAATGACTCTCTTCTGGCCAACAAATTTAATTATGAGGAAGCCAAAGACACGGTCAAAACCATCTTCAAACTCAGCGTTAAATGCGCCGTTTGATTGATATAAACGCTTAAACAAAAACCCCCGAAGAGCAATTCTTCCGGGGTTTTGTTTTTTTTACAATAGATATTACAATCTGGACTTAACCTGAAATTCTCTGCGCACCACTTCGCCGATTGCGCTGAGCAAGAAACTCAAAACAATCAAGAAAGAGATAAACAAGAAAGCCACAAAGAAAATCCAAGCATGCGGGAAAACCGACATCACCGGACGAGCAATACTTGCCGCCCATCCATCCAAAGAAAAGACTTGCAACAAAGTGAATACCGAATTTCCCAAAGAAGAAAACTCCACAAAAATATCACCAAACAAACAAACGGCAATAATGGAGAAGACATAAAAGAAGATTGCAAATACCGCCAGCATCGCTCCAAAAATCGGCAGCAAAGCAATAAAGGTATTAATGATGAATTTCAGTCTGGAAAACTTATTCACATATTTGAGCGAGCGGAATAATCTAAACGTTCTTAAAACGATGAAATAACTTGCAAACGGCACGGAAGAAATAGCCACAATCACAAAATCAAACACATTCCAACCGTTTTTAAAAAATCCTTTACCGTAAGCATAAATCTTCATCAACATTTCCATAATGAAGATAGCCATGCATAACCTGTCTAAAATAAATAAGACATGGTCAAAAAAGACATTGGTAATTTCCGAAGTCATAAAGCCGAGAGCCACGGCATCAATACAAATCAATGATAAAATAAACAAGTCAAAGTTAGTTCCTTCAACCAATTTTTTTACTTTACGCTTATCTTTTTCCCAAGCTTTTTTCATCATCATGTTCATTACCCTCAACTGGAAATATCTAACTGTTTTAAGATTTTACCTCATTACGCGTAAAAAGCAACAATTATTGCAGATATTGCAATAGCCGGTCCAAAAGCGCCTGAACGCTTACGAGTTAACAAAGCATAGACACCAAATACCATGCAAGAAAGCAAAATCACATAAAGCAAATTCTCCACGCCGAGCCAAGCCCCGACGGCCGATAAAAGTTTAATATCCCCGCCGCCGAACACATCTTTATTTTTCCAAACCAAGCATAGGCTTGCGAGCACCGGCAACACATATCCGACAGCCGCTCCGATAGAGCTTTCCGCCGGTCCTACGATTCCACCCACCAAAACCGCATATAAAAATCCAACCAACAGCAATGGGAAAGTAAGAATATCTGGCAAAAAGTAAGTCTTATAGTCAATCTCGAACAACAGCATCAAAATCCAAATAAAGGAAAGTATCCACCACAGATGGTCAACGCCAAAACGCCAATATGCGCCATAAGAAACCGCCGCCACCAAAATACCATAGCCAAGACTGCGCATAACATAGTCACTGATAAGTTTTTGATAGAGCGGATTGTTTCTTTTTCTCTCCGCCGACACTGTTTTAACCGGCCAAACCAACCGCACCAAAGCATAAGCTGCGGTTGCCGGCATAAATTTGGCAAAACGCCGCGCCATATAAGGAATAAGCATCCCGAATAAAAATCCGCATATCAGATAAAGCATATCGATTCTCCCTAACAATTTCCGCCATTCTACGTATAAAAGCATAAAATTTGATTAAAAAAGAACCTTGAATTTTATAACTCAAGGTTCTTTCACATCAATCAAGTAACTTAAAATGCCTTTAAGATATACTCGCTGACTTTTTCGCTATAGAAAGAGGAATCTTGAATAGCCTCCCCTTCGGCAATTTTGGCTTGGTCGAGCAAAATTTTAGCCACTTCTTCGACTTTTGGCCGCATAGCCTCATCATTAACCGCTTCTGAGAGCTTAATAATCAACCGATGATACGGGTTAAGCTGCAAGATTCTTGAGCTTGCAAAAGCCGTTTGTTGTTGATGATTACGCATTAATCTTTCCAAATGAATACTCATCTGACCGTCTTCCACCGTCAGGCTGACCGGAGATTTGGTCAACTTATCGGTTGTGGTAACTTTTGCCACTTCGGACTTAAACATTTCGCTCATCAAATCGGTCAATTTTTTAAGAGAACCCTCATCAGCCTTAGCCTCATCTCTTTTCAGCCCCAAATCAATATCGGCTTGCGAAATATGCTTAATGGCAAAATCTTTATAATTGAGCAAAGTCTGTGTCCAAAATTCATCAATCGGGTCCACAAGGAGCAAGACTTCGATTCCTTTTGCCTTAAAGGCTTCCAACTGTGGGTTATTAACCAACGTATTAACATCATCACCCGTGATATAATAAATGGCTTTTTGCTCCGGCTGAGCTCGGCTGATATATTCATCCAAAGAGGTAAGTTTGTTAATATCATGCGTTGAATAGAAACGAGACAATTCGGCAATCTCGGTTCGATTTGCAAAATCTTCATAAATACCTTCTTTAAAGGCGATACCGAACGCATCCCAGAATTTTTTATAATCATCATAATTCTGGCTGCGATTCTTTAATTCTTTGAGCAAACGATTTACCGTACCGGATTTGATTTTGGCAATCAAAGGCGATTGTTGCAACATCTCACGTGAAATATTCAACGGCAAATCAGCCGAGTCAATCACGCCTCTCACGAAGCGCAAATAAGCCGGCATCAATTCCTCAACCTTATCGGAAATAAACACCTTGTTGACATAGAGCTTCAAACCGGTCTTTCTATCGGGTTGGAACAAGTCATAAGGCGCGGTTGAAGGAATATAAAGCAAACCGGTATATTCAATATTTCCCTCTGCCTTAAAATGCAACGTCATCCAAGGATCATCAAAGTTCTTGGAAATATGATGATAAAATTCCTTATATTGCTCTTGAGTAATTTCGGACTTGTGCTTTGCCCACAAAGCTGAACCGGAGTTAACTGTTTCTTCTCCTGCCTCGCCTAATTCCAACACAATCGGATAATCAATATGGTCGGAATAAGTTCTGATAATCTGACGCAAATAAATCGTATCGGTAAATTCTTTAGCATCCTCTTTTAAGAACAATTTGATAGACGTACCGTTGGTGTCTTTTTTGCCTTCGCTGATTTCAAACCCGCCGACGCCGTCCGAAATCCAAACCCAAGCCTTATCCTCACCGGCCTTACGCGTAGTTATTTCAACTTTTTCGGCAACCATAAAGGCCGAATAAAAGCCCACACCGAATTGCCCGATTAAATCAACCGCCGAACCGTTATCTTTCACATTTTTCACAAATTCGGCCGTACCGGATTTTGCAATCGTCCCCAAATGATTGATAAGGTCATCTCGGTTCATACCGATACCGTTATCCTCAATCACCAAGGTCCGATTCTTAGCATCCGGAATAATCTTAATTTTCATCTGTCCGGAATCTTTGGCAATATCAGGATGTGTCAAAGCCAAATATTTGAGCTTATCGCAAGCATCACTTGCATTAGAAATCAACTCTCTTAAAAAAATTTGTCTTTCCGAATACAAAGAGTTGACCACAATATCCAACAATTTGCCGACTTCGGCCTGAAAGTTCATCTTATCGCTCATAATTTTTGTCCTTTATAAAAAAACCGTTACCAAATATATGGGAACTCATGAAGCAAAACGCAAGGGTAAGGGCATAAATCGGCACACAAAAGTTTTTTTGCTTGATTTTATGAGAAATCGGGCTAGATTAAGCCTTGAACTATTGAACAACAATTAGGAGTTAAATTAATGGTTTCTGTTGTAAATGACTCTTGCGTCAAATGCAAATCTTGCGTAGAAGTATGCCCGGTTTCAGCTTTCCATGAAGGCCCGACCCAAATGGTTGTTGATCCTGACACTTGCATTGACTGCGGCGTATGCATTTCTGAATGCCCGCATGAAGCAATCTGCAATGATGCCGATGCTGACCCGAAATGGGTTGAATTCAACGCTGAAAAAGCCGCTGAATGGCCGCAAGCAGAAGCTTAAATCCAAGCTTTTGACCTTTAAGAAAGCCTTTGCGCAAGTAAAGGCTTTTTTTATGAAATAAGACTTGCAGAAAAAATCAAAGCAAGCTACAAAAGAATCAAGTTTAACTTTTAACTTTAAGAGAAAATAATGAGCAATAAGAGTGATGTAATATATGACGTAACCGGTATCGGCAATGCCATAGTTGATGTTTTGGCCAAAGTCGGCGAAGGTTTTTTAACTGAACGCAAATTAGAAAAAGGGGCTATGACTTTGCTTGATGCCCCGACTGCCGGCGCCATTTATGCCGACCTTGTTCCCGAAAGAGAAGTCTCGGGCGGATCTTCTGCCAACACGGTTGCAGCCATTGCCTCACTAGGCGGCACGCCTGCTTTTATCGGTAAAGTCCACGATGATGAATTAGGTCAGGAGTTTCAACGTTCCATCGGTGCGGCCGGTGTTGACTTTTTCACCACACCTCTATATCAAGGCCCTTCCACCGGACGAAGCATTGTATTGGTCACGCCTGATGCCGAGCGTTCAATGTTCACCTACCTTGGTGCCGCACAAAGACTTTCAGCTGATGATATAGATGAAAATGTCATCAAATGTTCCCGTATTATCTATCTTGAGGCTTATCTTTGGGATAGCGCCTCCGCGCGTGAAGCCATGTTTAAGGCTTGCGAATTAGCACACAAATATGACCGCATGATTGCTTTCAGCTTATCGGATAAAAGCTGCATTGAGCGCCACCGCGACGAATTCTGCCAATTTATTGACAATGAGGTTGATATTTTATTCGGTAATGAAGAAGAAATCAAATCTCTATACAAGCAAGACGACTTAAATAAGTGCTTAGACATGGTAAAAGACAAAGTAGAGATTGCCGCCATCACGCGTAATGCTCAAGGATCGGTTGTCGTCAACAAACGCATTAAAATTTTCATTGATGCCGAAAAAGTTGAAGAAGTCGTTGATACGACCGGAGCCGGAGATTTATACGCCGCCGGATTCTTATATGGCTATACGCAAGGACGCAGTCTTGGCACTTGCGCCATGATTGGGGGCATTGCCGCCGCCGAAATCATCGGGCATTACGGTGCCAGAGCCGAAGTATCGCTCCGTGGATTTGTCCGTAACAAATTAAGGACCTACGGTAAATCTTTTTCATAAAAAAACACCATTTTTTTCAGGATTTTCTTGAAAAATAAATTAAACTTGCTATTGTAAAGCGAATTACAAAACAAGAGTTTAAGGCAAATTTCCCTGTGAGGGCTTATTTCACGGGGAATATTGTGCATATTAATTATGCCAAAATACAAGGGATTCTAACATGAATATGAGAAACATTGCCATCATTGCCCACGTTGACCATGGCAAAACCACATTGGTAGATGGCTTATTAAAACAAAGCGGAACTTTCCGTGACAATCAAAAAGTTGCCGAATGCGTTATGGACAGCAACGACCTCGAAAGAGAAAGAGGCATCACCATTTTATCAAAATGCACATCCGTAAACTGGCACGGCACCCACATCAACATTGTAGATACACCGGGCCACGCTGACTTTGGTGGTGAAGTAGAACGTATTTTATCAATGGTTGACGGTGTTGTTTTGTTGGTTGATGCATCGGAAGGCCCAATGCCGCAAACCAAATTTGTATTAGGTAAGGCGCTCAAATTAGGCCTCTGCCCGATTGTTGTTATCAACAAAGCCGATAAGGCCGACGCCCGTGTTGATGAAGTATTGGATGAAGTTTTTGACTTATTCGTAAGCCTCAATGCCAACGACAAGCAATTAGACTTCCCTGTATTATATGCCTCCGGACGCAATGGCTGGGCAGTTAAAGATATGTCCGATGAAAAGAAAGACTTAACACCTCTTTTCCAACTCATTTTGGACTATGTTCCGGAACCGGCTTGTGATTTGAATGCCCCATTTTCAATGCTTGCGACCACATTGGAAGCCAATAAATTTATCGGTCGTCTGCTCACCGGAAAAATCCAAACCGGAACGCTTCACGTTAACGATACAGTTAAAGTTTTGGACGGCCAAAACAAAGAATTGGAGCGTGTTCGCATCAGCAAAATTTTGGCTTATCGCGGACTGGACCGTGTTGCTTTGGAAGAAGCTCACGCCGGAGACATTGTTGCCGTTGCCGGAATTGTTAAAGGCACGGTTGCCGACACCATTTGTGCATTAGATGTCAACCAAGCCATTAAGGCTCAACCGATAGACCCGCCGACACTGGCCATGACTTTCTCAATCAACGATTCGCCTTTAGCCGGACGCGAAGGCGACAAAGTTACCTCTCGTATGATTTGGGATAGACTATGCAAAGAAGCCGAAGGCAACATTGCGCTCAAGATTTCCCGCACCGATTCTTCAGATTCGTTTGAAGTTGCCGGCCGTGGTGAATTGCAATTGGGTGTTTTGATTGAAACCATGCGCCGTGAAGGTTTCGAGCTTTCAATTTCTCGTCCGCGTGTTTTGATGAAGAGAGATGAGAACGGTCAACTGCTTGAACCTTTTGAAGAAGTTGTCATTGACGTTGATGAAGAATTTTCGGGTAACGTGGTTGAAAAACTCGGTCAACGCAAAGCCGAATTGGTTGAGATGATTCCATCACAAATCGGCAACAAAGTCAGACTTATTTTCAACGCCCCCTCTCGCGGTCTTATTGGGTACCACTCCGAATTTTTAACCGACACCCGAGGTACCGGTATCATGAACCGCAGTTTTAAGGATTATGAACCCTACAAAGGCGAAATTGACAGCCGCCGCAATGGTGTTTTGGTATCCTCGGAAAACGGAACAGCCGTTGCATATTCTTTATGGAAATTACAAGACCGTGGCCCGATGTTTATTGATGCCAACGTACCGGTTTATGTCGGAATGATTATTGGTGAACACACCAAGTCTAATGACTTGGAAGTTAACCCGACCAAGGCAAAACAATTAACCAATATTCGTGCCGCCGGTAAAGATGAGGCGATTGACCTTATTCCGCCGCGCAAACTCTCACTTGAACAAGCCTTATCTTATATTCAGGAAGATGAGCTTCTGGAAGTTACACCAAAAACCTTACGCCTGCGTAAAAGAATTTTGGACCCGATAGCCAGAAAGCGCGCCAAACCGGAAGTTATGGCCTAAAGCAAAAAAAAGCCGGACGAAAAGTCCGGTTTTTTATTTTAAATAACAAAAAGCCTCCTGAAGAGTTTAAGGAGGTTTTTCATAATTTCGTAGAGAGAAGTCTTATTTATTCAAATAAGATTAATCGCCCAAACCTTTCGTTATAAAAGATTTCATGGTAATATTTTTCATCATCTCAGCTTCTTTAACAGCAGCATAAGTTTTTTCTGGAGAATGCATTTGAGTTTTTCCATCTCCTAAATCTGCTCCATTATGAGCCAAAACAGCATTATACAACGGCGATTTTTCTGCATTTGCTTGATGTTCTGCACCAAAAGCCAATGCGTTAATACCTCTCGAAATTAAAATTTGTGCAGCTAAAGAATAAGCCGCATTTGACGTATGCGTAGAATTTCTAGCTATACTGCCAACCCCGCCTTTCGCTGCAAATTGTGTGCCTTCCGGCAATTTACTCATATTAACCATAAAACTTCTCCTAGATATTATTTTTATTATTCTTATCTCTTTTGTCTATTATCGCAATAAAATAATATTTTGTCAACACTTAAAGCTGATTTTTTTGTTAAAAATAAGACAATAAAACGCTTTTTCTATTCGTATTTTTAATCTTTATACAATATACTATCTCAAAATCAATAAAATATCCTTAACAAATAACAATTTAAGGGAACAAAATGTCTTTACTAAAGTCTATCGCCACCTTTGGCGGCTTCACGCTCATCAGTCGCATTACCGGATTCTTGCGCGACATGGTTTTGGCCAACTTTTTAGGAGCGGGCGCCATATCCGATGCTTTTTTTGTCGCATTTAAATTGCCCAACTTATTTAGGAGTTTGTTTGCCGAAGGCGCCTTTACCACAGCATTTGTTCCCATGCTCTCGCACAAACTTGTGACCGACGGCAAAGAACAAGCCGTCACCTTTGCCTCGCAAGCCATTTCGGTGTTAGCGGTATTTTTAACCGTTTTTGTAATTATCATGGAGTTTTGCATGCCTTGGGTAGTTGAGATAATGGCCCCGGGCTTTAGCTCTGATCCTGAAAAAATGTCATTATCCATTGAATTATCGCGCATTACTTTTCCGTTTTTGCTGTTTATTTCAATTGTTTCTTTTCAATCAGGGATTTTGAACTCGTTTGGCAAATTTGCGGGTCCGGCTGCCGCACCGGTAATCTTAAACCTGATGATGATAATTTCGGTTTTTATTTTTGTTCCTTTCGGCGAAACACCGGCTCACGGCATTTCATGGAGCGTTACCATCGCCGGATTAATCGAAATCTTTTGGCTTTCTTGGTTTTTGCGTGGCATAGATGTCAAGGTAAAACCCCAAACCAACATCCTTCAGCTGCTCAAAAATTCTGAAATCATCACGCTGTTTAAACGCATTGCACCGGGCGTTTTAGGCGCCGGAGTTTACCAAATTAACATGGTGGTTGATACAATTATCGTGTCCTTAGTAGGAACGGGAGCAATCTCTTGGCTCTACTATGCCAACCGCATTCAACAACTGCCCTTAGGCGTGGTTGGTGCGGCCATCAGCGTTGCCTTGCTGCCGATTCTCTCACACCATCTCAAAGCCGGAGAGCAAGAACAAGCCAACCATATGCAAGACAAAGCCGTTGAATATGGCGCACTGATGTCAATTCCGGCCATGGTAGCCTTAATTGTACTGGCCTTTCCCATTATTGATATTCTCTTTCACCACGGCCGCTTCACGCAAGAAGATTCGATAATGACCGCCCAAGCTGTTATTGCCTACTCCATCGGTCTGCCGTCTTATGTAATGGTAAAGGCCTTAGCCCCAAACTTTTTTGCCCGCGGCGATACCAAAACACCGGTCAAATACAGCATAATTGTTATGCTGGCAAACCTCGCCTTAAGCATCGCTTTAATGATTCCTTTCGGCCATGTCGGCGTTGCCACGGCCACATCATTAGCCTCTTTTGTCTCGCTGTATCAATACTTAAGAGGTCTCAAAAAAAGAGGTTATTGGTCTTATTCCAAGGCGCTCAACATCAAAATATTCAAAATCACTTTCTGTTCTCTTGTCATGGGGGCGATTCTCTACCTCGCCGAATATGGTTGCGACCTAATTTTCAATAACTGGTTACAAACCTCCTATACCATAAAAATACCTCTTTTGGGCGGATTATGCGTTTTGGGTGTTGCAAGTTTCCTGATATTGGCTAAACTAACCAAGACATTAGATATTGCAGAAATTTTGAAATTACTAAAATCAAAAGGAAAGAAAAATGCTCAAAACCAAGCTTAAAGACTGGCTGGTAACACTTCTCAAAAAAATCAAATCATCAATCAACATCAAGCACTTGAGTTTTAGCTTTGACGTGTTCACCAACAAAGTTTTAAACTTTTTGGCCTCCTGGTGGCATATTCTAACCATTGGTTTAGCACTCATCATTTTTTTGTATTACCCTCTGGGTGGACTTTTAGTCAGCAACATTGACCGCACCACCACTTATGAGATAGATGAATCGCACCCCGAGCAATCCAGCACGGTTGAGATGATTTCGTTTTTAATCAACCGCGAAGTCAACGAAAAAATCTGGACGCCCAATCTCCCGTTTTTCTATCCGTCTTATTTTCTGGATAATATGCCGAGTTTTCAACTTGGAATGTTTGATGCTTTGAGCAAGTTTTCCTCCTCCTTTGCCAAAAGAATAGATAAAAAAATTGTTTCCGAAGGAGAACAATCCGACCTTCAAGCCGCGGCTGAACTCTTGCGCTATCCCGGAACTGTTTGGATGTTTTCGGCCGAAAACAAATTACTTCTGGCTCCCTCAGCCAACAATCAATACCGTAAAGCCCGCCGCCACCTGATTCACTACAATCAAAACCTAAGTCTCGGCACGGAAACTTTTTACAAAACACCGGCCGACCTCGCCTATCTCTTAAACAAATCCCGCATTAATTTAGCCAAGAGCACGGCCGCGCTTGACGCCCAAATCAGAGAAGAAAGTTCGTCTTGGATAGATACCAAAGCCGATAACATATTTTATTACAACCAAGGCAAAGCCTATGCGTATTATCTGATATTTAAGGCCTTAGGCAACGACTACAAAGACATCATAGTTTCAACCAATCAATACCAAAAATGGATTAGCATAATCAAGGCCTTGGAAGATGCCTCTGCAATTCATCCCTTAATAATTCGCAATGGTGAATTAAACAGCCTCACGGCACCAAATCACCTGAGCTATTTAGACTTATATATAAACAAAGCCCAAAATCTCATCTCACAAATTGTTTCCAACTTAAATAATAAAAAACAATAGGATATAGCTATGTTGATTGAAACTCAAGAAACCCCCGATGCCAACGTTCTCAATTTTTTTCCGCCGGTTCAACTCTTAAAAAGCGGCACTGCAGAATTTATTGATGCCAAATCTCTGCGCAAATCCCCTTTGGCGGAACATATTTTTGACCTTGGCGGAATCAAATCCATATTTATGACATCGGAAATGCTCTCAGTTACCAAAGAAGAGCAAGCCTCATGGGACACGCTCAAACCCGAAATTTTGGCAGAAATAATGGATTACGTTTCATTAGGCGAAGAAGCAGTCATTTCCGCTGATGAAAAGCAAGATTCAGGCGATGTTACCAACCGCATCATCGGCTTAATCAACGCCCGCATTCGTCCGGCCGTCAAACAAGACGGAGGAGACATTGTTTTCAAAAGTTTTGAACAAGGAATTGTCTACGTTGAAATGCGAGGCAACTGCGCCGGCTGTCCATACGCCATGGTCACGCTCAAAGAAGGGGTTGAGAAAATTCTCAAAACATACATTCCCGAAGTAAAAGAAGTTAAAAATTATGAAACTTCCAAAGCATGATTAAGCATTATTTATACATATTTTTGATGATTTTAATCTCTGCCACCATTGTCCAAGCGGCAGAAAAAAAGGCAGTTTATGACTTCAAAGCCGATGGAATATATATTGATGAAATCACCACCGACGAACTCGAGGAGATATACCAAATATACGGCTACAAGGACTATATCTATATGCGAGACTGGATATATCCGCCGATATTCTTAAAGAAACTCCCTTCAGACTTCAGAGAAATAAAAGACCCGCAAAAACGCAATAAATTATTTCTGCAAATATTGGGTCCGTTGGCTCTAAAGGTAAAACAAGAGCTATATGAAGACAGCATAAACATACGTTTGCTGGAACTTCAGTTCAAAAACAAACACAACCTAAGCCCTGAGCAAGAGCAATTTCTGGAAGAACAAGCAAAAAAATATGACATTTTCACGCGTCTCAAAGGTGAACGCCGATATGCATATATCCTAAAAGAGCTGGTTTTAAGAGTAAATTTTGTGCCACCGTCAATGCTGATGGGCGTAGCCGCCATAGAAAGCAACTGGGGAACAAACCGTCCCGCAAATGAAGCCAATTCCTTATATCGAGAACTATTGTGGTATTCCGATGAACCGGGCCTTACCCCAAAAGATGAAACCGAAGACAAAAATTACAAATACAAAATATTTCCCTCTCTAATAGATTCGATGCGCTCTTACAGCCACAAAATAAATACCGGTGTAAATTACCATCAAATAAGATTTTTACGCAAAGAAATCGAAAGCCGCAACAAACCTGTATTTGGTCGCACATTGGCACACGCCATGATATTCGATTCTAATTTGCCCAACTTTGCCGGACTTCTGGACTACACAATGACTTTTTATGAGCTCAGTAATTTTGATGAAGCAAGCCTTGGAGATATAGATTGGCTGCTCAGCAAAACAACGCCGACCAAATAAATCGACAAAATTTTGTAACAAAAGATTAATTATCCTTTTCAAATAAATTATTATATGATAATACAATAAGAAGCAAACAAGACGGATTTGGGAAAATGAACAAACTCGAGCTGTCACAACAAGATATTGAAAATCTTTCTCACGATTTATCGGTTGAGAATAAGGCTTTGACTGCACAAAAGGTATCAGCCTACTACAACGGGAAAGACATCAGCGCAAAAGGCCGTAAGCTTGCGGAAGACATTTTCCGCATAATGGTAGAAGACGTCCAAATCAAAGTCCGCGAAGTTTTATCCGAAAGCCTTAAAAATTGCAAATCAATTCCGAGAGACATTGTCCTAAAACTCATCAACGACAAAGACAGCGTAGCCGTCCCTTTCATAAAATACTATGACAATCTGACAGACGAAGATTTAATCAGTATTATTGAAGCACAAAATTTAAATAAACAAAAAGCGGTAGCCTTAAGAAAAAGCCTATCCGCAAACGTTTCACAATACATTGTCGACAAATGTCCGGAAGAAGTTGTAGGTGTTCTCATTTCTAATGAAGGTGCTGACATACAAGAACCGGCTTTTGATACAATCATCAGCAAATACTCCGGCAGTGAAGACATCAAAAAACATCTGGTATACCGTTCTGACTTACCAACTTCGGTAATAGAGAAAATTGTAAATTCTTTATCGGAAGATTTGCAAAGACACCTCATCATTACGCATAATCTGCCCAATGATATTGCAACCGACATAGTTGAACAAGTAAAAGAAAAAACAACGCTCCGCATTTCAGAAGAATACAGTAGCGATAAACAAATTGAAGACTTGGTACATCAGCTATATACCTCCAACCACCTAACTCCGTCACTGGTTGTACGCGCGATATGTATGGGTGATTTGAAGTTTTTTGAATATGCACTGGTTTACTTATCTAACACACCTCTGCTTGAAGTAAGAAAAATACTTTTCAACTTGCAAGTAGACTTTATGATACGTAATTTATTGCGCAAAGCATTTATACCTAAGAGTATGTTTCCGGCAGTTTTCAGTGCCCTAAATGTCATAAAAGACATTCGGTTTGGTTGCCAAAAGAGTGATAGAGCCTCTTTCATTCACAAAGTTATTGAAAGAATATTATCCGTAAGCTCTACCTCCGATGAATTAAGCGAAGATGACGTAAATTATCTTATTTCAAAAATCAGTTAATTGATTATTTTTTAACTAATCCTATCTTATGATAACATAAACATAAGAAGGAGAAATTTTTGCCATTAAACAACAGTCGAAATCTAAGTGCCATACTAGAATTAAATGATTTACTATTAAGTGAAGAAGATCATTCAATTGTGGTAGAAAAAATAATGGATACGGCAGCAAATATGTGTGATGCCGACGGCTATTTTTTTTATAATGTTAATGATGAAAAATTTTTAACACTAAGTTATTGCGTCAACAAAAGTTTAAGAATATGCCGCAAAGGCTCCGAAAATCTTGTCTATGCTCCGACAATATTTTTACCGGAATGCAAGAATAAGGAACAACGTTCTATAGCTGAAAATTGCTTTTTCACCAAAGAAATAATTAACCTCAGCAACATTTATGCCAACACCCAATATGACAACAGCTTTTTTGCCGAGTTTGATGAAAGCAATGACTATGCAACCGTTTCAATTTTAAGTTTTCCGATAATGACCCGCAAGGGATACATTGTCGGAATTGCACAATTCGTAAACCCGCGCGATGAAAGCGGTCGCACCTTAACCTTTACCCAAGATGTCCAAGCCGGCACCATATCCGTCTGCAATTTAATCGGTATATTGCTGGAAAACAAAAATCTCACCGAAGCCTACGGCCAATTGCTGGAATCATTTATTGAAGTTTTAGCCAGAGCCATAGATGCAAAATCCCCCTATACGGGAGCGCATTGCCAAAGAGTCCCGGTCATAGCTCGGCTTTTAGCCACAGCGGCTGTTCAAGCCGACAGTGGTCCGCTTAAAGACTTTGAGATGAGTCCTGATGACTGGTATGCGCTCCACATTGCCTCATGGTTGCATGATTGCGGCAAAGTTACCACCCCCGAATACATTGTCGATAAAGCAACCAAGCTGGAAACAATATATAACCGCATACACGAAATCCGGAACCGATTTGAAATTTTGCGCCGCGATGCTCACATTGATTATTTGAAAAAGCGCTTAAAGAACATTGACACGCAAGAGCATCTTCAAGCAGAATTTGTACACAAAGTAAAAGAATTGGAAAAAGATTATGATTTTGTTGCCCGCTGTAACATCGGCGATAACGAATTAACCCAGGAAGACATTACCGAATTAGAAAGGATTTCCCGTATCACATTTATGCGTTATTTCAGCCGTATGAAAGGACTTTCTTGGGCAGAAAGAGATCACATCAAAGATGTAGAAGCCAATGACAAACCAAATCTTGAAAATCTTTTACAAAATCGCGCTGACCACCTGTTCGATAAATACAATCGAGGCGAATTATATAATTTGGAAGTCAAGCGCGGAACAATCAATAAGGAAGAGCGAGAAAAAATAAACGAACATATTGTTGTAACGATAGACATGCTCAAAGCACTACCTTTCCCGAAAGAGCTCTCCAAAGTGGTTGAATATGCGGGAGCGCACCACGAAAGGGTTGACGGCAAAGGTTATCCCAACGGTCTCAAAGGTGATCAAATGTCAATTCCTGCCAAAATTATGGCGATAGCCGATATTTTTGAAGCTTTGACGGCCAATGACCGACCATATAAAGAGCCCAAGAAGCTCTCCGAAGTTTTAAAAATAATGCAAGGCATGAAAAACAGCGGACACATTGACCCTGATTTATATAAAGTATTTATCACCAGCCAAGTCTATATGGATTATGCTGAGCAATATATCTCACCGGAACAAATAGATGAAATAAACCCCGATGACTACCTCTAAAAGAAAGGAAATGTCATGAGCCTCACAATTGAACCAATACTTTGCCGTGCCGGCACAATGGATAATTACAGCTGGCTAATCACGGATACCAAAAGCCAACAAAGTGCCATAATAGATCCATCTGAAGCCGCACCAATAATCAAAACCTGCCAAGCAAAAAACCTTCGCCCGCAATATATATTCAATACGCACCACCACTATGACCATACGGATGCTAACGAAGAAATAAAGAGCCTCTACGAAGCCAAAATCATCGGCGGCGCACATGACATAAATCGCATTCCCGGAATTGATGTCGGCTTAGACGAAGGCGACACCTTTAACCTTGGCGATTCTCAAGCACAAATTATTCGCGCAGACGGGCACACAATCGGCCACATTTTATGGTATTTTCCGGCAGACAAAGCCTTATTTACGGGCGATACACTCTTTAATCTGTGTATTGGCGGACTTTTTGAAGGAACGGCGGAGCAGATGTTTCAATCACTCGAAAAAATAAAAAAGCTCCCCGATGATGTAAATTTCTATCCCGGACATGAATATACCATCCATGCAATAGATTTTGCGCAATACTTCAACCCTAATAGCCAAGTTCTAAAGCAATACATAGAAACGGCAATGCAAAAACTCCGTAACCACCAACCGGTTGCCCCGATAACTTTAGGCATTGAAAAGCAGTGCAACCCATACCTGCAAGCCGTAACACCTCTGGCTTTGCAAAAACTTTGTAATATGTAGAAAAAATTAGACAAAATTTATATTTTATGCTAAAATATAAATTATGAAGAAACAACTAGGGCAAAAGCAATGAAACGAATTTTATCTCATGCGGAGAGAATGGCACAGTTCAACAAGCAAGCTCAAGAAGCAACTCGGCAAGCAAAGAATCCGCCCGTCACGCAAAATAAAAAAAATGATTCTCTGCAAGGTATAAAAAAGAAATTAGCCGAAATGGGCTACCAAATTCTTGATGAACAAGCCTTGGAAGAAATAATCGGCAAAGACACCTCTCTTCAATTGGATAAATTAAGCATTCTATCCGAAAAGGGTGTAATCACACTTAATGAACAAGAGCTTGACAAATCCAAGCCCAAAGCTCCGGTCGTCTTTAGCATCAGTGAAGCAGATATTCCGCAAACAGAAACTTCCCAAAACGAGCAAGCTCCAACCAAAGAAGAAAAAGATGAGAAAGAAGACAAAAAAGAAGAGACACTTAATCGCATTCAACAAATAAAACAAAAACAAGAAGAAAAGAAAGCTGATGACCAATCAAACCCAAAACCTCGGCAACCTTCACAAGATACTTCCTCAACCTCAAAAGAAGAGGTAAAAGAAGAAGTAAAAGAAGAAGAAGTAAAAAAAGAAGCTGAAAATAAACCGACGACAGAGCCGACAAACAAAGAAATTTTGCAAGAAATTAAAGCTAAGAACTTTGCCAAAAAATACACGCAATCACTTACGCAATGGTGTCAAAAAAACATCAATAAAGAAACCAAGCAAGCCAAAAGAAAAATAAAATCGGCTCAAAGCATCAAAACAAACTCAGAGGAAGAAACACAAATAGAAGTAACCCCTCTCAATCCAAAAGATACAAAGAGAGGAGATAAAGGAGCCATTTATAAAATAAAGAAAAGTCCTCAAAAAGACCACGTTGATATAACTTTGGGCAGTGCAGAGCCTGGAAAGCCTCTAAATTACGATTATTTTTACGCATTAGTCAAAGCCGCTCACGACAGTGGGGCAGACACTATTGAGTTCAACAACATTAAAACCCCCGAATTTAGAGACAAACTTTTAGCCGCGGCGCTCCAATTTAAGATGAAGCTCAAAAATCCCCCCGGAGTTATCAATCTTGATGCGACACATATTCAAAGCATTCCTCCCGGATGCCGCCATTATTTGGAGCTGCACAATGAAAGAGCCAAAAAAGCACTTCAAGAAATGGGCAAGCAAATCACCCCCGAAAAAGGTACAAAATTCGGAACCGGCCCCAAGGCCGAAGAAAGAACGCACGCCGAAAAAGTCTGGATAGAATCCAAAATGGAGATGGAAAAAGCCAGAAAGGCCATAAAAGCGCGTGAAGAAATGGAAAAAAGACTAAATTCTCCCTCTGATGCTGACTATGACCAACATCCGGAAAATTATGTTAAAAGCCAAAACAACAACAAGCAAAAAAAGAGATACATCCCTCGCCAAAGAAATTCTCGCTAAAATAAGCATAAAAAAGTCCGCAAAGCGCGGACTTTTTTATTAATCTTTACCGATTTGCACATTCCGGTTTATATGCACCGACATAATAATGCCGAAAGATGCCATAACCGACAACATCACTGTTCCGCCATAAGAAATCAAAGGCAAAGGAATACCAACCACCGGAATAAGCCCCAAAACCATAGCCGTGTTAATAAACACATACATAAAATAGTTTGTAGCCAAACCGATAGCGACCAATTTTCCAAAATAACTGGTACTTTTAAGAGCAAAAGAATAGCTATAAGCCAGAATCAAAAAATTCAAAACAATAACCAAAACAGCACCCATCATTCCGAATTCTTCCGACAGCATCGTAAAAATAAAGTCTGTATGTTTTTCGGGCAAAAAGTTCAAGTGGCTTTGCGTTCCTTTCAAAAAGCCTTTACCGAAAACGCCACCCGAGCCAAGAGCTATTTTGGATTGAATAATATGGTATCCGGCACCCAACGGATCTCTTTCAGGGTCCAAAAAGGTCAAAACACGATTTTTTTGATAATCGTGTAAAAAATGCCAAGCAACCGGCATGCTAACCAATCCCGCAATAAACACGGCACCAAATTTCCATAACTGTACGCCAACGGCAAAAAATATCGCCCCGGTTGTAAATAAAAGCATCAAGGCCGTACCCAAATCCGGTTGCAAAATTATCAATGCCGCCGGAAACAAAGCCATTAACAAAGGAGGGATAATTCCTTTTGTGCTTTCAATTGTTTGTAATGAAGATGTGTGAAAATATCTGGCTAACACCAACACCATTGCAATTTTCATCAATTCCGAGGGCTGTAACTTGAAAAATCCAAAGTTTATCCAGCGTTGAGCACCCATACCGATATGTCCGGTAATATCAACCGCAATCAACAATAGCAACGTTCCGGCATAAAACAAATAGGCATAACGCATAAGCCAGCGAATATCTATCAGTGCCAAAAAAATCATTAATCCAAAGCCCATTGCAAAACGAATTAAATGGTTAATTGCCCAAGGTTGCCAATGACCGTTCGCGGCAGAATAAAGCATTAACACACCAATGCCTGCCAACATGGTAATTAACAGCAAATAAGAAAAACTCAAGCTGGCTAATTTTTCTCTAATCGTTAAACTCTGGTTTCGAAATGTTGTTTCATAAGGCTTATACATTTTCTTACTGTCCCACTTTTTCATTAACCGGATCAAGCATCAATGTTTCTAACAAAAGTTTGCTTGCAATAGGCGCTGCCGCAGAAGAACCGCCGCCCCCATGCTCCACCACGACAGCAACCGCATAACGAGGGTTATCTTGAGGGGCATAAGCAATAAACAAGCCGTGATCACGGTATTTCCACGGTAACTCATTTTGTTTTAACACTCTGGTTTGACGTTCTTTCATGGTAATACGTCTGACTTGAGTAGACCCTGTTTTTCCGCTCATCATTTGTCCGTTATAATTAAAATGAGAACGATAAGCCGTGCTTCCCGGAATATTAACCACCGCAAACATTCCGTCCTTAATCAGCTGTAAATTTTTATCCGAAACATCTATTTTGCGAATTGCATTTTTATCCGTCACTTTGGTAAATGTCGGCTTAACTTCATATCCACCGTTTGCAATTCTTGCCACCATGGTTGCCAACTGCAAAGGAGTTGTCAAAATATATCCTTGCCCGATTCCCGAGATAACGCTTTCACCTTGCTGCCAAGGCTCGCCAAAACGATTTAATTTCCATTTTTTATCAGGGATAAGACCTGACTTTTCATTTTCGAGCCCAACGTCTATTTTACTACCCAAGCCAAAACGCCTAGCCATATCGGCAATTTTATCAATACCTAATTTCAGCCCCATTTCATAGAAAAAAATATCGCAGGAATGAGCCAAGGCCTCAACCACATTAAGGTTTCCGTGTCCGCCTCTTTTCCAATCGTGAAAGATATGATTACCGAGCGTCATTTGTCCGTTACAATAGACTTGCGTTTCTGGCCTGATGACACCGGATTCCAAAGCAGCCAAAGCAACAATAACCTTAAATGTTGACCCTGGAGAATATTGCCCTGAAATAGCTTTATCGGTCAAAGGATGTTTTTCATCATTGAGCCAAGCTTGCCAATCTTTCGAACTGACACCTTTAGTCATTAAATTCGGATCAAAAGAGGGCGCAGAAACAAAGGCTAAAATTTCACCGGTATTAACATCCAATAAGACAGCCGCACCGCTTTCTTCTCCAAAGAGTTCAAAGGCTTTCTGTTGCAGTCTGGAATCAATGGTTAAAGTCAAGGCCTTTCCGCTAACCCCGTCGGTTTTCTCAATTTCCTTCATAATACGACCATAAGCGTTCACTTCCAACTTCAAGCTTCCGCCTTTTCCGCGCAAATCTTTTTCAAATTTTTTTTCAATACCGGATTTTCCGATTTTAAATCCCGGCACTTGCAACAGCGGGTCATCGTCTTTTTTGGCTTCTGTCTCATTAACAGCGGCCACATATCCCAAAATATGTGCCATACTTTCCCCGAAAGGATAATCTCTGGTTAAGCCTTCATCAATATAAATTCCCGGCAAATCAGCTGCATGGAGCTGAATTTTAGCCACTTCTTCCCAAGTCAAATTTTCTTTAATTTTAATTGGCACGAAACTTCTGTTACGCTTCAAATCTTTTTTAATTTTTTCTTCTTCGACATCTGACAAAGGCATAATTTTTTTAAAAGCATCAAGTGTTTCTTGCACATTTGGCGTTTGTTCGGCCACAATCAAAGCCTGAAAATTTTGCTGATTTGTTGCAATTTCGACCCCATTACGGTCATAAATTACACCACGCGGCGGAATAAGCAAACGGGTAGAAATACGGTTTTCATCAGCCAAAGTTTTATACCTGTCTGCTTGATAAACTTGCAAATAATATAAGCGCCCCACAATAACCAACAATAAAAGAAACTTTCCCAAAGCCATGATAAGGGAACGATAGATAAGCACTTTGCCTTTATCATTATCACGATTCATGGCTAAGCCTCATCTTTCATCAAAACATTTTGCACGCAAGCATTAACCAATCCGAGCACGGGATAAGTTGCAATTGTGAACAGCAAAGAAAACATCAAAAGTGACAAAGGCAAGAATTGGCTGTAATAAACCGACACCAAGAGCCATCTGCTCAACATTGTAAATAAGCAAAACAATGCAAACCCATACCAAGTAACCACAAATGGTTTTGCGTTAAAATAAGCGGCCAAATTACTCACTAACAAATACATAATTAGGAAAGAAAAGATATTTGACCCCAAAGGAGCCGAGGTAATAATATCCGCCACGAGTCCTAAAAAATATACCGAAAACAAATTAAAAATATCTGGTCTGTGTAATGTCCAAAAAAACACACACATCAATCCGACATCCGGACGTAAATTATTGGCCGAAGCAAAATCCAACGGCACATAAGACACCAAAATCCAAGCAACGGAAGTCAGAAAAGGCAAAAACCTTTGAAAATAAGCCGCAAGGTTTTCCCGTAATTCATCACTCATTTACCTTTTCTCCCGAATTACTTAAATCTTGAGAATTACTTTCATCAACCAGGTTGTAGTCAACGATTCTGACAAATTCTATACGGTCTAAATCACCCAAAGTTTTGACTTTGATTTCGTTTTTATCAACGGAAATAACCTTTCCGATAGGAAGCCCCGGAGGAAATACCCCTGCGACGCCTGAGGTAATAACTCTGTCACCTATAAAAATTTTTGCATCCAAAGGCACAAACACCAATTTTGGAATAGAGGTATTATCACCCGACAAAATTCCCCTTACTCTTGTTCTTTCGACCACAACCGGAATTTTAGAGTTAATATCAGTAATTAAAATAATTTTTGAATACATTTGCCCGACTTGTTCAATACGACCGATAACGCCGTTTTCACTTAACACCACTTGACCTTTTTTCACATTGGGATTTCCGGCCGTGTATGCAATCAATGAATGTGAGAAAGCGTTTCCTTCCTCGGCAATAACTCTAGCCGTCACATAAGTTGCCTCCGGAGGGGGTGTATAGTTCAAAAGGTTTGCCAGCAACCTGTTTTCAATTTCCAAAGCTCTTGCTTTATTAGACATCATAACAAGTTGTTTATTTTCGTCGCGCAATTTAACATTATCCTGACGAATTGTTTTCAACTCATGAAAATAATCATACACACCGGCCAACATTCTTGCCGGAATAACCAATACATCAATTAAAGGGCTAACAACGTCTGTAGCCACGGAAGAAGTTTTTTCAATAATCACTGTATCAGTTTTATTGATTAGCATCATCACAAAAGCCGAAAGGAAAAGTATAACAATAGCAAACTTCTTTACCAGTAGTCTGATATTGCTTAAATGAATAAATAGAACCTTCCGTCTTTTCATAAATCAATCCGTAGAAACAACACTAAAAAAACACTTTAAGGGGGCAAGCTGGAAAGAATATAACCAAAAGCCGACCCCCTTTATTAAAGTTAATGAGATTAATACATAGTTGAGAGAATGCCTCTGAATTTTCTGAATTCATCCAAAGCGCGACCTGTACCCTTAACGACGCAAGCCAAAGGTTCTTCGGCAATAGACACCGGCAATCCTGTAGCATTTCTCAATACTTGGTCAAGATTTGACAATAAAGCACCGCCACCGGTCAAGACAATACCCTTATCAACAATATCGGCAGCCAATTCAGGGGCTGTATTTTCCAAAGCAACTTTAACAGCTTCAACGATTTGCGAAACCGGTTCGGCCAAACTTTCAGCCACTTGGCGTTCGGTAATAACGATTTCTTTAGGCACACCGTTCATCAAATCGCGACCTTTAATTTCAACGGTTCTGCCTTCACCTTTTTCCGGCGGACAAGCTGAACCGATTTCTTTTTTAATTTTTTCGGCACTGCCTTCACCAACCAAAAGGTTATGATTTCTGCGAATATAAGAGATAATGGCTGCATCCATTTTATCACCGCCGACACGAGCCGAACGAGCATAAACGATACCGCTCAAAGACATAACGGCAACTTCGGTTGTACCACCGCCAATATCAACCACCATACTGCCTGTTGGTTCGGTAACCGGCAAATTAGCACCGATTGCAGCGGCCATAGGCTCTTCAATCAACCAAACTTTGCGAGCACCGGCAGCCTCGGCAGATTCTTGAATAGCACGACGTTCAACTGCCGTAGAACCGGAAGGCACGCAAACAATAACCATCGGCGACACAAAAGTGCGGCGGTTATGTACCTTACGAATAAAATATTTAATCATTTCTTCGGCAATTTCGAAATCGGCAATAACACCGTCACGCAACGGACGAATGGCACTAATATTACCCGGAGTACGCCCCAGCATCAATTTTGCATCATTACCGACGGCCAAAACTTGTTTTTTACCGCGATATTCTTCAATAGCCACCACGGAAGGTTCGTTCAGAACAATTCCTTTACCTTTGACATAGACCAAGGTATTTGCCGTACCAAGATCGATTGCCATATCTGCTGATAACCAGCCCATTAGATTTGCAAACATATACATTCTCCGGATATATTTTTATTAATTATTATTGAGTTTTATAACCCTTTAAGCATTTGTGCAACCCTTATAATCGTTTTTTAACACCTAAAATAACATTTTCTTTTTCACTTTTTTGCCCATGATAACAAGAACAAATCTCAATATCAGCCGTTAGCTGATGTCGAAACCACGTCATTTGCCTTTTTGCATATTGTCGGGTATGGAGTTTTGCCAGACTGCAAGCTTCATCAAGAGTAATTTTTCCTTCTACGAATTGCAAAAGTTCCGGCACACCGAGTGCTTTCATCGCCGGTAAATTTTTATCCAAATCAAGACGTGCCAAATTTTCCACCTCTCTCAAAGCCCCTGCATTCATCATCTTATCCCAGCGCAAAAAACATCTCTCATCAAGTTCTTCTCTTGATGGCAAAATTTTAACGACAAGAAACTTTGCCTCAGGCAGTTTTTTTATCATTGGCTTTTTGTGCCACTCGCTCAAGGCAATTCCCGTTTCCTGCCATACTTCATATGCGCGTCTGACGCGTGTGGTATCATTTGGGCTGAGGCGGTTTGCGGTTATCGGGTCATGAAGCGCCAGTTCCTCATGGAGTTTGTTCACGCCGATTTCGTGCAGTTTCTGCATCACTTTTTGCCTCACCTCAGCGGAAGTTTCGGGAATAGGCGTTGTACCGTTAATTAAATTATCCAAATAAAGTCCGGTTCCGCCAACCACAATCGGCATTTTACCCTCAGCCCAACAGTTTTTAATTTCTGCCACGGCCAAATTGAGCCAATCCACCACCGACCCGTTCACATCAGGCGAAAAAATTTCATATAAGCGGTGCGGCACCCGTTTTTTATCTTCCTCGCTGGGCGCGGCCGAGATAATCGGAGTACCCTGATAAATTTGCATTGAATCCGCATTAATAACCACACCGTTAAAAGCCTCTGCCAAATCAATGGCCAAAGCAGATTTTCCCGATGCGGTCGGACCGGCAACCACAATCACCTTATTCATAAAATCGTGATTCAAAACAAAATCCTTTATTTAAACAAATTTTGTGTTATTGTATCGCCCAAGTTTTGATATTTTATTAAGAAAGACTTTTTACAGATGAAAAAGACTATTTTTTTTGCCGCTTTACTGACGTTTTTGAGCAAGCCTTGCTTTGCCTTTAACGCCACGCATGACTTTACGGTTTTTTTAGGTCCTTTCAACGCCAGCAAAACCTCTTTCAACTATGCTTTAGATGATGAGAACTACGCCGTATCATCCAAAGTACGCACGGCAGGATTTTTTGACACGCTTTATCCCTTTGAGGCCAACTATGCCACCACCGGCAAAATTGTAGCCGACAAGCTCGAAACTACCAGCTACAAATATCAATCTCAATCGCGTTTTACCAATCGCAAAAAAGAATTGATTTATAACGAAGACGGACAACCCATTTACCGCATCAGTTCCAAAAACGGCAAAGAAAAAAAGGTTGATATAACCCCCTCACCAAAAAATGATGAAACCACCGATTTGCAAACTGTTTTTGCCGAATTGGCGCGCCAATACAACAAAGTAAAATTTTGCGATTCCCGCATGGAAGTTTTTGACGGCAAAAGACGTTTTGACGTCATTTTTAAGGATGAAGGACAAGAAGAACTCATCCCTAACGAATATATGCCTTTCCAAGGCACTGCCAGCAAATGTTCCATGTATATTGATAAGTTAGATTCTTCGGGCGATGACTTGCTCTGGCAAATCACCTCAGACCGCCCGATTTATTTCTGGATTTTAACCGATAAAGAGACTAATATTCCCTTCATCGCCCAAATCCATATTGATGAAACACCTTTGGGCAAACTTGATGTCTATACATCAAACATAACCATTAATTCACAAAGAGGATAAAATGTTAGAGAGAGCAGAGTTGCTTCTACCGGCCGGATCACTGGTCAAATTAAAAACCGCAATACTCTACGGGGCCGACGCCGTCTATGCCGGCACACCGGATATGTGCCTGCGCGCCCAATCCAAAATGACTTTGGAAGACTTGGAAGAAGGCATCAAATTTGTGCACCAAAGAGGCAAAAAAATCTACCTGACCTTAAACCTGTTTATGCATAATTCAGACGCCGCCAAATTACCGAAATTTGTTGAAACCTTGCGTCACCTTGGTCCGGACGGAGTTTTGATTGCCGACCCCGGCGTTTTTCAATATGTCAAAGACCACGCGCCCGAACTAAACCTCTTTGTATCCACTCAGGCCAACATTTGTTCTTCTTTGGCCGTTAAGTTTTGGCAAAAACAAGGCGCCAAACTCTGCGTTTTAGGGCGCGAAGTCACCTTTGCCGAAATGAAGGAAATCCGCGAACAATGCCCCGACATTTTACTGGAATGCTTTATGCACGGTGCAATGTGCATGTCTTATTCGGGCAGATGTTTAATCTCCAACTATTTGGCAGACCGCAGTGCCAACCAAGGCAAATGTGCGCACTGTTGCCGTTGGCATTATAAATTACACTTGCGTCTCAAAGACGGCTCAATCAAAGAAATCGAAATCAACGACCAAAACAAAGATGCCTTTGAGTTTTTGTTGGAAGAAGAATTCCGCCCCGGAGAATATTTCGAAGTTGTTGAAGACGAGCACGGCGGATATATTTTGAACTCAAAAGACATGTGCTTACTCCCACGCTTGCCTGATTTGCTGAACATAGGTATGGATTCGCTCAAAGTTGAAGGCCGCAACAAAACCGAATATTACGCCGCCATTGTTGCCCGCACCTACCGCCAAGCAATCGATGACTATTATAAGTCACCGCAAACTTGGGACTATAAAAACTATATGGACGAGCTCTACACCCTGCAAAACCGCGGTTATTGCCTAGGTTTTCATGACGGCAAATTAACCAACATCAGCCAAAACTATGAATATACCCGCACCTTAGGCGATTGGCTGTTTGCCGGTTCCATTGTTGAGTGGCTTGATGACAAGGCGGTTTTTGAAATTCGCAATTACATCAACCAAGGAGAATATATTGAATTTCTCATCCCCGGCGGGCTGCAAAACATCCGCGTAACTTTCAATGAGTTTGAAGATGCCGATACCCATGAAACGAGCACAAAAGTTTCTGCCGGCCAAGGCAAAAAAATCCTCATAGACTTTAATAATGTTAAAGCCGAGCTCATCACCAAAGGCAAGCCCAACCAAGAGCTTTCGGCCTCAAAAGTAAAAGAGCTTTTACCGCAATACAGCATTGCCCGCAAACCGGCACCGTTAGAAGGAGAAAGCGGGATAATGTTAAGCCACAAAAAAGCAGAATTTAACACTTTGTGCAAGGATTAAGATTTAATTCGTCCCACCGGTTTTCAGACAATAATCCTGATGTTGTAAGTGATATTTTTGGTAAATTTCACATTGCTTGCATAAGCAACCTTTGCTTTCCACGATACAACGGCTTTTTTCAAAAGCACAAAACATCAATTCCAAATGTTTAATCTTATCAACTTCGGTCATAAGTTTATAAGACGTACCGACCGTATTTTTAATTTGGCAAATTTGCGAATAGGAAGGACATTGCAAACAAAGACATTTCTGCACATTTTCTTTTGATTTTTCAATTTTGCGCATTATTCCCTCCTCAAAATCAAAATCGCTTAAAAACCCCCTCTTCAATCGGCGGCAAAAAGCAAGACCATCTCCCCACCACAAAGGAGACGGAATCAACTCTTGCCAAAGGCGGACCGGAATGGCAAGCCAACACCATTTCATCAATTTTTTCTTCTTCGCCGCGCATCATAATCTCAACCGAACCGTCCGTTTCATTATGCACCCAACCGGACAACCCTCCGATTTCATTAGCGGTTTTCACCGCCCACCAACGAAATCCGATTCCTTGAACGCGACCTTTAATTTTGATAAAGACTTCTTTTTGCATTAGCTATTCAAAAAATTTTCCGCATCTTTGAGTTCTTGTTGAATAATTTCACGGCGTTTATCGGCTTGTTCATCATGTCCCCACTTATCGGCCTGCCAAATTTCTTCTAAGAATGCTGTCTTAAATGTATCCTCGGCATTTACTTTTCCTTTAACAAAAGCCGCAGCCAAAAGAACTGATTTTGTAATTTTAGAAACCTCATAAAACACAACCAATTCTTTATCGGACAAAGATTCCAAAAAGACCTGCAAGCGAGGCAAAGAGGCATTATTTTCAACCGGGACTTCCAAACTTTCCGAGGTCTTAAAATCAACTTTCATTTTATCTTTAGCCCATTCAACAATCGGGTCCCAGACCTTGCGTTCCTCTTCAATCAAATCTACCGCATCGGGATTACGAAACAACAATGTATCGGTCAAAGAAAAATTGACCATCCGTTCAATAATTTCTTTCCGATGTTGCGAAACATCTTTCACCATAGCCTTAAAATCAGTAGTCATTATTCTTGTCCTCTAAAAAGATTTTAATAACGTTTTCAAATTATCGCGAATATCACGCACGCTTTTTTCAATTTGTTTTCCGGCATCTTTGACTGCCGCCTTTGAATCTTTTACGGCATCATTTTTAATGGTTGAAATTTTACTTGGTGCCGGAAATTGATTTGCAAAGGGCGTATTTTTCAAAGCCGTCCAACATTGACCTGAAGATGAATCGAGCACCATTTGCGAACCGATAAAGGCCGGCCCCGTTGTAGCCACACCCACCAAAGTCTGCAGGGCTTGTTTTTCATCTAAAGAAATTTTTGGATTATCGAGTGTCCCGTCGATTTTAATAAAAGACGACAAAGCCTGCGCCACATTTGTATCCGTCAGACTAAAGGATGGCGTAACCGTAAAGCTGATTTTATCATTAACCATATTAATCACACCGTCGCTCACCAAATTCAGCTGTTTGGACTGGATGGCAATACTTTGCGGAAACTTAGCTTTTCCGGCACTCAAATCGGTTCTGACCACGGCACATTGCAAATTAATTTCGGGATTTTTATTTACCTTCAAATCAATGATATTTAACAACTGCGACAAGAGATTTCCTGTCAAAAAGTGCAAACTTCCGGTATTAACAACCGATTCTCCGACGATTGTCACAACTTGACCGTTCAGATTTTGCACCAACTGGCGATAGGTTGCACCTTGTGTTGTAACATCGGCAAAAACTTGTGTCTTTCCCCCTGATTTGATACCGAAATCTTGAGGGCCTTCAACCACAAATTCTTTGTGCAAATCTTGGAGCAAAACATTTTTGCTGTTGAGCTTCAACACAATTTTTTGTGTTTTTGAATCAACATTCAGTTGCGCATCAATATCACCTTGCCCAAAGTCAAACACCAAAGGATTAACCTTGAGCACACCATTTTTCAAACTGGCAGTCAGAGCCACATTTTGGGCTGATACCACCTCATTAACAATCAAGTTTTTAACGTTAAGCACCACATCGGCATTGAGCGTATTTAACACCTCGTAAGGCACCTTCTCATCAGGAACAAGTTGTGAGGCTTGCGCCGTCCCGATAATGCTAAAATCAGGTAAATTCAAAGCCATAGGCTGACTTTGATTAAAAGATTGCAAATCGATTTGTGCCGAATTCAAGTTAGCTTTGATATATGGTTTTGCAGCACTGATATTAGCCTCAACCGTACCGGCAATAACATTTCCGGCCACGGTTAGAGAAGAAATATCCGTTTTAATGTTTTGGGTATTTCCGCTCAAATCAGCAATTAAGGTTGCCTCCGGAGCCTCAAAATTTCCCGCTGGGTTATAAACATTAACCGCCAAGTCATAACTAATGTCAGACAAAATATTGTTGAGCACACCTTTGGCCTTTGCCTGTACTTGATAGGCTTTCACATTAACATCTATCGCATAAGGATTTTCAGCCTTCAAAAATTCATTAACCGAGCCCAAAACAGCCTGCCCGACAATGGGTTGATGATCATATGTCACATCAAAATCAAGGCTAATCGGAGCATCCATGCTATCCATCGATAAATTAAACGTATTAATTCCGACATTAACCTGACTGCCGGATTGCAAATCATCAAACATCAAAATTGCATTTTGAATTGTCACATTTTTGGCGGCAAAACCGGCAATCAAAGCATTAGCCGGACTGCTTTCAACTTTTGCAACATCTTGCGATACTTCCCCAATCGGCAGCGTAATCTCTTCGGCTGAATTTTGCGGAAGTTGGGGTTCCGGCAAACTCTTTGCGACAGCTTTTTCTTCAGCGCCCAACACCCAGTTTTCTTTTCCCTCAGCCGACACTTCCAAATAAACTTCAGGCTCACTCAGTGTAATATTATTGATAATCACTTGTTTTTGGAGCAACGGCAGCAAAGCAAATTCCAGTTTCAGCTGTTTTACTTTGACCATTTGCGGATATTGCGCCCAAGGTGCGTTCGCTAACTCCACATCATTAATCACCAAGGTCGGGATTAAAGAAATTCCAAGGCTGGCCTCACCGTTAATGGTTAATTTTCGTCCTAACTCTTTTGAGGCTAAATCTTCGGCATATTTTTTATATTCGTTCAAATCAAATGTTTTGAGAAAATAATATCCTCCACCCAGAATACCAAGGATTAAAACGATTAATAAAAAGCTCAAGATTTTAAAAAACTTTTTCATTTTTTTACCCCTTAAATTCAATACCCAGAGTTTTTAAAGCCTCAGTGAAATGCGTCGGCAAAGCTGCCTTAATCACCAATTTCTTATTATATAAGGCCGACAAATCAATTTTGTACGCATGGAGATAAAGTTTATCCTGAATATCCTTAAATTTCTGACGTTTTTCTCCGCCGAAATATTTGTCATCACCGACAATCGGACAACCGATATATTCCATATGAGCTCTGATTTGGTGCGTCCGCCCCGTCAAAGGCATGGTTTCCACCAAAGCAAATTTGCTCCCCACTTCATCTAACACTCTAAAACTTGTAATTGCCGGTTTTCCCTCATCGGTAACCACGCATTTTTCACCGATTTTTTCCAAATTTGCCTTAATCTCGCCCGATTCTTTTTTAGGTGTATTGCACACCAAAGCCAAATATGTTTTGGGCAACAAATGTTCTCTGAAAGCCTTGGTTAATTTATCGGCCCAAGTCCGATTCCTTGCCAACACCAACACGCCGCTTGTATTTTTATCAATCCGATGCACGAGTTTTGGCTTTTCTGATTTTTCAAAACACAGGGCATCAAGCATTCCATCCACATGCCTGTCGGTATTTGTTCCCCCTTGCACCGCCAAACCCGATGGTTTGTTTAACACGATGATATTATCATCTTTATAAATCACCAAAGAGGCAATATATGAGGCATCTCTTTTGGTAATTTGCGCCTTATTTTCAACCACGTTTTGGTCATCCATCGGCGGCACGCGCACTTCACTTCCGGCCACCAATTTCAAACTTGCTTCCGCTCTTTTACCATCTACTTTAATCTGCTTGGTACGCAAGAGTTTTTGTAATCTTCCCAAAGTCAAATTCGGATAATACTTCAAAAACCATCTGTTCAGACGCATACCGTCATCTTCTTGCTTAACTTTTTTAATTTCGACACCCGACATATTTTTTCCTCTCAACTTTGTAGGTAGTGTAAAATAAACTTAAAAGATTTACAAATTTAAAACACAAACCGCCCCGAATAAAAATTCAGAGCGGTTTTGCAAACCAAATTTACTTTCTACGGCCATAGCTGCATTTTGTCCGTACTTTTCCGATTTTTTTGGGAACGAAATAATTTTTCTTCTGTTTTTTTGCATCAATCCAAGCCGGCTCAAGCACAGGAAGCTCTACTCTTTCTAATACGTACCGCGGTTCCAAAAATCTTTTCATTTCAAAACTGCAACCGCAATTATTAATCTTCACCGCCTCAATACCATACTCATCACGCAAAACGCGTGCCAATTCCTGCAAATCAGCAGACGATTCGTTGAGCAATGCCAAAACAAAATCTTTTAAAGAGCTGACGACATCTTCACCTGTTTCAAAATCAGAATTCCCATAAACTCTGACTTCCAAAGATTTTCCGCTATGCAAAGCAAGATTAGCCGTTAAAACT
Source organism: uncultured Alphaproteobacteria bacterium (assembly GCA_944393175.1). Classification (GTDB taxonomy): domain Bacteria; phylum Pseudomonadota; class Alphaproteobacteria; order RF32; family CAG-239; genus Scatocola. The sequence goes on along the minus strand of CALXZH010000012.1, from coordinate 53,737 downwards.
TTTCGCCCCATACCGATAGGGCTCACAAAATAAGAAGACTTTTTTTCTTTTAAAACATCATTTTCCATACCCAATAAATTTAGAATAATATTATGAAATTACTTTTCATATAAAAGAAAAGCGCAAAAAAATCAAGCAATAAACATCCGCATCATTTTAGCGCCAACCAGCAAAAAGCCAAACCCAATCACGATTGAACCCGTCAAATAAGCACCGGCCTCATACCATTTTTGGCTCATCAACAAATTATTAAAATCCAACATATAGGTTGAAAAGGTTGTAAATCCGCCCAAAAAACCGGTAATAATAAAGCTCCTGAGTTCCGGCCGTAGATTCGTTTTGCTCAAAAAATATTCCGACGCCATCCCAATCAACAACGCCCCGATAATATTTGTCAGCATCACGCCCCAATGTGATGAAATTTTAGAAGTAACCAACCATCTCAAAATAGACCCGATTCCTCCACCGAGAAATACGCCTAAAATAACCATTTTTATTGTCCTTGTTGTTTTTTGCGTGCTTGTTTTTCAATACGTAACTTATCAAAATAGTCCACGCGTTTTTTTATTTCTCTTTCAAAGCCTCTGTCAACCGGAAAATAGAGTTTAACCCGGCTCATACCATCCGGAAAATAATTAGCCCCCGAAAAGCCGTCTTCACAATCAGGGTCATATTCATATCCTTCATTGTAACCAAGTTGCTTCATTAATTTTGTCGGTGCATTTAAGATGTTTTTCGGAGGCATTAAAGAGCCGGTTTTTCTGGCTAATTCACGCGCCTTATGCATGGCCTTATACACCCCGACCGACTTTGGAGCCGTAGCCAAATAAGCCACCAACTGCATAATTGCCAAATCACCTTCCGGCGAGCCCAAACGCTCATAGGTTTCCCAACAAGCAATCGCTTGGGTTACGGCATTTGGTTCAGCCAAAGACACATCTTCCACCGCAAAACGGGTTAAACGCCGTAACAAATATTTCGGGTCTTCTCCGGCCTCCAGCATTCGCGCCGCCCAATACAGAGCCGCATCCACATCTGAGCCGCGCAAAGATTTATGCACCGCCGAAATCAGATTATAATGTCCGTCGCGCCCCTTATCATAAATCGGAGCCCGCGAGCGAATAACTTTCAAAATTGAATCTTTATCAAAAATTTCGCCCTCTTTGGCGTATGCCCAAACACTTTCCGCCAAGTTCAAAATATAGCGTCCGTCACCATCGGCGGTTGACTTCATAATCTGTCTGGCTTCTTCATCTACCGGCAACTTGCGCCCGACCTCGCGTTCGGCTCGTTGCAACAACTCCTCAAAATTATCTTCACTAAGCCTGTTCAGCACAAAAACCTGACATCTCGACAACAAAGCGGCATTAAGTTCAAACGACGGATTTTCGGTCGTTGCACCCACCAAAATAACCGTTCCGTCTTCCACATAGGGCAAAAAACCATCTTGTTGCGACTTGTTAAATCTATGAATTTCATCCACAAACAAGAGCGTCCCTTGGCCCTGATTCGCACGGCGTTCTTGCGCATACTGAAACACGCGTTTCAAATCGGCCACACCCGAAAACACGGCCGAAATTTGTTCAAAATACAGATTGGTATGTTCGGCAATCAAACGAGCAATAGTCGTTTTCCCGCACCCCGGAGGTCCCCATAAAATAAACGACGTAATTTTACCGCTTTTGAGCATACGTCCCAAAGGTGCATCATCACCGACCAAATGGTCTTGCCCCACAACTTCCTTCAGACTTTGCGGGCGCAACCTATCGGCCAAAGGTCTTTTCACCTTATTTGAAAACAGTGTCTCTTCCATCTCACATCGATTCGTTTGAATTTTTGCTTATAATAGCAGAATTTATGCCAAATTCCAGCCGAAAATCAGTTATTTTTAAAGGGGTTCATATTAGGTTGTTCTTTAAGCTTAAAAGCATCTTCATCCATCCACCAATCGTCGCTCTTCTGACGCAAATTTTCTTCCTCTTGATTTGGGTTTGGCGTATAATTCCAACGCGAAGAAACCTCATCGGCCCACACGGACTGAATATCCGAATCAGCATCCAACACTTCAGCCACCTCATCATACTTATCTTCCAAATAAGCATCTATATCTTCTTCTGTTTCCACATTAATGCCGCCTTTTCTGACGACATCAACCAATTCCGGCACATCAACATCTTGCAAATTTCTATGAGCAACAATATCTTCATCTAAAATATATCCGACACTGCAAGCGGCTCTGCTTTTTAATTTATTATCACGTAAAAAATTAGCCGCCCGAATATTTACCGGCAAATGATAAAAACCCTCCACCAATAACAAATAATGCTCTTTATCAAATTTCACCGAGCGCGGATGATGCATCAAATCATTCGCGATTCGATGATAATAATTAGCATCGGCCAATCCTTTTTTCACCAAAGAAAAGGCCCCGGCATCCACCGCCGGAATCTGCACTGACTTTGTGCCAAAGACAGCCAATTTATTAAAATGTTCACTCATTCTTTTGGCATTATCCGCCATCATCAACTTAATTGCGCTATTACTGATAATATCTTCTAACTCTTCCAGACCGTAACGTTTTTCCACCATATGCAAGCCATCGGTCAACATCATAAAAGACAAATTTTCACTTTTAGCCTTTACCAACCCTTTCGTCAGCATTGAGAGTTTAGGTAATCTTTCAAAATCATCCAAAACAAAACTAATCGGGAAAGGTCCGTCATTTTTCTTGTGATTAAGATGATAGGCAATTAACATATCAAATAAAAAGCGGCTCATCACCGAAGAAGATTTGACGGCATCTGCCACACTGTAAACCGTAGTAACACGCCACCCATCATCACTTTTAATACCGCGCATTTGAGCCAAAGTAAAATCACTCAAAGAAGTTCTGCTTCTGATATTACTTTTACGAAACACCATCAAAGGCGAAAGCATCATTGTAAAAATAATTCGCCTCTGTCTGCGCGTTAGATAATAGAGTTGCTGCATAATTTGAATGGCTCTTGAATCATACCCAAACAAACGAGCCTCGCGTATAAATTCACCCAACATAATTTTAAATCCGCCGACAGCAGCTTTTTCTTCATCTTCTTGCGTAATGGAAAAATAGCGTAACATTAGACAATCGGCAAACATCGGCAAACAAAATTCCTTACCTCTCCAAAGTTCTGGCACATTTTCCCAACTGCCGATTGGTAAATAATTATCCAAATTCAAAGTCCCGTTGCGCAAATTTTGCAAAGCATCTTCCGCCAAATCTGTTTTCATACATAAATAATAACTTTCTAAGAGTTCTCTATCCGGCTTAGCAATTTTTCCTTTTTCCAACAACTCACTTAAAAAATAATCATTAGCCATTGCCTGTTCAATTTTCGCGGCAAAAAACAAAAGCAACCCTTCCATTGCGGTTTGCGAACTTATTTCCCAATAATTTCTTTTTTCCTCGGGAAACAAGCATTTAATAAGCATTTTAATATATTTGACGCGATTTTCACCTCGTTCGGGCAATTCTTGAGAAGACACCGGATTCCACCTTGGCCAAAACTCCCCTTTTTCAGGCACATCGGTCAGCGCCCAATTAAAATAAAACACTTCACCCAACTTAGAGCGATAGCCACTCGAATATTTTGCCAAAGCACCGCTGCTATCCATCACCGCCAAACAAGCTTCATCTGAATCCAACACGGTTGGCAAAGACACGCAACTGCTTTTTCCTAAACCTTCACCGCCCCACACAAAGGCTGACATTGGTTTTTCAGGTCTGATAAGTTGATTATGATATTTTCCCAAGACACCGAAATTGCCCTCAAGGATTCCCATTTTTTCTACATCTTGCGGCTTAGCAAAATGTTGTTTCAACCGATACCATAGACGGAAGGAATTAGGTGTTTTCAAATAAGCCCAAACAGTCACCAAAATTACTGATAATGGTCCAAACAAAGGAATAACGGAAACAAATGAAAATTGAAAATTATCCCACCACTTTTTATATCCACGCCAAACATCAAAAGGATATTCGGAAGAAAGCCAAAATTTCTGTATTTTTTCAAAAGATTTGAGAGAAAAACCTTGCTCCAACAAAAAAGCCAAACTTAAAAACAAAACACCCGAAAGGAACAAAAAAAACAAAGCCAAAAAAATCGTCAGCAACATTAAAAGAAAAGATTTTTTCCAACTATACTCTTGTTCAAGATAGAGCTTTTCTTTCATTAGTCGTTAAACCCTAATCTCTTGAACGATTACGAAAAGCATTAATCCTTTCAGAAATTATCGGATTAACATTTTGTTTTTCGCTCTCAGGTTGTTCAATTACATTTTCTTGTTCTTTATTTAGGGCTTTTTCCAGCTCTAACTTTTTCAAACGTCTGGCTTCTAATTCCTCTTGTTTGTGTTTTTCAATCAACGCCCGTTTATTTTCTTCAATAACTTTTTGTAACTCTTGAGTAGAGGACTGTGCTTCATTTTCTTTTTCAGCTTTAACCTTTTCAGCCTCTTTATTACCGTCCGGGCGTTTAACCATACGCCTATAAACCTTGTGTCCGGCCTTAACCATATCGACTAACTTTTCGGTAGAAATTCCCTTACTTTTCAAAGTATCCCAAACACCGACTTCACGCCCGTCATCCAGAAAGAAACTGGAGACATCAAATCCTTCTCTTTGTTTTCCTTTATTTTTAGGTTTTGGAGCCATCAAACGTTTCAATTCTTCGGCATTTGGAACTCTGCCCAAAGCTTGTGCAATTTGTGCCGGCGTAATAATACACTCGCTCAAATCCAATTCCATGATATTAACACCGGTAAAGTCGCAACCGGTAAAATCAACTCCGCGTAAATTAACATTTTTCAAATCAATTTTTGCCAAATTGAGCATGGTCAAATTCATCTTGGCCAAATTTAATTTATGCGGTGCATACTTAGCCAAATATTCAACCAATTCCTGCAAATCTTCCAAACCGATTTCATCGATTTTAATATCCAACAAAATGGCATTATCCAAATCCGCATCGGTCAACACAACGCCGTTTAAGATTGCGCCGGTAAAATTGGTATGTTTCAATACGGCATTAGATAAAATCGCGCCGGTTAAATCCGCACCCGATAAATCGGCATCTGTTAAATCTGCGCCCGAAAAATCGACACCTTTCAGATTAGCACCGGAAAAATCAACCCCTTTAAGGTTTGCAACTGAAAAATTTGCATTTTCAAAATTTTCATGAGCAAATTTACCATTTTCAAGATTACGCCCGCCAAACTCGATTCGGTTTGACATAAAGTTGGTCAAATCATGAGCCTCTTGCGTATTGCTTTGTGCCACGGCGTGCCAAGAAAATGTGTTATCATGGCCATGTCCCAACATTCCGGAAGAATGTTTTTGAGCTTCTTCAGGCTTTTTATCATCAAAAACACCGTTCGACATTTTATTAAAATGATTTTTATCTTCTGCCATTTATTTCATCCAAAGCACTACAAAAGCGAACTAAAAAACATTTTAACTTATCCGCCTTAAATTTACAATAAATTTATTAACGCAGCAAACATTCGACTTTATCAGCACGCAGTTTGTTGCACATTTCCATCAAGCCGCCGTTTTTTTGTTGAACAATCAAGCGATACATTGGTTTTCCGCCGACATTTGCTCTTTCAACTACGGGATTATATTTTCTCAAATCGGGATAGAGTTCTTTTAACATTTTCCAATCTAAATCTGCATTTTCTTTATATCTGTATGACCCAAGCTGCATAATTGTTCTCTTATCAAATTCAGCGCCTTTATAAGGCTCAAAATTTCCTTTTGGTTGAACGGGTGCAATTGTTTTCTTTTCTGTTGGTTTAGGATTTTCCAACAATTCTTCCAACCAATTTTCCTTTTTTGCCCAATCATTATCTTCAACTAAGACGGCTGTTTGCGGAGCTTGAGCTTGAGCAAGCATTTCCACGGCATCTTTATTAAAGCCCACTTTCAAATTTGAGCTTATATCTTTAATTTTACCCTCATAAAGCTTAGCGCTAAACGGGTTAAATCCTGCATAAAAATACATGGCGCGAATTGCCACGGCTTTTTCAGCCAAAATTTGGCTGGCTTGTTGTTCTTCTTTCAGCAAAATAATTTTTTGTTCCAACAAATCAATTTTTTGCGTACTGTCCAAATTTCTTTTTTTGGCGGATTGAGCAATATTTTTCTTTAATCCGTCAATTTGTTTTACCATTTCCTCATAATCAATATCCGCTCTCATCACCACATTATAAGCCACTTCATTTTGTGTCAAAACAGCCGTTGCCATTTCCTCAAAAGCTTGTAATCTTAGCTGTTTTTTTGCATCTTCATTTGGTGCATTTTTATATTGCCAAACTTTATCCACCAAATAATTTGCCTGAAATTCAGCCCGTTGTTGTAATTCTCTGAGATAGACGGGCTTTTCGGCATCATAACCATTAATTTCCAAACGCTCCACCTGAGGATATTCAGAGCGTAAAATCTGACTGATTTGATTATAGGTATATTTTTTGGTTAATTCTTTTTGAATTTCAAATTCTTTACGATTCTTGAAGGCTGTTTTTCTAAAATCTTCGACGGTTAATTTTGCATCCAAGTTATCAAGCTCATAAAAATTTCTGCCTTCAAAATCAATTTTAGCATCATCGGTTTTAACCAATTGACGATAATTAACCAAATCATTTTCCAAGTTTTTTCTAATTTCGGAAAGTTTAAAAACAATAACTTCCAAACCTTTTTTATAAGCCTCATCTTCTGAGTTTAACACGCCAATTCTGTCTTGTTTGTCATTTAAAATTTTAATATCGCTTTGCAGTCTTCTGATTTGTCGGTCAATTTCTTTAATTTTTTTAGAGGCAAACAAAGCATCTTTATGAGCCTTAATGGCAGCCAACGCCAAAGATTGAGCAGATTTAGCTTTCAAATTTTCGCTGATAAATTCTTCATTATCACTTAAATTAGCCATAGCATAAGCGATTGAAAAATCCAAAGCCCGCAAAGAATCATACAGGGGATTTTGCGAAGGTTCTTTCATTTTAAGAATATTATTAACGATTTGCCGCGGATTTTCATTTAACTTAAAATATACTTTTTCTTTCAAGGCCGGATAAGTTGCGTCAATATTATACTTAACACTTCTGGCCATAGAATCATAGACATCGATTTTGCCGGCAAGTTTTTCAGGTTTAACAGATAAATCAGCTTTATCGATCACGGGTTTATAAGTATCCGCATCCGGAGCGGAGGAACAAGCACACAAACAAGCAACTACGGTTACACCCACAAGGTTTAATATACCTATTTTCATCGTCAATAACCTTCAAACAGTCGTTTTAACCAACGCATAACAAAGTTGTAACAAAATGTAACATCTTTTTAAGAGATTTTTATCAAGAATTTTGTTATTAGTAAACTAAATAATTTATGCATAAACTTAACTTTAGAGGAAAAATTCATGTCAAAGAACATTAGAGTTGCGGTTATTGGTGCCGGAATGATGGGTAAAAACCACCTTAAAACTTATAAGAGTTTACCTGGTTTTGACTTAGTCGGCGTTTATGATATTTTTTCAGACGCTGCCAATGCAGCCGCAGAAACATTTGGCATTAAAGCCTTTTCATCAATGGAAGAAGTTGCCGCCAACGTTGATGCCGTCAGCGTTGTAACCACATCTGTTACCCACTGCAATGTCGGACAATTTTTCTTAAACCACGGTATTCACTGCTTAATTGAAAAACCATTGGCTTGCTCTGAAGAAGAATGCCAAATTTTGATTGATGCCGCCAAGAAAAACAATGTAACCCTTTTGGTTGGCCACATTGAGCAATTCAATCCGGCGGTAGAACAAATGCACAAAATTTTATCTGACAGTTCACGGATTCGCTCCATCACGGCACAAAGAATGTCTGCCGCATCTGGCCGTATTACCGACGTTGATGTTTCAATGGACTTGATGATTCACGATATTGAAGTTGTTCAATCTTTGGTACAATCTCCTGTTGCCAAAGTTCAAGCCTCAGCTGTCAGAACAGCTGACCAACCCGATGGCAAAAACTACATCACCGCTTTGATTGAGTTTGAAAACGGTGTTACGGCAAACTTAACCGCCAGCCGCATTACACAAGCACGTGTTCGTACGCTCACGGTTACCACCGATACCAACTATATTGATATGGACTTCATCAACCAAAGCATCAATGTTCACACTCAAGGACGTATGCCTTATGTTAATCAAGAAGAAATTCCGGAATGGATGCACTATGGCTTAAAAGGCAGTGTTGAACAACTCTTCATTCCGACCAATCAACCTCTGTCGGCAGAATTGAGCCACTTTGGGGCATGCATCAGAGGCGAAGCAACTCCTCGTATTACCGGTGAAAAAGCTTTAGACGCCTTAAAAGTAATCTGGGAAGTTGAAGATAAACTCGGCCTTTTGAAGAAAGAAAACAATCTAAGCTTAGCCGCCGCTGAGTAAATCTTGATTAATCTCTAAAATTAAGTTATCAATAGGGGCAAACAGCCCCTATTGATTTATATGGAAAACAAATGCGCTACAAAATCACAATCGAATATGACGGCACGAACCTCCTTGGTTGGCAAGAACAACTCGACGGTCCTTCGGTGCAGGACTACCTGCAAAGAGCCTTAAGCTGCTTTACCCCGGACACAGCAATAAACAACGAAGTCCCAGAAGAGGAAGAAGATGAAGAGTTTGAGGACGCGAGCACCGGAGAACGCCTCCAGAAGCCCAATTCAAATTTAGCCAACAACGATTTTAGTGAGGCTTATGGTGGTGCTTCCACGGAGCGCAGCCCCGCAGCGTACAATGACGTACGTGAGGACGCGAGCACCGGAGAACGCCTCCAGAAGCCCAATAAAATCGTTGTTTTCGGGGCAGGAAGAACTGACGCAGGAGTCCATGCCACATCTCAGGTCGCACATTTTGACCTAAAAGAAGACTTGGTTGATTGGAAATTGCGCGAGGCCATGAACGCACGCCTACGCGATATGGATGCCCCTGTCAGCGTCAAAAATGTTGAAAAAGTAGGGCTTGATTTTCACGCGCGTTTTAGTGCCAAAGGGCGAGGCTATTTGTATCGGATTCTCAACCGCCGTGCTCCGGCAATTTTAGAAAAAAACCGTGTATGGTGGGTTCCTGTGCCCTTAGATGTTGAAAAAATGCGCCAAGGCGCCAAATACCTCATCGGACATCACGACTTCAGCTCTTTTCGCGCTGCAGCTTGTCAAGCCAAATCCCCGATAAAGACTTTGGATAAATTAGATATTGAAGTCTGTGGAGAAGAAATTCACTTTATTGTCGAGGCTCGCTCGTTTTTACATCATCAGGTTCGCAATATGGTCGGCACCCTAAAAATGGTTGGCGATGATCACCTTGAACCTGAGGACATTAAACGCATATTAGAAGCCAAAAAACGTTCTGCCGCCGGCGTCAACGCTCCAGCTTGCGGTTTATATTTAACTAAAGTGATGTATTAATTATTTTTCGAAACCGCTTTTGCTCTTGACCGACAACGCTAACTGCATATAATTCATCCGCGCCAAATCTCGGTCATAATATCCATTAATGGCTTGCAAAAATCTGGGAGATTTCATCCCAAAAAACTCTTTCGGACGTGGACGTATCAAATTAAGGTCAAGCAAACCTCGATTAATTCCCCCTAAATTATTGGTATTAGAGATAATCATTTTAGTAATCAAATGTTGCCCCTCCATCCAATGTCCGGCATTTTTAACCCGTGACAAATAATCATTCATCACTTTTTCATCAAACTTTGGTTGATTGGTAAAAGTCGTCATAAACGAGAATTTCAATAACTCTTGCCCGACATCGCTTTTATAAAAGCCAAATTGTTGCGGATAATCTATTTTAGCAAAATATTGCGGAGCTTTATCAATCAACATTGCCGCCGCATCATATTCTCCGTCCCAAAGACTATCTTCACCTTTTAAGGCCGTCAATAAATGTCGATTAAGAAGAGTGATAGCTTTCACAAATTTCGGAGCCGAGAGTTTTTCTTCATCAAAAATTTCCCCACAAACCTTATCTAAAGCCTCATCTCCGGTATGCGGACGATTATAAGTTGCCATTTTTTCAAAATTAACTGTTTTCCGCAAAATTCCGATAACGGTCTCATCAACATATTTTCGTTTCAAAAAAGGAGCAGCAAACTCATCTTTAATTTCAATTGTATGTTTCTCGTCATAACGAGATAAATCGAGCCAATGGCTTTCCCGATATGTATTATCATACAAAGTAAAAGGCTGCTTATTTTCATAAATTACAATCGGCTTTGCCTCATCAACAATATAATGTCCCTCTTTGTTATAATAAAAGAAATCCCCATAATAAGTTGCAAAAATAACCGCTTTTTCGTAAAGAGCTTCATCTGCCCAAAACTTATCTGGTTGAAAAGTAGAATATTCGGCCAAACGCCTCATTTCATCTAATTCCGGCTGTGTCGGTTGAGAAGTATCTCTGCCGTAATCTTCCTTTCTTTGCTTTGTAAATAAAAGAGAAGGATAATCCCAAGAGAGTTTATCCATTTTATCAATCAATTCTTGCCTATTATGATTTTCATAATAAGCAATCAAAGCCTTCATAACATTATCGGCCGCCGCAGAACAACCATGAATCAAGTTACGCATTGTTTCCCCGTCAGCCATAACCTGACTTAAAAACAAAGCATTAAGGCGTCTTGGCGTTCCAAAACGACTATTAATTTTGTTAGCAATATCTTGGATAAAAACTTGCGGCATAAAACTCCCCTAAAAAACAAATAAGAGTTTATGCTTTCGGAAAAATTTTGTCAACAATCAAAATTAATCAAACGATTCTTTTTCCAAAACACGTTGTGCAACATCATAGTCAAAACCGGCTCTGACAAGCGTTGCCAAATCTTTTTGCCGATATTCGCGTCGTTCTTCATCATTTTGTCGAAAAGGGCCTATTTTTTTCTTTTTTGCCAGATTCCATGCCAACTCTTCAGGATTATATTCTTGCTCTTGCAATAAATTTTCGATTAAAGATTCCTCTATTCCCTTTTGCAACAATTTCAACTTAATATATCGGGCTGACTTTCCGGCCGCCAAATAATCTTTAATTTTCAGTTCGGCAAAGCGAGCGTCGGAAATATAACCAAATCTTTCACAATCGCTCAAAATTTCTTCAATCCAAGCAATTGCTTCCGACTTATCAAAATCGGGGTTAGCATAAGCATAGTCATTAACGCGCCGCATTAAAACTTGCCTGAGATTATCCACGGAAGACTCAAATCTCTCCAAATAATACAAGGCAATATTTTTTAACCTCTGTTTGGTAATTTTTTTAGGAGTTCTGGCTTTTATTTTTTTTATCTCATCTTCGGCCACTTGCAAAATCCTCTGAAAAACACTACATCTAAGTTAAGTTCAACTTAGTATATAAAGGAAAAAATCTGTGGTTAACAAGAATTTTGACAAGTGCACATCTTTTCATATTGAGAATGGTTCTTTTATGGGACGCCTTGTTCGTTTAGATGAAGTCGTCAACACCATTCTTTCCAAACACCAATACCCGCTGCAAGTGTCAGCCGTTGTAGCCGAAAGCACAGCCTTAGGCGCATTGCTGTCCAGCACCTTAAAATATGATGGCTTGTTCACACTGCAAACTCAAACCAATGGTCCGATTAGCATGGTTGTTGTTGATGTATCTTCACAAGGGCTCATCAGAGCTTGCGCAAACTACAACCAAGCAATGTTAAACAAGGCACTTTCTTTAAGAAAGAGTGACGAAAACGAGTTATTGGAAGCCCCGCACTATATGGGCGGCGGGCACTTAGCCTTTACGGTTGACCAAGGCTCAAAAACCAACTTATATCAAGGGATTGTTGACCTGCAAGGCAAAACCTTGAGTGAATGTGCTCTGCGTTACTTCAAACAATCTGAGCAAATTGAAACCTATCTTCAACTATTTTTGCATGCGCCTACCGAAAACGACAAGGAATGGAAGGCTGCCGGTATTTTACTGCAAAAATTGCCTGACAACGGCGGAAAAATCTCTTCTGATACCGAAAGCTTGGATGAAGCTTGGAACGAAGCGACAGTTTTAGCGCAAAGCCTAAAAGCAGAGGAAGTATTTGACAATAACTTATCTGATGAAGAGATATTGCACCGCCTCTTCCATGCCAACAAACTGCATTTAAGCAACACCAAAGAATATCATTTCGGGTGCCGTTGCAGTCGAGAAAAATTATTCAATACCTTGCATGCCATGAATGCCAAGGATATTGAAGATATGTGTGAAAACAATAAAATCACGGCCACCTGTCACTTCTGCGGCACGGTATACAGTTTTGATAAAGGCGAATTAATTTCGCATTAAATAAAAAAAGACTAGTGAAATACATAAAAATAAGCTAGAATAAAAGAAGTGATAAATTTTTCTTTCTCCGAGGCAGGCATTAGCCTGCCTTTTCTATTAAGCATATATTAAACTTCAACTTGTATATTGATATAAAAGTAACTATAGAAAGTCATAGAAATGAAAACTCTACATAAAATATTCTTAAGTCTGATAGTCATTAGTTTAAGCGCCGGCTGTGCACTTTTCGGCACATCGGAAGAGCCGGAGCGCTATAGTGATATTCGCTTTGAAAACCAAACACCAATTAAACTCAAAGTCAACAAAGTAGAAGTTATATCGGAATTTACACCGACATTTCGTCGTCCGAATGTTGAACACCTCTTCCCGATTTCTATTGAAAAGACGGCACGTAACTGGGCACATGACCGCCTGGAAGCTGTTGATTTTTCATCAGATAAGGTAGCGCAATTTATCATAAAGGATGCAAGCGTTACTGAAGAGTTGGAAACCACGGATAAAGTTTTTGAAAGTGACCGTATGATTTATCGTGCCAACTTAAATGTTGTGATTCGCATTAGTGACCCGCAAAAACTCTCTAATGCTGAAACTGAGATACAAGCCTGGAGAGAACTTAAAATACCGGCAGATTATGATATTTCCGAAAAAGAAAAATACTGGAATAATATGGTCAAAAAGTTATTTGAAGAATTCAATGTACGTATGGAGAAAAACATTCATCAATATTTGAATATGTACATTGAAAACAGCGATTACATTCAAGAATACTAAGAAAAAAGCTCCGGAAGTACTCCGGAGCTTTTTTTTAATTTAATGTTTTAACAACTTGCTCTGTTACCGACATCATAAAGGTTGGAATTTTAATATCTTGCGATTCCTTTTGCCCTTCTTTTTGAATTTTGCAACTACCGTAAAACACGGCATTAGGGGAGCTCAACGGTGCCATACTTGTAAACTCAAAAAACTCACCGGGTTCCAGCATCGGAATTTCACCTTTAAAGCCCATAGAATCATCACAAAAACGATTCCCTTTATCATCGGTAATATTCCAGTTTTTTCCCAACAATTGCACCCTTTGTGAAGAATTATTTTCAATACAAAAATAATACCCCCACAAAAACTCTTGCTTCTTCAAATTTTCTTCCACCAAAGTCGGACAAGCTCTGATAACAATATCCTCAGCAGAAGAAACCACCGGTTCAATTTCGTTCAACATGGACTGAACTCCCGTTTAATTAATTAATAATTTATTAATAAATTCTCCCTATTTGATTCGCAATTTGAGTCTTCACTTGTTCACAGTATTATCCCCACATATCTTTTGATGCAAAAAAACACTTGCAAAGAGCAAAAACATTTTATTTTGGAGTCGCAAAAAAAGGTCGGGAGTTTATTTCCCGACCTTTTATCTCAAATCACACAAAAAATTATTTAGCTAAGATAGAAAGCAGTTTTTTGGTGGCATCTTCAGTACTTGTGTTATCGCAAACAGCAACTTCACTGGCCAAACGATCCAAAGCTTGCTCATAAATTTGTCTTTCGCTATAAGATTGTTCCGCCAAATTTTCGCTACGATACAAATCACGTACAACTTCAGCAACGGCAACAGGATTACCGGAATTAATTTTGTTTTCATATTCCTGCGCTCTGCGTGACCACATCACTTTCTTAACTTTTGCCTTACCTTTTAAGACATTCAAAGCATCGTTCATGGTAGAAGCCTCAGAGATTTTACGTAATCCGACTGATTCCACTTTTGCCATCGGAATACGCAAAGTCATTTTATCTTTAGCAAAATTAACCACAATTAATTCCAGCTCTGAACCGGCAATTTTTTGTTTTGAAATATCGGATACTTTACCAACCCCATGCGCCGGGTAAACAACAAAATCACCAGAGTTAAAAGCAATAGCAGATGAAGTTTTTTTATTCATTTATCTGTCCTATCAAAATATCTGAAATTAACGGAAGAGAACAACATTGTTCCAATTACGAACAGGACTATACCACATTTTTAAAGCGAAATCTAGTCTAAAAATAAAAATTTTTGTCAAAAAAAAAAATAAAACAGCCGCTCTGCATTTGCAAAGGGCTGTTTTTTAGAGTTCACACCGCAACGGGTGCTTTGATTGAGGGCCAAGGATTATAGTTTTCCAAACAAAAATCCTCATACCTAAAATCCTCCAAATTTTTTACATCTGGATTAAACTTCATCTGCGGAAGCTCTCTTGGCTCACGCGCAAGCTGCTCTTTGACCTGATTGAAGTGATTAGAATAGATATGCGTATCCCCAAAGGTATGAACGAACTCATAAGCCTGTAAACCGCATACCTGAGCCAACATCATCGTCAATAAGGCATACGAAGCGATATTAAAAGGCACCCCCAAGAAACAATCACAACTTCTTTGATAAAGCATCAAAGACAATTTCCCCTCTGCCACATAACATTGAAACATCATATGGCAAGGCGGTAAATGCATCTCGGGCAATTGAGAAGGATTCCAAGCCGAAACAATCATCCGTCTGTCATTGGGATTGGTCTTAAGCCTTTTCACCAAATCTGCAATTTGGTCGATTCCATCACCGTTCCAATTTCGCCATTGTGCGCCATACACCGGCCCCAAATCACCGTTTTCGTCCGCCCACTCATCCCAAATTGTCACCTTGTTGTCATGGAGATATTTGATATTTGTATCTCCTTTGAGAAACCATAACAATTCGTGAATAATTGCTCTGGTATAGAGCTTTTTGGTAGTCAACAAAGGAAAACCTTTGGTCAAATCAAACCGCAACTGTCTTCCGAAAACACTTCGCGTCCCAACACCCGTACGATCCATTTTATCAATACCATGCTCCATGATATCTGATAACAAATCCAAATATTGCTTCATAAAAATTGAGATTAAAATGATAAAAAACAAAATAACAAATTTTGCTTTTACCTAACACAAAAAAGTCGAGAAATCAATAAGAAGGTTATTTCTTTGACCTATGAAATCTGCCTTATTTTGCCACAGAGAGAAATCCGCCGGATTTTCATATGTGCGCAAAAGAATAAGATTTTAGTGCAAAGAAAACGGAGTGTACCCGATTAGTACATGAGTATTTCTTTGACACGCGAAATCTGCCTTATTTTGCCACAGAGGGAAATCCACCCGTTTGGCGCAAACACTCCCCCACCACCATCACTGCCGATACGGCAACGTTAATCGAGCGTGCTTTCTCGTTCATCGGAATAAGAAGACGTGCATCTGCGATGTGGTGTACTTCTTCGGGAACGCCGGCCGATTCGCGCCCCATTAAAATAATGTCATTGGGTTGAAATTTGAAATTATAATATGGTTCCGTGGCATGCGTGGTCAAAAGCACGATTCGCCCATATTCATCCGGATGTTCGGCACGATATTGCAAAAAATGCTCCCAAGATTTATGGCGTCTGAATTTCACCAAATGCAAATAATCCATACCGGCACGTTTCAGCGTTTTTTCTGAAAAAATATAACCACAAGGCTCAATAATATCGAGCTCCACATCCAAACAAGCGCCCAAGCGCAAGAGTGTCCCCGTATTTTGCGGAATATCCGGTTGAAACAGTGCCAAACGCATAATCTTATCCTCTCATAAAAGTTTTTATGAGTTGTAGCGCAAAAGCGCTTCCCTCGCAAGCAAAAAACAAAAAAACGGAGCTTGTCCTCAAAACAAACTCCGTTCTTTCCCTAAAGTTTAGATTAGAACCGACCTCTACGATAATACAGATCGATTATCCAACGGATATTCTTTGCTTTTTCCAGCAAAGATACCGGCGGATAATAAGCCCTCTTCGAGCCCTTCAAGCCCAACGACAAAGCCTGATAGACTTTGTTGGCATGCAGAAAATATTTTGTCTCCTGCGAAAGGTACTCATTCGTGCCATGTACTTCTTCATCGGGTCTCAATTCCGAATACAGGTCATCATCCAACCCGTATTCTTTTCCGGTTACTTCCTGCACAATTGCCAAGCCTTGCTTGAAAAAGGCATTTTTCTTTTCCTCCTGCCGCTCAACATAAGCCGCAAAATCAGAAACCTTTACCAAACCAAGACTGGTAGATATTCTCAAATCAGGTAACACCTGTCGCAGCATTTGCTTCAGAGATTCACGTTTTTGGGCATAAACCTCTAAGTTCATTACTTCTGCACTATTACCTGTCACACCCGTTAATTTTTCGAACTGGTTTGCAACCAATTCTTCAGTCTGTTTACACATATCTATAAAATTTAAATAATAAAAAATTTCTGTTCGGTATATAGCACAAAATACCGACGCTGTCAACTTTTTGTCTAAAATTGTTTTTTTACGAATTAAACGTTAAACAAGAAATTCATCATATCGCCGTCTTTAACGACATAATCCTTGCCCTCGGAGCGCATTTTTCCGGCATCTTTGCAGGCTTGTTCGCTGCCATATTTCACAAAATCCTCATAAGAGATTGTCTCAGCACGAATAAAGCCACGCTCAAAATCCGAGTGAATAATACCGGCACAAACCGGAGCTTTAGAGCCTTTCAAAAATGTCCAAGCACGCACTTCTTTCGGCCCGGCAGTAAAATAGGTTTCAAGTCCCAAAAGTTTATATCCGGCACGAATAATCTTTGCCAAACCGGTTTCCTCCAAACCAAGCGATTGCAAAAATTCTTTTTTCTCTTCTTCGGATTCGAGTTGAGCTACTTCCGATTCTATTTCGGCCGAAATAATCACTGCGGTTGTTCCTTCCGCCTCTGCCTTGGTCATCACCATATCGGAAAACTTATTACCTGTTGCTGCCGATTCTTCATCCACATTACACACGTAGAGCACCGGCTTAGCCGTTAAAAGCTGCAACATCTTATATTCTTTGCAAGCATCCTTATTGGTCGGGTCCGGAGCTGCTGTTCTGGCTGGCTTTCCAGCTTTCAAAGCCTCAATCACCGGACGCATAACCGATTCTCTCAAAACAGATTCTTTTTCACCGCTTTTGGCTTTTTTCTGCACTTGGTCATAGCGTTTTTCCAAAGATTCCAAATCAGCAATCATCAACTCGGTTTCTACGATTTCTGCATCGCGAATAGGGTCAACCGACCCCTCAACGTGGGTAATATTATCGTTTTCAAAACATCTCAAAACATGGATGATTGCATCAACTTCACGAATATTAGCTAAGAACTGATTGCCTAAACCCTCACCCTTGGAAGCCCCTTTAACCAAACCGGCAATATCCACAAATTCCAATTGCGTAGGGGTAACCATTCTGGGTTTAACGATTTCAGCCAATTTATCCAAACGAGCATCAGGCACAGCCACACGACCGGTATTTGGCTCAATCGTACAAAAAGGAAAATTAGCCGCCTGAGCAGCAATAGTCTGTGTCAAAGCATTAAACAAGGTAGATTTACCGACATTAGGCAAGCCGACAATCCCGCAATTAAACCCCATAACAAAAAACTCCTTAAATTTTTAGTTCAAACTTAAGGAGTCTTATATCTGATAGAGGACGATATTTCAAGCCAATTCTATAACTTCCAGCCCAAGATAACCGTTTTTTCACCTTTTGCTAAATGAAGCAGAGTCAAACCAAACAAGGCAATATGCGTTTTCTTTCCGAGTTTAAATCGAATAATATTTTTACGCCATTTTTTTAGCCCTTGCTTAACATGATAATAAGTCTCATAGCGGCAATATCCGGCAAAATCATCACTATTCAATAACTTACCTACTAATTCGTGATGGCTGACCATTTCTTTAGTCACCCCCAAATGGCATAATAAATCTTTTACCTGCTGATAATAGAGTTTAGGATTAGCATTTTGCCCAAAACCACTGCTTAAAATCCGCACCGGCAAATCAATCTGACCTAAGAAACCCTTTTCTTTATAATATTCAAAAATCTTTTGAAAAATCAGCAAATTATCTTTACCGCTTCTAAGTTTTTGCTGACTCATGATAGAGTTTTCTCGTTGACGATAAAAAACGCTTCCCTCATCACTCACTGCAATCTTGCGCAAGTTAGCCAACAAAACATAATGGAAATACTCATCTTCATATAAACAACCTTCAGGGAAAGAAATATCTAAATCCAAAATTTGTTGCCTTTTAAAAAGTTTACCCCAAGCAACAACCCACATTTTATTTAATATCTCATTTGTAATCTGAAAAACCCCTTCCGTATGACCGGAAATTATCCTTTCGTTTAAGGTATGTTTTGGGCTATAATAAATAATAATATCATGCACGCAAACCACATCTGCATTTGTCCGCAATTGCGTTGTCACCAAACTTTCAATGCATTTTTTATCAATCCAATCATCTGAATCCAGAAAGAACACAAAATCCCCTTTGGCAACTTTCATACCGGCATTTCTTGCAGAAGACAAACCTCCGTTTTCTTTATTAAGAATAACGATTCTCTTATCTTTATTTGCAAATTTTTGCAAAATATCACCGCATTTATCCGGTGAGCCGTCGTTCACACAAATAATTTCCAGATTTTCATAAGTCTGCCCAATGACCGACTTCAAACAATCCGGCAAAAATTTTTCAACATTATAAACGGGAACGATAACGGAAACTAAGGGGTTATTGGTCATGGTAAGCCCTCTGAAATTAACATGATAAATATATAGCTAAACCATAACCAGCAAAAGTCAACTATTTAGCGTTATTTCTGAGTAAATTTCCGATTTTATTTGAAAAGGCAGCGATTCCGTCTTTCAAAACGACACCGATATTTTCCGTTACCAAACGGATATTTTCATCAAGGATTGCCTTATCGGCTTTAGAAAAACCGGTCAAAACATGATTAACCACCGCCTCGTGTGGCAAACTGCTGTCTGGATGCCCAATTCCTAAACGAATACGATTGTAATTTGGGCTAATTTGCGCATCAATACTCTTAAGCCCGTTATGCCCTCCGGCACCACCGCCGATTTTGGCTTTAATTTGGTTGATTTTCAAATCCATATCATCATGGATAACAATCACGTTCTGCGGCAAGATTTTATAGAAATGCGCAGCTTTCACCACCGAATTACCGGATAGATTCATATAAGTCTGTGGTTTGAGCAAATAAACCTTTTCCCCCTCAATCATACCTTCACTAATCAGCCCGTCAAACTTAGCCTTATACGGCCCGAAATGATATTCTTCATGAATTTCATCAGCCACCATAAACCCGACATTATGACGAGTGTTTTGATATTCTGCTCCGGGATTACCCAACCCAACAATTAAAAACATCTTTGACCTTTTCTTTCATTTTCACAGAACATAATCGTTAAAGTTCTGGAAAAAGAGTCTAAGAATACAGATTTAAAACAATAAAATTGATAAAGGCCTGCAATAACAGGCCTTTTACAATCTTATTTTCTAAGAAAATCGACGTGTAACGGCTTATCGCTAACCGGATGGAATTGAACATCCTGGCAAACGACTTTGTGTTTTTTGCCATCAACATTGATTTCAATATCGGCATCATAGAAACCGACCATATCCAAAGCTTTTTCCAGTTGAACCGGATCCAAGCTAATCAACAGGGCTTCTTTGTTACCACCGTAAATAACCGCAGGAACGCGACCTTCACGACGACATGCACGAGCTGCCCCCTTACCTGCTTTTTCACGCAATTGAGCGTCAAAAGTAATATCTGCCATCTTTATATTCCTTATAAAAAAATTAAACTCTCGCGGACCTCCAGGGGTGTCCGACGAGTAGGACTCTTTTACACCTTTATTTTCAATATTTCAAGAGCTTTTTAAACAACCAAAGAGGAGATGAAAACATCTCCTCTTTGTTAAAGTTTTTTAAGCTCTCAGCAAATAAAGCTCATTATCGGCCGTTGGCTCTTTTTCAATAATTGCCGGCAAAACAGCATCTTTTCTTCCCTGTCCCTCGCTAAGGTTAATAAATACCCCGTAGCAAAGAACACCATCTTTGAAAAAAGTAGCTCTCCATCCATCAGAAAAATATTCCAACTTTGCATCCACCTCTATCGGCTGAAGCTTTGCCTCTTTTTTCTCTTGTTTTGTATTGGCAACATTTTTCCAATACACCAATGCCAGCAACAACACCAGCATTCCTACCAAAATAATTAAGTCTTGCATATTTTTATTTTTTAAAAAGGTTAATAAAATTTGCTAAATTAAATTTTTTGCTTTTTTCTTTATGGGAAGCAAAATATTGAACACTTTCACCCCAGTTCATTTTATCCAAGAGTTCAACTTCCACCCTTGCCGACCAAAGCGATGCTTTAAGTACCCGACACCAATAAGTCTCATTTGCTTCCGGTTTTTCATCATTCAAAGTCTGAACAATCTCCACCGGAATAACACTTAAAGTGGTTATCAATTTGCCTTTTAATTTCTCCTTTGTTTCAGCAACCAAGCAAGGATACATCGCACCTGTCTTAGCTCTGTGCCACAAACGAAAATCAATCCAAAATTTGTAACCAAAGGCGGCAACAAAACAAACCCAGCCAATCATAAGATTAGCTCTAAAACCGGAGAACATTGCCCAAAATACAAGCAAAACTATTTGAACTTGAATGTCTTGTAATCTGGGAAGAGCCTTCGCAAGCCATAATCGATTTGCAAAATTAACCAAACAAATCGATAAGACGACATACAGCAAAATTATTACTTCTTTCATATCTTATTTTTTTAATAATTTCTAAAATAACTTATTTTTTTGTCATTATAGACAAAACAGTCTTGTTGTCAAATAAAAAAATTTATCTCTAAGCAACACAAGCAAACAAAAAAGGGGTAGCCCAGCCACCCCTTTTTGTTAAAAGTAAGACTAAATTATTTTTCCAAGTCCTCACCAGTTTCTTGATTAACTCTTTTAGCTGAGAGTTTAATCTTACCGCGATTATCTTGACCGATGCATTTAACCCAAATGGTATCACCCTCTTTATAGAAGTCAGAAACAGAGGCGATTCTCTCATTTTTGACTTCAGAGATATGAACCAAACCTTCGGTCGTTCCAAGGAAACGAACGAAAGCACCGAAATCCATAATCTTGGTAATAACACCTTTATAGATTTTGCCTTCTTCAGGTTCGGCAACGATTCCCATAATCCAGTCAAGAGCGGCATCACCATCTTCTTTTTTCATAGTAGCGATACGAATAACACCATCATCGGAAATATCGATTTTAGAGTTAGTTTTTTCGGTAATTTCACGAATAACCTTACCACCGGAACCGATAACTTCACGGATTTTATCGACCGGAATCTTAATGGCGATAATACGCGGTGCTTTGTCAGAAACATGTGGACGAGGAGCAGAAATAGCTTTAGCCATTTCGCCCAAGATATGGATACGCCCTTCATGAGCTTGAGCCAAAGCTTTTTCCATAATTTCTTTGGTAATGGAGGTGATTTTAATATCCATTTGCAAAGCGGTCACACCGTCTTTTGTACCGGCAACCTTAAAGTCCATATCACCCAAGTGGTCTTCATCACCTAAAATATCGGTCAAAATAGCCACACGACCATCATCTTCTTTAATCAAGCCCATAGCAATACCGGCTACAGGTTTTGTCATCGGCACACCGGCAGCCATCAAAGACATGGTAGAACCGCAAACGGTCGCCATAGATGAAGAACCGTTAGATTCCATAATTTCAGAAACCACGCGAATGGTATAAGGGAAGCTGTCTTTATTTTTCGGCAACATCGGATGAATTGCACGCCAAGCCAATTTACCATGACCAATTTCGCGACGTCCCGGGCTACCGATTCTACCGCATTCACCAACTGAGAACGGCGGGAAGTTGTAGTTAAGCATAAAGTCTTCTTTATACTCATCCATCAAGCCGTCAACGACTTGAGCATCTTCACCGGTTCCCAAGGTTGTAACCACCAAAGCCTGAGTCTCGCCGCGTGTAAAGATTGCAGAACCGTGAGCCATCGGCAAAACATCAACTTCGCATTGGATTGGGCGAACGGTTTTGGTATCACGCCCATCAATACGATGACCGGTTGTCAAAACTTTTTCTCTCATAACGTGGTGCATCAATTTTTCAATAGCATCTTGAGCATAACGTTGTTCAAATTCGTTTTCAGGATCCAAAGTAGCCTTGAATTTTTCAGAAGCTTGAGCAATAAGTTCGCCACGTTTTAACTTATCGGTTTCCCTAAATGCCTCTTCAAAATCAGCACTAAAACCATCAGCCAATTTTTTGTAGAGTTCATCAAATTCTGGTGGAAATACCGGAGTTTCCCAAGGTTCTTTTCCTGCTTCGGCTTTTAATTCTTCAATGAGATTAATAACCGGTTGGAAGTTTTCAAAACCAAACATAACGGCACCAAGCATTGTTTCTTCAGACAATTCTTGAGCTTCGGATTCAACCATCAAAACACCTTCTTTGGTACCGGCAACAACCAATTCCAAATCCGATTCTTTAAGTTGAGCAATCGTTGGGTTCAAAATATATTGACCGTCTTTGTAACCGATTTTAGCCGAAGCAATAGGCCCCAAGAACGGAATACCGGAAATACTCAAAGCAGCCGAAGCGGCAATCATGGCCGGAATATCGGAATCGGTTACTTGGTCATGAGACAATACGGTACAAATAACTTGAACTTCGTTTTTGAAAGCATCCGGAAACAGCGGACGAATAGGTCTATCAATCAAGCGAGAGAGCAAAACTTCACGTTCGCTAGGTTTGCCTTCACGTTTCATAAAACCGCCGGGAACTTTACCGGTTGCATAGTATTTTTCTTGATAATTAACTGTCAAAGGAAAGAAATCCTGATCAGCCTTTACCTCTTTAGCTGCGCAAACAGTTGCAATAACTTCGGTTTCACCATAGGTAACAACGACAGCTCCTTGCGCCTGACGAGCCAGCTTACCCGTTTCCAATACCAACTTGCGTCCGCCCCATTCCATTTCTTTGCGAACCACATTAAAATTGATCATATAACTTTCCTTTCTTTCATATTCTCTTACAAACATCAATCAATCCGAGCCTTCCCGAACTGACCACCCACCCGAGAGCAGGATTTAAAACGAATGCGGAACAAACTGCCCCGCATTCAAAAAACTTTTCTCAACCTACAACAAACCCAAAGGTTACTTTATTAGGCTGACTTCTCCAAACGCCGGAATTTATTTTGGCGAGGCAAACAGAGCAATTTTTATCATTCAAACAAATTGCCTTGTACATTAATGCACACAATTTTGAGCTCTGATAAAAACTCTCTAATTGCCTCATCCAACAAAATCCTACTTACGGAGGTCTAATCTTTTAATCAAATCCTGATATCTGCTTTCGCTCTTAGATTTCAGGTGATCCAACAAGTGACGACGACGGCTAACCATCTTCATCAAGCCCAAGCGAGAGTGTAAATCTTTTTGATGAGTATTGAAGTGCTCAATCAAAGCATTGATTCTGTATGTCCAAATAGCGATTTGAACTTCCGGAGAACCGGTATCACCTGGGGTTAAACCAAATTCTTTAATTAATTCTTGTTTTTTTTCATTAGTAATCGACATCAATTTATCCTTTATACATATTAAAGATTAAACACTCGAACCGGAGAAATTCTTTTTTCCTCGATTCGCACAATTGCAATCAAACTATCCTCAAAATAAGCTGCTGCTTCTTTCCCAATCAAGTTTTGCACTTGATAAGCCTTTGGCGACACACCTTGTCCGAGTTTAAGCTTGTTAGCATCAACTTCCGAAACAGCAATCACCGCGATGTCGCGCAGAGATGTTTCTAACGGAAGCAAAAATTCTTTTAGGGGGATACTATGCACCAAATTTTTTATATTTTCCAGTAAAATTTTCGACTCAAGCCCGAAATTTCCGCATTTTGTACGTCTCAACTCCTGCAAATAGCCGAGAGTTCCTAATTTTTGAGCTAAATCACGTCCGAGTGTACGCACATAAGTCCCTTTTGAGCATTCTACACGAAAACGCGCTTGGTGATTCTCTAATTCTTCTAAAAGTTCCAAAGCATAAATTTCAACTTCTCGCTCCGGTATAGCAACATCTTCACCTTTTCTGGCTAAATTATAGGCTCGTTCCCCGTTGATTTTAATGGCAGAATAGGCCGGTGGCACCTGTTTTATTTTACCGATAAATTGCGGCAAGACGCTTAAAATTTCTTCTTTTGTAGGAATTTTTTGCGATTCTCCGATAATCTCCCCTTCAGAATCATCGGTATTGGTCGCCTTACCCCATTGGATGATAAATTCATATTCTTTTTTGCCATCCGTAACATAAGGCAAAAGCTTTGTCGCCTCACCGAAAGCAATCGGCAATACACCGGTAGCAAAGGGGTCAAGCGTGCCGGCATGCCCGTTCTTTTTGGCATTAAGCCACTTTCTTGTCAAATTCACCACTTGAGTTGAGCCAATATCTCGAGGTTTATCAACAATCAGCCAACCGTTTATATTTTCGCCTTTTTTATGTTTCATACTCTATCATCCTCAATCATTGTTTAAAGGATAAGTTTTCGGCTGGCAACAAAAAAGTGCTTCTTTCAAAAAGAAGCACTTTTATTTACAAAACGTAAACTATCCACATCAAGAGTTCGCCCCAGAATTTTAATCTGAAAATTCTCTTGCCACAAATGCCACGTTCCGTTTTGTGAATAGACAATTTGTGCGCCCCAAATTTCATACTTCTCAACAATAGATACCGTATGCAAAAGATGGCCTTTTTTATCTTCCCGACACAAGCAGAAAAATTTTTCATTATACTTCAAGGCAAAAACATTATCGCTAACGTCCAAAATTTCATCAGCCACGAGGATTGTTTTCATCTCATAGTCAGGAACTTTCATCTGCAGCAAAACAATTTTGTTACCGACTTTTCTTAATTCATAATCTTTTTTAATCTCTGGTTTCATAATTATAAAATTTATAATAAATAAATTAAGCCCAATATACACAAACCTCCTCTAAAATCAACATTTTTTAACAAACGTCTTGACCGCAAATTAAGCACTTGTTATCCTCAAAAAAGTTTTTATTTAGCACCATGCAAACAATGAAAAAAAACATAAATTTAAAATTTTTGCCCGCCGACAATGCTTATGGGATAGAAATGCGCACCATATCGGAATTAACGCTTAAAGGCATAACTCCGATTATTGGGCTATCCGCCGATGATTACCGCTCATTAGCAAAAAAACAAACAAAACCTGGGCAACCGATTATTGGTTTTCTCCTAAGCCAAAAAAAAGATTTTTATACGATTGATATGCCTTACGCCAAAGCAATCGCACAAACAGGTGCACAATTCAGGTTTTTAACCTATCACGAAAATTTGGCACAAATGGATGATATTGACGGCCTGATTTTACCGGGAGGCACCTTTGAATCCCCTAACGAATTTTATACCGACCCACAACAAACTAAACACACCACCAACAGCCGAGCCAATGCCTATATCTCTTCAATAATTGAAGCCGAAAAAAAGGGAATACCCGTTCTAGGCATCTGTGCCGGCGCTCAGATGATGGGTGGAATGCATGGTATGAAAATGTACCATGACCTCAAAACCTCCACTCACACTTCGCTGGAACATGAAACAAAAGCATTACAAGCCCACAAAGTCTTTATTTATCCTGACACACCATTGGCAAACATTTTAGGCGCAGGCTATATCGAAACCAACTCGCGCCACCGCGAAGCAATGATGCCCAACGACAAGATTTCCGATTTAAAGATTTACGCCTCCACCGCTGACGGCACACCGGAAGCTTGGGGCAATGAAGAAAAAAACATTTTGTGTATCCAGTGGCATCCCGAAGACTTTGCCGCACAAGGGGATGCCCAGATGCAAAAAATTTATGACTGGCTGGCCCAAAAAGCAATGCAATACAAACAAAATCAACTGCAAAGAAGCCTTCAGAAAAAATCTCTTCTCTCCCGCTAATTCTAGCATAATCAAAAACCGCTTGGCTCATCTCCAAGCGGTTTTTTACAATGCTTAATTTATTCTTCATCCTTAGATTTCAAATCTCTTTGCACCTTAGGGTCATGCAGCAATTTTTCAATTTTATCAACTGCTTCAAAAGTATCATCTAAGCGAAAGTTAATTTCGGGCACATAACGCAAAGTCGTCTTTTGACCGATAACCTTACGAAAATGTCCGCCGGCCAATTGCAAGCCACCCATAACTTCTTGATTTAACTCATTGTTAGAAGTAATAAAATAAACATTACAATATTTCAAATCCGGAGAAACTCGAACATCGGTAATAGTAACCAGTGTATCGATTCCTTCCAAATTTCTCACATTTTCATGTTGAATTTCACCGGCAATGATTTTTTTAATCTCTTGCCCAACGCGTAGCTGCCTTTGTGATTGTTCTTTTATTGCCATATTACACCTCACAACCAATTAGAGTTTAGCGGCAATCGCTTCAATTTCATAACATTCAATAAAGTCGCCGACTTGAATATCGTTATAGTTTTCAAAACTCATACCGCATTCATAGCCTTCTTTAACTTCTTTCACATCATCTTTAAAGCGTTTGAGTTGACCCAAATTACCGTCATGAATAACCACGTTATCACGCAACAAGCGTACCTTAGAACCGCGTTTAACCAAACCTTCGGTAACCATACAACCGGCAACCTTACCCACACCGGTAATATTAAAGACGTTTCTGATTTCGGCATAGCCCAGAATTTTTTCTTTCAATTCCGGAGAGAGCATACCTTCCAAACCTTTCTTAACATCATCGGCCACATCATAAATAATGGAGTAATAACGAATATCAACTCCGTCTCTGCGAGCCATATCACGCGCCTGCGGAATAGCACGAACGTTAAATCCGATAATAAATGCATTGGAAGCCTTGGCCAAGGTCACATCGGATTCTGAAATCGGACCGACCGCCGAGTGCAAAATTTGAACACTGACTTCATCGGTAGAGAGTTTATTCAAGGTTCCTTCAATAGCCTCAACCGAACCCTGAACATCGGCCTTGATAATAACCGGCAAATGCTTCATCTCACCGGATTTAATCTTATCCAGCATTTGTTCCATTGCCGATTTAGCACTCTTAACCAACTTCGCATCACGTTCTTTACGAATACGATAGTTGGTAACTTCTCTGGCTTGGTTTTCATCTGCCACAACGGTAAAATCATCACCTGCGGCAGGGGTTCCTTGCAAACCCAAAACCTCAACCGGAGTAGCCGGAGCAGCTTCGTGGACTTTTTGCCCCATTTCATTAAACATGGCGCGAACGTGACCCCACTCTTTACCGGCAATGCAAATATCACCGACTTTAAGTGTTCCGTTTTGTACCAAAACTGTGGCAACCGAACCGCGGCCTTTTTCCATTTTAGCCTCAATAACCGTACCAACGGCCGGTCTGTTCGGGTTAGCCTTCAAATCCAAAATTTCGGCTTGCAACAAAATAGCCTCAAGCAATTTATCAATATTGATTCTCTTCTTGGCAGAAACTTCGGCACACAAGCAATCGCCGCCCAATTCTTCAACGGCAATTCCGTGTTGCAACAAAGCGGTCTTAACCTTCATCGGGTCAGCCCCCGGCAAGTCAATTTTGTTAATAGCCACAACAATAGGCACTTCCGCGGCTTGCGCATGGCGAATAGCCTCAATGGTTTGCGGCATAATACCATCATTGGCAGCCACCACCAAAACCACAATATCGGTAACCTTTGCACCCCTGGCACGCATTTCTGAGAAAGCCTCGTGTCCCGGCGTATCAATAAAGGTAATTTTATCGCCTTTTGGTGTTTCAATTTGATAAGCACCGATATGTTGCGTAATACCGCCGGCCTCGCGAGCGGCCACATTAGTTTCTCTTAAAGCATCAAGCAAAGAGGTTTTACCATGGTCAACGTGACCCATAACCGTCACAACTGGGGCTCTCGGCAACAACTGATCCGGTGTATCTTCCGGACCTTTGAGGGCATCTTCAACATCACTGTCGGCCACACGTTTGAATTTATGTCCCAATTCTTCAACCACAATCTGCGCCGTATCGGCATCAATCGGTTGGTTAATGGTTGCCATAACCCCCAAAGACATCAATTTTTTAATCACATCGGCGCTTTTTTCCGCCATACGATTTGCCAATTCCTGAACGGTAATAATTTCAGGAATAACCACTTCTTTAACGACTTTTTCTTGCGGCTGTACCGGTTGCACCGGTTTGGGCTGTTTTTTCTTAAAACGACGACGCGGTGCACCGAAACCATAATCATCATCGTCGTCGTCATCTGCCCCCATAATATTATGCAAATTAACTTTTCCGCTGCGGCGTTGCGGCTCAAAGCTACGTTTCATAACCTTTTTACGTTCTTGCTCAAACACTTCTTCACGTGTTTTTTCTTGTTCAGAAGAACGACGATATTTTCGGTTAGAACTTACTTCTTCATCGTCATCATCATCATAATCATCGTCATAATCTTTATTTTTTTTATCTTTTTGACGAGCAGACTTATCTTCACGTTCAACAGCTGCCGGCGTAGGAGCTTTTACTTCTTTTTTAATACTCTTTTGAGCCTCTTGTTTGGCTTTTTCTTTAGCCTCAGCCTCTTTTTTAGCCTCTTCTTCGGCCTTTTGCGCCTGACGAGCTTTTTCGGCTTCTTCGCGTTCTATTTGGCGCTGTTTTTCTTTTTCTTCCTCTTCCTGACGGCGTTTGGCTTCGTGTTCTTTAGCCTCGGCAATCAAGCGCAATTTTTGAGCCGTAGCTTCATCGATTTTAACGCTATTTTCTGTTTGAGCAGTTGTCTGAGGCGTAATAACCCGTTTTTTACGCACTTCAACCTGCACTACTTTTTTACCTTCATGGTTATGCGCTTTGTCACCCAAATTTTTCAATGTAAGGGTAGATTTTCCTGATAATGTTAGTTTATTTTTTGCATTATCTTCTGTCATTATATCACAATCTCCGTAACTTATATTTTATGAGTTTAAGAATTCATCAAGTTTTTTCAAATCGTTATAGACCATTTTAGCCATATCGTTTTTTAAAAATGCCACATGCACCGTATTTACTCTGTCTAACGCCTTGTCTAACTCCTCAACTCCATACAACATAAAAACTTCCAAATTTTTAGCCCAAGACACCAATTTTTCATGACCGTCTTCACCGGCATCTTTAGCTTCTAACAAAAAAGCGACTTTACCCTTTTTCAGAGCTTCCGCCACTTTTTCAAAACCGGTCAATAAATCGCCGGCTTTTTTTGCCAAACAAATATCTTCCAACCCTTTTTTGCGCAGTAAATTTTCAACCATTTCTGCCAAATCCGGTGGTAATTTTACATTTTTTTTGAGCGTTTTGGCAAATAAATTTTTCTCAATAGCAATTTTAAGCGAAGACATAGAACAAGCGACATAGATTCCCTT
This sequence comes from uncultured Alphaproteobacteria bacterium, assembly GCA_944393175.1. Lineage (GTDB taxonomy): Bacteria > Pseudomonadota > Alphaproteobacteria > RF32 > CAG-239 > Scatocola. Next base: position 24,002 of record CALXZH010000012.1, on the reverse strand, counting down.
CCCCGGCAGTCTTTTCTTAAAATCGGGAATAACCACATTATCCGGTGTTACGGTAAAGCGAAGTAAATCATTATCATTCATCACATTACCGGACACAATGTCTTTTCTTGTTTTATCTTCTTTCATATATGTCATCAACCACAAAATATCCAAAACAAGGACGGAAAGGAAGTTTCATTTAAATCACTTCCTTTCCAACTTCCTTTATAACAGCTACTCAAACCAGTGAGCGCGAGCAGCCATAATAATTTTATTGGCTTCAACTTCGGAAAGCACGTTTTCGCCGAGCATTTCCATCAACTCATCAGCAGCCAAATCCGCCAAATCATCAATAGTTTTAACACCTTTATCGGCCAGTGTCAAAATCATATCTTGATCTAAGCCCTCAATAGCTTTGAGTTTTTCATCAATACCCAAAGTTTGGCTTTTCTTGGCAAATTCTTCATTTCTCTTTTCAACATAAGCCTTAGCTCTAGCTTGCAGCTCCGAAGCAACATCTTCATCAAATCCTTCGATTTCAGCCAATTCATTCAAAGGCACCATTGCAATTTCATCAACGGTAGAGAAACCTTCGGCAATAAGCAAATGAGCAATCATTTCATCAACATCCAAAGCTTCCATAAAGCGTTGAGAACGAACTTTATTTTCGTTTGCGCGACGTTCTTGCTCTTGTTCTTCGGTCAAGACATCAATATCACATCCGAGCAACTGAGAGGCTAATTTAACATTTTGACCTCTTCTGCCGATTGCAATAGAGAATTGGTCTTGCGGAACAACGGCTTCAATGCGGTTATTTTCTTCATCCAAAACCACTTTTGTAACTTCAGCCGGAGCCAAAGCGCTAACAATGTATTGAGCCTTATCCTCAGAATAAGGAACAATATCAATTTTTTCGCCCTGCAGTTCGGTAACGACGGCTTGAACGCGAATACCACGCAAACCGACGCAAGCACCGACGGCATCAATGGTCATATCATCGGCTTTAACGGCGATTTTGGCTTTTGAACCCGGATCACGAGCCACGCCCATAATTTTAACCACGCCGTCATAAATTTCGGGAACTTCTTGCGTAAACAATTTTGCCATAAATTCAGGACAGGTACGAGACAAGAAGATTTGCGGACCTTTGTTTTCGCGACGAACATCTAATACATAAGCACGAACTCTGTCGCCGTTTTTGAATTTTTCCCGAGGAATAATTTCATCACGACGCAAAATAGCTTCAGCCTTACCAATATCCAAAATAACATTTCCGAATTCGATTCTTTTAACCGTACCGTTAACGATTGTGCCGATTTTTTCTTTATACTCTTCAAATTGTTTATTTCTTTCGGCATCACGCACTTTTTGCATAATAACCTGTTTTGCGGTTTGTGCGGCAATACGACCAAAATCAATCGGAGGCAATTCATCAATTAAAAACTCACCGACCTTAATGTCAGGATTATAAACTTTAGCATCTTCAAGTAAAATTTTAGTAGCATTTTGGAGATCATCATCTTCACCTTCGGCCGGTTGCAATTCGTCCACCACTTCACGATAGCGAGCCAAAGTGATAGCACCTGTTTTTCTGTCAATAGAAGCTCTTATATCGTGTTCAAAACCATATTTGGAGCGAGCCGCCTTTTGAATGGCAATTTCCATAGCGCCAAAAACATCTTCTTTATCAATGTTTTTTTCGCGGGCAACGGTATCAGCCACCAAAATAATTTCCGGTCTTGGCATATTTTCAATATTTTGCATTTTTATCCTCTTTAGTTTGCAGTTAAAAACTTAAAAAAAATTATTCCTCAATCAAATGTTCACCGCATTCGGGGTGTTCATCCACATATTTTTGCAACAACTCGTCGGTCATAACGATTTTGGCTTTGCTGACAGCATCAAAAGGCACGCTGTATTCAACCTCATCTGCTTTAAGATGGATGGTGTTTTCATCATCAACACTCTCAATCACACCTCTGAACCGTTTTCTGTTGTCAATGGCAACATCTGTTTCAACTTTTGCCTCATATCCGACAAAGCGCTTAAAATGTTCAACTTTTGTTAAAGGTCTGTCCAACCCCGGAGAGCTAACCTCTAAATTATATTTATCTTTTATCGGGTCGTTTGCATCTAAAATTTCCGAGATTTTACGACTGACCTTCGCACAATCATCAACCACGATATCCGAACCGTCGAGCTTATCAATCATAATCTGCAAAGTTGGATTCGCCTGACCTATCGTCAAAATTCTGACCGTTTCATATCCGAGTTCGGAAATAGCTGGCTCCAACATATCTTGCAAAGGGTGTTTTTTTTGCATTCTTTCAAATTCCCACTCTGTAAATTCTAATAAAAAAGCGGGGCTTTCGGCCCCACTCCAATAATATTATTTGTATTTATGTCAACATCTATAACATACAAAAATTAAATAATCCAGCATTTTTTACTGTTTGTTTTGCTTTCTTTGATTATAGAGTGTTGCAAAATCAATCGGAGTAAGCATAAACGGAGGCAGGCCGCCTTCGGTCAAACAGTTGGTAATAACGTTTCTGGCAAACGGGAAAATCAGTCTCGGAATTTCCACCAACAAGACCGGTTCCAAATTTTCTTGCGGAATTTGCAAAGAAACAATTGCCGAATATTCCAACTCCAGAATAAACAATTTTTGCGCTTTAACATCGCCGTCCATTCTAAACTTGAGGCTGACATTATAAAAATTGTCATGCATATGTTGCGCATCGACATCAACATGCACGCTGACAGCCGGTGCTTCGTTCAATCCTCTGAAAATTTCCGGAGCATGCGGAATTTCCAAAGATAAATCTTTAATATACTGAGTATGAATCATAATTGTCGGCTGATTTGAGGCATTTTCGCCGGCATTATTTTGTTGATTATCGTTCATAAAACTTCCTTTCAAAAAATTTTTTAATAAGCTACAACAAATAAACTCTTAGGTCAAATATTTATGGTTGATAAATAGAGGATAAAAAGCTATATATAAAATAGTATTTAAAATTGAAAGGTCTGAAATAAAATGGGTTCTCTAGATATAATCATTTTGTTGATTGTAGTCGTTTTAGTTTTTGGAAAATTAAAAAGTCTTTTAGGCACACGACCAAACATATCTTCTCCGCAACACAAAATCACGGAAGAAAGTGTTGCCAAAATTTTTGACATGATTGCCAAAGAAGCCGAGAAACAAAAACAAGCACTTGAAAACACATCTGAAAAATCACCAGAAACGGAAGAATTAAGTGAAACTGACAAAGTTTTGAGCAAGATTCCCCATTTTAATAAAGAACATTTTATTAATTCGGCCAAAAAAGCTTTTGAAATAATAGTCACCTCATTTAGCAAGGGCGATACCGAAACGCTTGAAAGTTTGGTCAGCAAAAAGCTCAACAAAAAATTCCAAGAAATCATCAACCAACGCAAAGCCGAAGGCATCACCTCTGAAACCGACTTAATCGGTTTTGACGAGGCCGAAATCACTTCCGCCAAAATTTCTTCCGATGACATTGCCAAAATCACGGTTAAGTTTGTTTCCGAGCAAGTCAACATCTTAAAAAACAAAGATGACGAAGTAATCGAAGGCGATGAAAACTTCATCCAAAACATAACCGATGTCTGGACTTTTGAAAGATGTCTGACATCCACCAGTCCGAATTGGCTTCTTGTTTCGACCAAAAAGTAGAGCCCCGCGCCATGAAAAAAATAATTTACTTATTTTCTTGCTTACTTTTAATAACCTCTTGCGGAAAAGAAGAGCAGAAATCTTCCCCTCAAAGTGAAGAGTTACCGCAAATTACCTCAACAAAAACAACCGAAACTCTGCCTTTGCGTCCCAAAGTCAGATTGCGCCCATATGCCTTTAGCGATTTAGCAAATTGGAACAACGATAATCTGGAAGAAGCGTTGAGTGGTTTTAAATACAGCTGCGCCAAAATTCTTCAAGAAAACTCAACCTATATGTCCAACTCAGAATTAAGGATACCAACTGCGGCATATCAATTGGCCTGCCAAAAACTCCTTACGCAAGGAATTTCGACGGACGTTGAATTCAAACATTATTTGGAAAGCAATTTTTTACCTTTTTTAGTAATAGCCGACAATTCGGACCAAGGAAAATTTACCTCCTATTATGAAGCCACCATCAATGCCTCGCCGATACAAACCACGCTTTATCGCTATCCGATATATGGCAAGCCGCGGGATTTAATAGAATTTAATCCTCATGACTTTGATTCCTCTCTTCCCAACAAACGCTTGGTAGGAAGAATCAAAGACCAAAAATTAATTCCTTATTATACACGTGAAGAAATAGAAAAATACAAAATTTCCGCACCGGTAATTTTGTGGGGTGACAGCAATATTGATATTAACATTATGCAAATTCAAGGCTCTGCTGTTGCCACTTTGCCGGACGGACGCCAAGTCCGCGTAAGCTATGCCGACCACAATGGGCATCCATTCAAAGGCATTGGCAGTATTTTACTGGAGAAAGGCTATATAAAACCGGGTGAAGCCTCAATGGGCAACATCAAAAAATGGTTAAAGAACAATCCGCAAGTAGCCCAAAAAGAGATGCGAGAAAACAAAAGATTTATCTTCCACCGCATTTCTCAAGCCGACGGCCCGATAGGAGCACAAGGCGTACCACTTCACGCCGGACGCAGCCTGGCTGTTGATAAAAACTACATCCCCTTGGGAGCCCTAATATGGCTTGAGACCACGGGTCCCGACCATGAAAAGATTGAAAAATTGGTTGTTGCTCAAGACATTGGCAGTGCAATCAAAGGACCGATTCGCGGGGACTATTTCTGGGGCTCCGGCAAAGATGATGTTTTAGATAAAGCCGGCAAAATGAATTCATCCGGCAGATATTTTATTCTCATTCCGCAAAACAAGGCCAACCAACCATGAATAAACCAAGCAAAGCTGATTATTTAATTTATAAAGCCTTACAAACCGCAATAGAAAAGAACCAATTACGGCTTTATCTGGACTATGGAAGAATCAATCGCCCGGGGTCACCCGTATATGATGTATGGGAAAACCTTCTGCCGGTTTTAACACCGGTTGTCATCGGCTTAATATTGATATTAACCGTGAGTGTCTTTTTTGGCTTAGCTTTTATCATTGCGATGATTTTGGTTTACATTACCTACTTCAAAAAGAGGGTTGACCGCTACCTAATTGAGCGCACCAAAGAATATTTTATGCAAAGTTATGACAATTGCATCAAACTATGGAATTTCGGAGGAATAGTCTTAGTTAATGCCGCCAACAAAAAACAAGGTTGTGTTTCACCTGAAGGCGACTGGAAAGAATTTGTGGTCAAAAACTTTGCCGACTACATGGTAAGTGAAAAAGACACCCCTCAAACTTCGGAAACAGAAAATGTCCAAGCAGCAGCCGAATAAAACACCCGAAGATGAGGATGCTTGGGCTGAGGCAATAAAGGACGTAAAAAAAATTAAACCGCAAGCAGAACCTCCTGTAGCTCCGATAAAACTGCCCGAAATAAAAAAGACCATAAATTTGGCTCAAGCCTATCGCGGCGAAGACTTACACCCGCTAATTATGGGCAATACCGACAACATTGATGCCAACACGGCCAAAAAATTCAAACGTTGTGAATTTCCGATAGAAGGAAATCTTGACCTTCACGGCTATCATGAAGAAGATGCAAAAGATGCAGTATTTAACTTTGTGCAAAGTTCGTATATTTCAGGAAAAAGATGCATAATAATCATCACGGGCAAAGGCCTCAGCAGAGAGGATAATCCTGACAACTTTCTTACCCCCAAAGGAAAACTAAGAGAGTATGTTCCACTCTGGCTAAACGGAAATGAACTTCGCCCCCTAATATTAGCCTACAACCACCCTCCGGCTAAACTGGGAGGAACAGGAGCCTTTTACATACTGTTGCGCCGCCATCGCTAATGATTAAAAGACGACAGAGCCACCATCAAGTCTAATATTTGATGTGAAAGTTTTTTATCTTCAATTGAAGTAAATGCCTTAACCAACTTTATAGTTTCCGACTTCAACATAGGGTCATCAAAATTATCCGTTTTATTGTCCGTTTCAGGCACATTTCCGTTACGCAACATCATCGGACTTTGGTTGCTGATACCCTCGTTCATTCCGTCAAAAAAGAACTCAACCGGAGCTTTCAAAATTTTGCTTATATCCCACAAACGACTAGCACTAATTCGATTTACACCATTTTCATACTTTTGTACTTGTTGAAAAGTCACACCCAAAACAGCAGCCATCTGCTTTTGAGAAAGCCCCATCAACATTCTTCTCTGTTTTAGTTTACTACCGACATAAACATCTACCGGATTAGGCTGTGTAGAGTTAGTATCTTTACGCTTAGAACCGTTAACATAACCAGTCATAATACATCCTCTTAACTATTAAGTGTAATGAACAACACGCTATCTACTAATAGAACATAAAGAAAAATTATGCAATAAGAATATAACTATTTATTACAAATAAACAAGATGTACACCTTATAATAGAACACATAAAGAAACCATACAACCATAAATCAAAATAACGGATGTTATATAAAATTTAACTACTATTGGCTAAATTACAATTTCAAGGAGAACTGAATGTTAAAATTCATAAAATCATTAAAAATATATTTAACTCCGAAAATGCTCACCATGATAGGTTTAGGATTTTCGAGCGGTTTTCCTTTACTCTTGGTCTTCAGCACACTCAACTTATGGCTCAAAGACTGCGGCATATCCTATATTGCGATTGGCTTATTTTCTTTGGTAAAACTCCCTTATAGTTTCAAATGGCTCTGGGCGCCATTGCTTGACCGCCTGAGCTTACCGCTGTTTGAGCGCTTGGGGCGCCGCCGCGGCTGGGCGCTGTTTTTCCAACTTTTGCTGTTAATAGGCTTAGCTGCTATCTCCACCGTCAACCCTGAAGAAAGTTTGCGCTCTTTGGTTATTCTGTGCGTGATTGTCGTAATTGCCTCAGCCTCGCAAGACATTGTTTTAGACGCCTATCGTATTGAAAGTTTTAACATCAAAGAGCAAGGTGCCGGTGTTGCGATTTTCATCATAGGTTATCGCTCAGGTACGATTGTTTCTGGCGCCGGTGCAATCTGGATGGCCTCTTTTATGAGTTGGAACGAAGTTTATTTTCTGATGTGTTTTGGCACGCTCATAGGGATTGCCACGATTCTTTTATCTCATGAGCCGACCAAAGCCCAAAAATACCAAGAACAAACTTATTCTGATTTCAAGCACTTTATGCAATGCGCGGTTTACAATCCGTTTTTAGATTTTATCAAAAGGCCTGATTGGGTAATAATTTTAGCCTTTATCTTTTTCTATCGTATGAGTGATTCCTATATGGGGCCGATGGCTTTTCCGTTTTATGCCGACATGGGCTTTTCCAAGGGAGAAATTGCCTTTGTTTCTAAAATATTCGGTATGGGTGCAACCATTTTCGGCGGTCTCACCGGCGGCATAGTCATGAGCCGGATGAACATGCTCAAAGGCCTGATGGTCTGCGGTATTTTTCAAGGCATCACCAATTTGATGTATGTTCTGCAAGCCTATATCGGGCATAGTGTTCCCATGCTCATGCTCACCATCTCTTTTGACAATATTGCCGGCGGCATGGCTTCCACCGCATTGGTTGCCTATCTTTCCTCACTTTGTTCCATTGCCTACACCGCCACTCAATATGCTCTGCTCTCATCGCTTATGAGTTTGGCGCGCGATGTTTTTGCCGCCAGCAGCGGATATATGAAAGCAGCCACCAGCTGGCCGACTTTTTTCCTCATCACCACCTTAATGATGATACCGGGTCTGATTATCTTATGGATTTTGATGCGGGTTGAGCGCCAAAAGAAACCGCTTAAGCCTTTGGCGGAAGCAAACGATAAATTCCCTCGCTCACGCAGTTTGGCAAAATAGAAACCAGCCAAGTTACAAAACGCAACACCCAAGGAAAAGCAATTATTCCCTTGTTTTTGGCCACACCTTTTGCTATAATTGCCGCAGCTTTCGGAGCTTCCATAAAAAACGGCATCGGGCAAGTATTTTGGTCGGTAATTCTGGAGCGTACAAACCCCGGACATACCACGCTAAGGTGAATATTATCTTTTGCCAAAATCGGCCGCATTGCCTCGCCCCATGCTTTCACACAAGCCTTACTTGCACTATAAGCCGGACAAGTCGGCAATCCATGGTAGCCGGCAATAGAGCTGATAATCACGATTCCCTTAGGCAAAGATTTATCTTTACTAAAAAACCCCACCATCGGCAACACGGTATTAATCACACCCCAAACATTAGTATTAAAGGTATTATAAATTGCATCTTCCGTTTCATTGACATTACCTGTTCCGGCATTGGCAATCACCAAATCTATTGGCGCGGTTTGTACAGCGGATTCTATCCATTTTTTCATAACTTCTCTATCACAAACATTTAAAACTTCCGCATAAACTTTAGCGCCATATTTTTCACAAGTTTCTTTTACTTTATTCAGGCGTTCTTCATTTCGCCCGCAAATAAAAAGTGTTTCCGCCCCGTTTTTAGCATAATACTCAGCCAAAGCCTGTCCGATTCCCGAACTTGCACCGGTAATTAAAATATTTTTATAAGTAAACATTGTTTTTTCCTAAAGACATTTTCAAAATTTAAGGTATAGTATAAGCATTAAAATAAAAATCACCAGTAAAATGGAGCAAGCTATGGATGAAATTATTACCAGACTGAAAAAAGTTCGCCGCGGTGCAATGTTTATTATCGAGGCTCCGTCGGGCACGGGCAAAAGCGCAGTTGTTAAAGAGATTTTGCGTTGTGACCCCAATATCAAATTTTCCGTATCCGTCACCACCCGCAAACCCAGAGCCGGTGAAGTTGACGGCAAAGACTACTATTTTATTGATGATGCCAAATATGATGAATATTTGAAACAAGACGCTTTTTACGAATATGTCGATTCGCAGTATGGCTCACGCTACGGCACCTTGCGCTCTGAGGTTGATAGTTTCATCAACATCGGGGAAGATGTTCTTTTTGACATGGACTGGGCCGGCGCACGCCAAATGAAAGCCAAGGCCAAAGATGATGTTGTCACCATTTATCTTCTTCCGCCATCAGTCAAAGAACTGCGCTCTCGCCTTGAAAATCGTGGTACCGACAGCAAAGAAACCATAGAAAAGCGCATGCATTTAACGGCCGAAAAGCTCAAACATTGGGATGAGTTTGACTATGTTTTGGTCAATGTCAATTTAGAAGACACCATCAAAAAGATTCAAAGAATAATCTCTGGCGAACGGATGAAGAGAGTCCGCCAAACCGGACTCAAAGCCTTTGTGGACGAACTATTGGAAGAAGCACAAAATGACTGAGATATTTTACGACCGCTTTGGTCGCGAAAAATATGCTGATGATGTAATTCCCATACATCAAAAAGGTTATTTTGCCATTTTAATAAAAGACAACAAAGTTTTGGTAACTTACCCGCCACAGGTAAAAGCACCGGAATTTCCGGGAGGAGCAATTTCGCGCAAAGAAGATTTCAGGGATTGTCTGTACCGAAAGCTCTATGAAGAAACCGGCATAGAATTTGCGCTTTCGCAAGGTCAAAAGTCTTTTTCACAAACCATAAACTATTTTGCCGATGACGCTCGTCCTTTTGGCGAATATTGCATTTATGAGCAAACTTTTATTGTCTATGATGCCTCCGCCTATGGATTTGACACCACGAAGGAGCCTTGGCGCACGCCTGAAAACGGCACTGCCGTATGGGTCAACATCAAAGACATTTTTTCTGGCGCACGCAAAATAAACTACGCCCATTGGCAAGCCGTTCAAGCCTTATTTGGCAAAGAAGATTATTGATAAGCCACCAATTTTTCCCGCATTTGTCTTGGCATAACTTTATAGACTTTTGCGGCATTGAGTTTTGCGTTTGGCACACCTAGGTTTTCAGCTTGCATATACAAGCGAAAAGCCTTTATAAAATCAGGTTTTACACCAACACCTTTGGCATAAATCCAAGCCAACATTTCCACAGCTTGCGGATTATTTTCACCGGCTTTTACTTCTAATTCTCTCAATTCAGAAGCACTAACTTTTCCAGCCTTAACATTCTGAATAACTCTGTTCCAAGCCTCCCATTTTTTTCTGACTTGGTCTTCATGAATTTTGCGTTGATTTTCAAACTTCACGATTTCCAAATCAGGATTAATAGGAGATTTATCTTCTGCCTGAGGCTCAGGAACATCTTTAAGAAAATCCTTATCGACCACAAAATCGGGAGCTTCACGATTTTTCACAAACATGGGCAAATATCCGCGATTGTCACTTCTGACCACGTCACGATAAATCTCATCCAAACTCATAGCTTGGACGTTCTCAAGCGGAAAGATTGTCAGAAATCCTATAAAAGCCCATGTTTTAAAATTTTTCATTTTTTTAATTTTAATTTTTTAATGTTATTGCTATACTACCCAAAGCAAAACACATATTAAAGCACAAATTCAGCTTTATAAACACCTCAGAGGCAAAAATGAAGAAAATCTACAATTCCATAACCGAAATGGTTGGGCACACCCCGCTTTTAAGACTACACAAACTCGCCCACAAACATCACGTCAAAGCCAACATTTTAGCCAAATGCGAGTTTTATAATCCCTTATTTTCAAGCAAAGACCGCGTAGCCTTAAAGATGTTGGAACAAGCTGAAAAAAAAGGGCTTACTCCCGACACCGTATTTGTTGAAGCCACCTCGGGCAACACCGGCATTGCCTTAGCTGCACTTTGCGCGGCAAAGGACTATAAATTGGTTATCATTATGCCGGAGAACATGTCAAAAGAAAGAATCATTTTGATGAAGCACTTTGGTGCCGAGGTCATTTTAACCCCTGCAGAAGACGGCATGAAAGGCTCGATTGCCAAAGCTGAGATTTTGGCACAAAAGAACCCTAACGTCATTTTATTGCGCCAGTTTGAAAACGAGGCCAATCCGGAAGCTCACAAATTAGGCACCAGTATGGAAATAATGGAAGACACCGGTGGCAATATTGATTGCTTGGTATGCGCTGTCGGCACGTCCGGCACCCTAACCGGCATTGCCCAAGCGCTCAAAACATGCAATCCGGATTTATATGTTGTTGCGGTTGAACCGCTTGAGAGTGCTGTTTTAAACGGAGGCAAAGCCGGTCCACATCAAATTTTAGGCATCGGTGCCGGATTTATTCCCAAATTTTATGATAAAAACTTAGTCAACGAGGTTATGGACATTTCCTCTGCCAACGCCATCGACATCTGCAAAGAAGTCGCTCTTGAAGAAGGTCTGCCGGTTGGTATTTCCTCCGGTGCGGCACTTTCGGCAGCAATCCAACTTGGCCAACGAGAAGAGATGAAAGGCAAAAACATCGTCGTTATCTTGCCCGATTCGATAGAAAGATACCTTTCTCTTGATTGCATCGCTTAAAGAATAAATATGCTTGTCAAATAAAGGAAATTCTTTTATCTTAGCAAAAAAATCAACTAAGGGAACATTATGAACTTAAACTCAATTCTCGGCCGTTACTTAAGCAAGCAAATCATCCTAAATTTTATCGGTGTATTGCTGATGGTTTTAGGGGTAGTCTTTATCTTTGAAATGATAGAGATGTTGCGTCGCGCCTCGGGCGAAAATGTCACTTTTTTGTTTATAATACAAATGGCGGTAACCAAATTGCCGCAAACCATAGATATGGTTTTTCCTTTTGTGATGATGATTGCGGCCATGATAACCTTTTGGCGTTTAAGCAAGAGCAACGAGTTTGTCATTATCCGTGCGGCCGGTGTGTCAATCTGGGGATTTTTGGCACCGATACTTATCACTACTTTTATTGTCGGCGTGCTCAACATCACGATTGTTAATCCCGTCTCCTCAAAAATGTATGAGATTTATGAGATAATGGACTATCGTTTCAAAACGCGTAATCCCAATGCGGTTTTATTTAGTGATAAAGGGTTATGGACACGCGAAGCCACCGATAAAAATACGGTCTTAGTCATTCAAGCTAAAAGTCTGCACCAAGAAAAAAACACCCTTTTGTTGCGAGAAGTCAGCATTATGGAAATGGACAGAGATTCGCAACTTCTCAAACGGCTTGAGGCTTTTGCCGCCACGTTGGATGAAAAGAACGGCTTTGAGCTAAAGGATGTTAAGGTCTATGAAGCCGGCAAACCGGTTGTTTCGTTACCCAACACCAAATACAAAACCACCTTAACCCTTGACCGCATTAAAGAGAATTTCATCAAACCGGAAGCCATCTCTTTTTGGGATTTACCCGCCACCATTAATTTTTATGAAAAATCTGGTTTCTCTGCGCTCAAGCACTACATGCACTATTTATCGCTTTTAGCCTCACCGTTTTTGCTTTGTGCTATGATATTGATTGCGGCAGTTTTTGCGCTTCGTCCTAACAATCGTCGTGGCGGCGTTATGTACTTGATTGTAGGCGGTGTTTCAACCGGCTTTATTGTTTACTTTTTATCTCAGGTAATATATGCCTTTGGGCTCAATGGCTACATTCCGCCGTTTATGGCCGTCTGCACCCCGACCATTATTGCCGCGCTCATTAGCATAACCGCACTTTTACACTTAGAGGACGGTTGATGCACAAACAAATTTGTATTCCCCCCAAGCTCAATTTTTGGATAATTTGCGCTTTGTTTTTGGTTGTTGCCGTTTCGCCTTATCTTGATTTGAGCGTTAGTTCTTATTTTTATCGCGACAATCGCTTTTTTTTGAGTGATTGGGGCTTTTTCCCGATATTAAGAACCGGCTTGCCGGAATTTTTGATTTTGATAGCCGGCATCATCGGCATTTTATGGATAATCGGCAAAATCCGGCATAAATTAATTTTGGGTATCAACACCAAAATTATGTTGTTTACCACCGGTTCCATGCTCTTAGGGCCGATAATCATTGTCAACGGCATATTCAAAAGTTTTTGGGGACGAGCCCGCCCGTTTCAAATCACCGAATTCGGCGGCGATAAAATCTTCACCTCACCGCTTGTCATCAGCAATCAATGTTCACTGGATTGTTCCTTTATGTCGGGACACACGGCGGTTGTCTTCTGGAGTTTGTCTTTAGCTCTTCTCTTGCCGCACCGCTGGCGGCGTTTAGGCGTATCAAGCGTTATTCTGTTGGGTATCTTAACCGGAATTTCACGCATTGCCGAAGGCTACCACTTTTTCTCCGATGTTTTTTTCTCAGCCACGGTTACTTATTCTCTGATTTTGTGGTTGCATTTCAAACTCTTTCCCGAGCAATATTGCCACTAAAAAACCGCCCGGAGATGAACCAAGCGGTTTTTGATTATGCTGTAAAGCCTACATGAGGTTATTTTGACGTTTTTATCATCTCTTTACCCGCATAACCTCCCCCAATATCCTCACCACAAGACATTGCGGGATAAAATTGGTAAATTATTTTTCTTTAATATTTAGGCTGACATCAAGGTTATAATAATCAATCAAAGTTTCAATATCCAAGTTATAAAGACTTGATTTTCCTTTTTCGATTTTCTCTAAACTTTTAAGGTTGATTTTAGTCTCATGACAGACTTGTTCAGGACTAATTTGTCGCTTTGAACGAATAATCAAGAACAAACTTCCCAGCACCCGCCCGATGGTATTGTGCAAATCCTTGGCATTGAGTTGCACGTCTATTTTTTCAAACATTTTTAGCTCCTCACTTTTATATGTTTTTATAAAAAAGCAAAACCACCTTTTGGGTAAAAGGTGGAGGAGCTCAAAAACTGCAAAGATACAGTCAGTCTTATTCGTGCAAACGCCTTATTTCGACCACTCCTCCGAAATGGAGGATTTTTATCTTTGAGATGTTTTTGAGACACCACAACCGGTCTCCCGATTGCAAGAAACATATTACCCAAACTATTTTATTTTGCAAGGAGTTTTACTTTTCCCTCTCTTTAATCTTATCAAAAAGTTGTTATATCTTTTGGACTAAGGTCAAGGAGAAAACAATGCTTTGGGTCATCAACGGATTAATTTACGGCTTTTTCACCGCCCTCTATACATTGGTAAACCAACACTACAAGTTTAACGGTTATCTGTTAGGAATATGGCGGGGCTATGGCATTGCCTTATGCTTTTTTCCGGCTTTGTTTTTTTTGCCTATTCCCGACAATGCCTACTACTATTTTTTGCTGATTACTCAAGGCATCCTCATAGGTATTTATGATTCTCACTTATTTTTTGCTTCCGCCGCATACGGTGCCGGCCCAACCTCGCGCGTCATGGCGTTATCGGCTTTCATCACCACGGTTTTTTGGTGGATTTTAACCCCACATCTTTTTTGGAATTTATTTAAGGACGGAACGGTTTTTATTACCCTTATTTTGATAATGTTCGGCTTTACTTTCAGCTATTGGCGCATGCTCAAATCACCTGTTTCCAAGTCTTTGATTTATTATATGTTTCCGGTCATATTTGCCTTTGCCGGCATGAGCATCATCACCAAAGAGATTGCCATGCACGGCTCAAATGTTTGGCAAGGGGTAGCTTTTTATTTGGTAGTTGCCACTTTTGTCAGCGGCACTTACAACACGTTTTTTTACATAAAAACCGTCAAGCCCGGATTCATTGGCTTTTTTCGTAATGTTTTTGAGTGGAAAATTGTCAAAGTCGGGCTTTATATTGTCGGCTTTAGCTGGGCGCTTATCACCTCCAAAACACTTGCACTGCGCATTGCCCCCAACCCCGGTTATGTCATTGCCTTACTTCTGACCTCGCCGATATTTGTCTTTTTAATGAATAAATACAACAAAGTCACCGATAATATTTCGGTTCGTGCCGGCTTTTCCATGATTTTCTTTTTAGTGCTTTTGCTGATTTTGGTAAACGGCAATTACGGCGTGGTTGACTAAGCACACAGCTCTTCAATGAGCTTGTCCAACACCAAAAATCCCTTCTTTGTGGCACGCACGCACAAATCATTATTTTGCAAATAGCCTTGCACCGCCAAATCCCCTAGAGCCTTTTGATTAACAAAGTCATCAAACTTCAAACCACATTGCCGATAAAACCGTTTTTTATCGATTCCCTCAACAATTCTCAACCCCATAATGATGAGTTCTTCGGCACGTTCGCTTGGGCTTAATTCTTCTTGCTGCAAATGATAGGTGGTTGCCAAAATCTTATTTTCCAAATGCAAGCGTCCGTGTGCAGAGGGGCCGATTCCCACATAGTCTTCACCGCGCCAATAGGCCAAATTATGGATTGATTGATACCCCTCTCTCGCAAAGTTAGAAATCTCATATTGGAAATAGCCCTTTTCCCTCAAAAACTGTTGGGTAAAGGCATACATTTGAGCCGCTTTTTCTTCATCCAAAGGTTTCACTCCCTTGCGAGCAAAAACCGTTCCCTCCTCGATTGTCAGCTGATAAAGAGAGATGTGTTTTAACCCCAAACCAGTCACTTGGTCAAGCTCGTTTTGCCATTGGTCAAGTTCTTGATTTGGTCTGGCATAAATCAAATCAACCGAATGATTATCAAAAACGCTCACCACATCTTCAATTGCCTGTAAGGCTTGAGCTAAATTGTGAGTCCGCCCCAAAAACTTCAAATCTTGGTCATTTAAGGCTTGCACCCCGAGCGACAAACGATTTATGCCGGCTTTTTTCAAATCAGCAAAAAGGTTTTTATGGTTGGTATTGGGATTTGCCTCGAGCGAGATTTCAACCTTAGCTTGGCACCGCCACAACGCGCTCACACAGTCAATTATCTTTTCAATATTTTGTGGGGCTATCAAAGAGGGGGTACCACCGCCAAAAAAGATACTTTGGACTTGTTTATCTGTCGTCAAATTATGATAAAAGCGCAAATCATCAAGATATGCATCAATCATCTCATCTTGATTAACGCGCTTATCCACCTTACTAAAAAAATCGCAATAAGGGCATTTGCTCAAACAATAGGGCCAATGCACATAAATTGCGATTTTTTCAGGTTGCTGACTTGGTGCTTTTTCCAAAGATTTGCTCGCCATTTAGAGAATAAACTTCGACAAATCTCCGGCTTGGGTATATTTGGAGAGTTTTTCTTCCACCATTTCCGGCGTAATAACAACTTTTTCACCACTTCTGTCCGAGGCACTAAAGCTGATGTCTTCCAACAAAATCTCCAAAACCGTATGCAGCCGTCTGGCACCGATATTTTCAACATTTTCATTGATAATCACCGCCATATCGGCAATTTTTTCGATTGCTTCTGGTGTAAATTCCAAATCAAAATTCTCGGTTTTGAGCAAAGCCTCATATTGCTCAATCAGGTTTGCTTCCGGCTCGGTTAAGATTTTTACAAAATCTTCTCTGCTTAAGGCTTTCAACTCAACTCTGATTGGCAAACGACCTTGCAGCTCCGGCAATAAATCCGCAGGTTTTGAAAGATGAAACGCTCCCGAGCAAATAAACAAAATATGGTCGGTCTTTACCATACCGTATTTGGTGGCAACGGTTGTTCCTTCTATCAAAGGCAATAAATCTCTTTGTACACCCTCACGCGAAATATCCGACCCTCTGCGGTCATCTTTTCCGGTAATTTTATCAATCTCATCAATAAAGACAATACCGTCATTTTCAACCGCTTTTATTGCCTCACGCGTAATGGCGTCATTATCCAAGAGCTTGTCGCTTTCCTCATCCATCAATACCTTATAGGCATCACCGACCGTCATTTTCTTGGTCTTGTATTTATCGCCAAAAGGCTTACCGAGCAAATCGCTCAAACTAATCATACCCATTTGCGCGCCCGGCATTCCCGGAATATCAATCGTCGGCATGGATGTACTGCCGTTATCCAACACGCTGATTTCAATTTCTTTGTCGTTGAGTTGATTTTCACGCAACAGTTTGCGGAATTTTTGCTTTGTATCATCCCCGGCATTAACCCCGACCAAAGCCTCCAAAACGCGTTCTTCAGCCGCAATTTCAGCCTTAGCGGCCACACTTTTGCGCATTTCTTCTTTTGTGGTGTGAATGGCATTTTCCACTAGATCGCGAATAATCGATTCCACATCTCTTCCGACATAGCCGATTTCGGTAAATTTGGTTGCCTCAACCTTAATAAAAGGCGCCTTAGCCAGTTTTGCCAACCGGCGAGAAATTTCGGTTTTACCGACACCGGTCGGTCCGACCATTAAAATATTTTTCGGCACGATTTCTTCTTTGAGCCTATCGGGCAACTGCATACGACGCCAACGGTTGCGCAAAGCAATTGCCACCGCTTTTTTAGCTTCGGTCTGTCCGACAATAAAACGATCCAATTCCGAGACAATCTCGCGCGGAGAAAATACAGCCATTTTAGTTTACCTTTTCTACAATAACATTATGATTGGTGTAAATATCAATATCACCGGCAATTTTTAAGGCTTTGCGGGCAATTTCTTCAAGGCTCAAGCCTTCCACATCATACAAAGCCTTAGCTGCCGCCATGGCATAATTTCCGCCGCTGCCGATACCGATAATACCGTCATCGGGCTCCATCACCTCACCGGTACCCGAAATCACCAAAGAAACATCTTTATCCGCCACAATCATATATGCCTGCAACTGGCGCAAATATTTATCCATCCGCCAATCTTTAGCCAGCTCGACGGCTGCTCTTTTGAGCTGATTGGCATGCTTTTCAAGTTTTTCTTCCAATCGTTCGATAAGAGTTATTCCGTCTGCGGCCGCACCTGCAAATCCGGCAATGATATTGCCATTACCGATACGACGTACTTTAACCGATTTTGACTTAAAAACGACGGCCTCACCTAAAGTTGCCTGCCCGTCTCCGGCCATAACAACTTCGTTGCCTCTACGAACGCATAATATTGTGGTCATTTATTTTCCCTTTGATATTTTTATTTCTTATAATATTTAGGTAAAACTCTTCACTTTTGCAAGTCTATTTTAGATTAAGCCTAAAAATAAGCCCCTGCTTTTTGCAGGGGACTTATTTTACTTACGAGCTTTAGCATCCATTGGTTTTGGCTCTTTAGAACCGGTGAAACTATCAATTGCGGTTGATACCGGTTTAATCACGGCCATCGGCACTTTCGGAGCTTTTGCAATTTGTCCGCAAATATCCAAACCAACCGAGTTAATCGCCGTACTAATCGGCAAGAACAAATCCGGATCATCATTTTCTTGTTTGCTTATATGCGACAGGCCGACAATTGTTCCGTTCTTATCAATCAACACGCTACCGATTGTAACTTGTTGCACAAAGGTATCAACAATCACTTCCGCACCTTTTTCATCGGAGTAGCGATAGCCGTTGACTTTACCTTTGTTATCCAGATAGCCTTCACCGCCTTCTTCGTCATCAAACAAGCCCAAAGCCATAAATCCGCCTTGACCGACTGCCGGCAACTCCAAGTTCAAAGACAAAGGCGTAAACTTGGTCTTCTCGTCTAACAAGATGAGAGCCGTGTTCTTTTTGATATTAGCACGCACTGCCCGACCGCTCATCTCCACGCCGTTAATCGTCTTAATGGTGTAGCGATTATTGTCTTTAACCACCAAATCCGCCGAGGTTAAGATAAATTGGTCAGAAATAAGCAATCCTGCACCTTTAACTCCGTTGGCATTGGTAACCCCAACCACAGAAGCACGAACTTTATAAATATTCTCAGGTGTAAGCTTATCATAAGGTCCGTGATTAATAATGCAGAGTTCATTTCTCTCCAACATATCTTGAGTTTCTTCGGGAGCTGCCTCCAGAGTTGTCCAAGCTTGGCCATCAGTTGTGCTTTCACCGCTCATATCAACAAAACCTGAGCTTTCTTCAACTTCAGAGACGATTCCGCAAGTTTCAGCACCACAGGCTTCTTCAACAAAATCAGAAGCTTCAATCACTTGTTCGGCAGCCAATGCGCAAGACGGCGTTGTACCGAACATTTTATCAAAGATAGACGGTTCGCAACTCAAATCTTTTTGATGTAAGAATTCAAACATGGAAGGTTCGCAATAATTCGGATCATCAGGAGATAATTGATCACAAGGAACATCTACCCACACGCCGTTTTCAGGTTCTTCACCTTCCACAAACATATCAGCCTGATTAAATTCTTCCACGCCTTCTGTCGGAGGTGTAACCACAGCTTCAGCCACGGCAACTTCTTCGCCGCATTGCGGATTACCATCTTCATCCAAAGGACAGAAGTCTTGAGAAGTTTCAGCCACATCATATTGAATTGTTCTCTCTTTGGCTTGAGCCGCCGCAGCCGCTATTTCCGCCTCTCGATCTGTTAAACCGCTGCCCATATCAACGGCATTGCCGCTTTCCTCAACATCGTTTATTTGCAAAAGCGACGTATTTTGACCTGCCGAAACACCACTCATATCAACGGCATTGCCGCTTTCTTCAACACCTTTAGCCTTAACATCATCCACAATTAAAGTTTGCTGTTCGGGTGTTGTTTTTTCAGCCAAAGTTAACTCTTCCAAACTACCATCACAATCAGGATTATCAGCCGGGCACAAAGCCAACAACTCAGGCTTTTGCGCTAACTTAGCCAATTCGGGTTGATATTGACATTTAATCGGATCGTTTAAGCGTTCCATATCAATAAGGGCTTGTTTTTGTGCTGCCAAATCAGCCGGATTTTGGCGAACAGCCAGCTGAGCTTCAAACCCAGGCAACTGACGCAAATTATCGACGGCATCGGCAAATGCGCGTTCAATCAAAATCATTTCGGCATTATATTCGCCGTCTTTAACTTCGGAATATCCCTCCGAAGTTCCTTTCCACAACACATTTGATTTGCTCAAATCCAGCAAACGCCAGGTCACCGTCATTTGTGCCGAACCGGTACGCAAATTTTCTTTCTTTGCGTCGTTCCAGTCATATTCATCGCACAAATTCATAAAATAGTCAGTAATTTCGGCGGTTAAAATATATTCCGGCAAAGGTTTATTCACGCCATCCAAACAAATATCGTTCGGAATTTTCACAATATTGTAGCAGTCTTTAACTTTGTCCTCAAAAATACGGATAAATTGCATATCTTTTTGCATAATCCGCCCTTCATTTAAAATGGCATGTTTTTGGTCGCGCCGGCAGCCAAAAATCCGAAATCTGTAATTACCCAAATTGCGTGAATATCCTTCGTCACGACCTTTTTTAATACGAAAATCAACCCACTCCAGTTGCAACGGCGCAAAATCACTGCAACGATGATGTATTGCTTCAAAAATATCTTCTTCCAAAGTTACATAATTTTTGATATTGGGGCGCGGCTTAACCGGTTTGGGCGTTTCGCCGCAATCTTCACAAGGGAGCTCGATTTTTTTACAAGTTTGCGGACCAAACATTGCCCCGCCGCAAGTACGTCTGGTGCAATCATTGTCCCCAAATATCGGCCCTGAAAATTTACGATTTGATTTTTTCGGATTGGGTTTGAAATTATTTTTAAAAGTTGCCCGTCTGGCTTCTGTCTCGCCATAAGCACGTTCAAGGTTTCTATCAATCTGCCGACTGATTATTTTTACTTCGCCGGTATCGCTTGAATATGCCGGATTTCCGGCACTCATTGCAAGCAAGGTTATAAAAGTTATCACTAGCGCAGATTTTATAATTTTCATCAATTATGGCTCCTAACGTGTTTTTGCCGATTGTTTTCTTCGATAAGACAGAGCTTCGGCAATATGCATTTTAAGAACGTTTGTACTATTTTGCAAGTCCGCAATCGTTCTTGCTAACCGCAAAGTTCGATGATAAGCCCTCGCCGAGAGATGATTTTTGTTTGCAAAAGAGATAAGCAGTTCTTCGGCATCATGATCCAGCTTGGTCACATCTTCCAAAAGCTGCCCTCTGAGCTGAGAATTGGTTGTAAGTTGCGGCTCATCAAGTTTAATAAATCTTTGCCTTTGAATTTCGCGGGCTTGAATAACTCTTTCTCTGATAACGGCAGAAGTTTCGCCTTTTTTCACATCGGCCATTTCCCATGGGCTAACCGCCGGAACATCAATATGAATATCAATACGGTCGAGTAATGGTCCCGATAATTTTGCCAAATATTCTTCGGCACATTTGGGCGCTCTTGGACACTCCAGCTCCGGATTACCGAAATTTCCGCACCGACAAGGATTCATGGCGGCAATCAGCTGAAATTTGGCCGGATAAACCGTATGCGCATTAACGCGTGAGATTGTCACATAGCCGTTTTCAAGAGGTTGACGCAATGCCTCTAATGTAGAGCGGTTAAACTCCGGCAACTCATCTAAAAACAAAACCCCGTTATGCGCCAAAGAAATTTCTCCGGGGATTCCTTTGCGTCCGCCGCCAACCAAAGCCGGCGTTGACGCCGAATGATGCGGGTCACGATACGGACGATTAAAGCAAAGTTTGCCGTCTTTGAGCTCTCCGGCAATGGAGTGAATCATACTGGTTTCAAGCGCCTCTTGCGGAGTTAAAGGCGGCAAAATTGAAGGCAGCCTTGCCGCAAGCATGGATTTTCCGGCACCAGGAGGTCCCGACATCAACAAATTATGTCCGCCCGCCGCAGCAATTTCCAAGGCTCTTTTGGCATTTTCTTGCCCCTTAACATCGCTCATATCCAAAGTACCGAAATCAGGCTTTTGTTCCACAATTTTCGGAAAAGGAATAGTGCCTTTTCCTTTGAAATGATTGATAAGGTTCAAGAGATTATCGGTTGCCAAAATATCTTTAATACCCGACCAAACGGCTTCCGAGCCTTGGGCTTGAGGGCAAATAATTCCTTTTCCCAAAGAGTTGGCATGAATAGCAACCGGCAACACTCCGTTGACCGAAATGATTGAGCCATCTAAGCCGAGCTCTCCCAAAACCACATAGCCCGAAAGTTCTTCTTGCGGCACAACACCCATACCCGCCAACAGGCCTAAAGCCACCGGCAAGTCAAAATGAGAACCTTCTTTAAGCATATCGGCAGGAGCCAAGTTAATGGTAATTCTTTTAGCCGGTAAAGAAAGCCCCAAAGATTGCAGAGCGGCTCTCACTCTTTCTTTGCTCTCGGCGACGGCTTTATCCGGCAAACCAACGATTGTAAAAGCGGGCAAACCTGAAGAAATTTGCACCTGCAAATCAACATCTAAAACTTCCAATCCGTTAAAAGCAACTGTGTTAACTCTAGCCAGCATAGTTTTAACCTGCTACCAACGCGGGGTAATTTCGCCCGGACGCCAACGACGTGTGGGATACCCGTTTGCTTTCAAAAAGTCATAATTAGCGGTTTTATAAGGAATATTGCGAAAACGCACATATCCTTTTTCTTCAAAGAATTGGGCGCAGGTTTCAGCCGGTTCATATTTAGTGGAATAGCATCTGACAATCACACGCGTAAAGGGCTGCAACAGACTAATTTCTGTTTCCTCATTAGCGTAGCGAAAGCGCCGCTGCGGCTGTATGGAAGTTGTTTCAACTTGGTTCATACAAGCCCCGAGCAGGAGCAATCCGAATATGGCAAGATAACATTTTTTCATTTCACAACCGGTTTTTAGTGATAATTGAGTAATTATTAGCCCAAAAAGATTAATTTATATTTAAATAATGCTTGAAATTTATGGATTTTGTTGTATATTTTGGGCGTCCTTGCCGGTATAAGAATATCGGCTATACATTAACCGGTCGGCCAATAAGGTCGGCTATTTGTTGAGAATCCATAAGGAGTTTTATATATGGCAAATTATGAAAGCGTGCTGATTGCACGTCAAGATCTCGGTGCCTCTCAAGTAAGCTCAATTGTTTCTGACTTGAGCAACGTAATCAAAAAAGAAGGCGGCGAGGTTGTTCGCGTTGATAACTGGGGTTTAAAAAATCTCGCTTATCGCATTAAGAAAAACCGCAAAGGTCACTACGTTGTAATGAACATTGCCGCTCCGGCAAAAGCCATCGCAGAATTTGAAAGAATTATGCGTTTCAACGAAGACATTATTCGTTACATGACAGTTAAAGTTGATGAATTCAGCGAGAATTCTTCATCTTCCAGCGACAAAGATTCAGTTGAAGAATAGGAGAGAACGTAATGGCTAAACAAGTTTTCTTTAAGAGAAAAAAAGCTTGCCCGTTTTCTGGTGAAGACGGTCTCAAAATCGACTACAAAGATGTAAAATTGCTTTCAAGATACATCTCTGAAAAAGGTAAAATTATTCCTAGCCGCATCACTTCTGTTTCCGCAAAGAAGCAAAGAGAATTGGCTAAGGCAATCAAACGTGCACGTTACATCGGCTTGTTGCCGTTTGTTGCTCAATAGTGAAGGAGAATGACTATGGAAATTATCCTTTTGGAACATGTCGATAAATTAGGTAAAATGGGCGACAAAGTAAACGTAAAGAACGGTTATGCCCGTAACTACCTTTTGCCGCAAAACAAAGCATTGCGTGCAACCGAAGCAAACGTTGCTTATTTTGAAAAACAAAAAGCTGCGTTAGAAGCACACAACAAAAAATTGTTGGAAGCTGCTACTGCCAAAGCTGAAGCTTTGAAAGGTTACAGCGCTGTATTGATTCGTCAAGCAGCTGAAACCGGACAATTGTATGGTTCTGTCACCATCCGTGACATTGCCGCTGCAATTAAAGCCGCTGGTTTTGACGTAGAACGCCGTTGTGTATACCTCGAAAACGCCATCAAAGACTTGGGTGTTTACGAAGTAAAACTCAACTTGCACCCTGAAGTTTCACAAACCATTTTGGTAAACGTTGCCAGAACGGAAGATGAAGCTAAGAAGCAAGCTAAGGCTTACTCTCCGGCAGAATAAAAGTTTTATAAAAACTTTTGCAATAAAAACACCTCTGATAATTTCAGAGGTGTTTTTTTGTTTGTCTCACATTTACTCAAGTAAACTTTCTAAAACACCTTTTTGTATCATATCTAGGTTAATAATATAATCCGTATTATCAAAAGTATCTCTTAAAGGACGTTTAGTTGATTGCCAACCCAAACCATCTGTAATCCAGATAAATTGATGTCCAT
>CALXZH010000011.1 GCA_944393175.1 uncultured Alphaproteobacteria bacterium | reverse complement strand
AAGACGGTTCTGTTATCCGCTTTGACAGTAATGCTGCAGTTCTCATCAATAAAGACGGTGAGCCAATCGGTACTCGTATCTTTGGCCCTGTTACCAGAGAATTGCGTGCGAAGAAATTTATGAAAATAATTTCATTGGCACCGGAGGTATTGTAATGAGCCTTAAAATGAAAATTAAAAAAGGTGATCAGGTTATTGTCATCAGTGGTGATGACAAAGGTAAAACTGGTGAAGTTGTTAAAGCTATGCCGAGTGAAGGTAAAGTGGTTGTTCAAGGTGTTAACTTGGTTAAAAGACACACAAAACCCAGCCAAACAAATCCTGGCGGCATTGTCACCAAAGAAGCCCCGATCAATGTTTCCAATGTTGCTATTGTTGACCCGAAATCCGGTAAAGCCAGCAAAATTGGTTACAAAGAAGTAAACGGAAACAAAGTTCGCTTTGCTCGTAAATCCGGTGAATTAATCGAGAAGAAATAGGAGAAATTTTATGACAAACTTTGAAAAATTATATAATGACGTCATAAAGAAATCTCTGGTGGAAAAATTCGGTTACAAGAACCCACACGAGATTCCAAAGTTGACGAAAATTGTCTTGAACATGGGCATCGGTGATGCTGTTACAGACAAGAAAAAATTGAATAATGCTGTAGAAGAAATGGCTATGATTGCCGGTCAAAAACCGGTAGTCACCAAAGCCCGTAAGTCTATCGCTACTTTCAAAGTAAGAGAAGGTATGCCGATTGGTTGCAAGGTTACTCTGCGTTCGGACAGAATGTATGAATTCCTTGAAAGACTGGTTAATATGGCTTTGCCGCGCATCAGAGACTTTCACGGTATTTCCGGCAAAAACTTTGATGGTCGAGGCAACTTCGCTTTCGGTATCAAAGAACAAATCATTTTCCCGGAAATCAACTATGAAAAAGTTGAAAATGTTCGCGGTATGGATATCGTGATTTGTACATCGGCTAAAACCGACGAAGAAGCTAAATTGCTTCTCGATGGTTTCAACATGCCTATCAAGAAATAAGCGGAGATTTTACTATGGCAAAAACAAGTTCAGTTTACAGAAACTTGAAAAGAGTTAAGATGGCACAAAAGTTTAATAACCGCCGTCAAAAACTCAAAGATATCGTTATGGATAAAAACGCTTCTCCGGAAGAAAGATTCCAAGCGACTTTAAAATTGGCAGAACTGCCGCGCAACTCAGCTAAAAACAGAATCAGAAACCGTTGCAAGCTGACAGGTCGTTCTCGTAGTTATTACAGGAAATTTGGCTTAAGCCGTGTTGAGTTGAGAGATATGGCTAGTTTCGGCGAGATTCCTGGTTTAGTAAAATCAAGCTGGTAGGAGGTTACAGTCATGTCTATGTCTGATACTTTGGGCGATATGCTCACACGCATTAGAAACGCACAAAGAGCGAAGAAGAGTGAAGTTGTATCACCGGCCTCTCGCTTGCGTGAAAATGTTTTGGAAGTTCTGAAAAGAGAAGGTTACATTGAAGGCTTTGAAAGAGTTAATGTTAAACCGGGTATCGATGAACTTCACATTAAATTGAAGTATCATGAGGGTACTTCAGTTATAACTGAAATTTACCGTGTTTCTACTCCGGGTCGTCGCGTTTATTCAAGCGTTAAAGATTTGCCGAGAGTTTACAACGGGCTTGGTATTTCTATCATCTCTACCCCAAGCGGTGTTATGAGTGATCATGAAGCCAGAAAAGCCAACGTTGGCGGTGAAATTCTTTGTCAAGTATTCTAGGGGAGAAAATGGATGTCTAGAGTAGGAAAATATCCTGTTATCGTCCCTAATGGTGTTACCGTTACCATTAATAACAATGTTGTTAGTGTAAAAGGTAAATTAGGTGAACTCAGCTACACTTATGACGATGGTCACGTCGTAGCTAAATTGGAAGACAACAAAGTTGTAGTTTCTCCCTTGTCTGACAGCAAACAAGCCAGAACTTTGTGGGGAACAACCAGAGCCCAAATTAACACCATGGTGAAAGGTGTAAGCGAAGGCTTTAAAAAAGATTTGGAATTGGTCGGCGTCGGTTATAAAGCCCGCGTTGAAGGCAGCCACAAGGTTGTTTTGTCTTTGGGTTTCTCTCATGATGTTAATTTTGAGGCTCCGAAAGAAATTACTTTGGCTTGCCCAAGTCCGACTCAAATTACCATCTCTGGTGCTGATAAACAGCTAGTTGGTCAAATTGCCGCGGAAATTCGCAAATATAGAAAACCTGAACCTTATAAAGGTAAGGGTGTTAAATACACCGGCGAATATGTCCGTCGTAAAGAAGGTAAGAAGAAATAAGGATTAATTAGATGAATACGCCAAGAGAATTATTTCAAAAAAGAAAAGCTCGCATCAGAACAGCTTTGAAAAACGCTGCTAACGGCAAATTAAGATTGTCGGTTTTCCGCAGCGGTAAGCATATCTATGCGCAAATCATTGATGACGTAAAAGGTTCTACGGTTGTTTCTGCTTCCACCTTGGATAAAGAAGTTCGTGAGAACATTAAAAAATCATCTACAGTTGAAGCAGCCAGCTATATCGGCAAAGTTATCGCTGAAAGAGCTGCTAAATCCGGTGTTAGTGAAGTCGTATTCGATAGAGGCGGCTACATCTATCATGGTCGTGTTAAAGCTCTGGCAGACGCTGCTCGCGCCGCTGGTTTGAAATTCTAGGAGTTTAGGAAATGGCACAAACTGCAGATCGTCGCAATAAAGTCGAAAAGAAAGATGAATTAGTTGAAAAATTAGTTCATATTAACCGCGTTGCCAAGACCGTTAAAGGCGGACGTAATATGTCTTTCGCCGCTGTCGTTGTCGTTGGTGACCAAAAAGGTCGTGTTGGTTATGGTTCCGGTAAAGCTACAGAAGTTCCTGATGCTATTACCAAAGCTACCAATGAAGCTAAAAAGAATATGGTTCGCATTCCGTTAAGAGAAGGCAGAACTCTGCACCATGATGTTGCCGGTCGTTTCGGCGCCGGTAAGGTTGTTTTGAGAACTGCTCCTGCCGGTACCGGTGTTATTGCCGGTGGCCCGATGCGTGCTATCTTTGAAGTATTAGGTGTTCAAGACGTTGTTGCTAAATCATTGGGTTCTAATAACCCTTACAATATGATTAAAGCTACTTTCAACGCTCTGGAAGCTATCAATTCTCCTCGCATGGTTGCTGCTAAACGCGGTAAAAAAGTCGGAGATATTGTTAGCCGCCGCGAAAACACAGCTAATGCTAAATTGGAAAAAGAGGAGGCATAATCAATGGCTAAGAAAACTATTAAAGTTACTCAAATCGGAAGTCCTATCGGACGTCCTAAAATTCAAGGTGCTACCTTAAAAGGTTTGGGCTTGAATAAAATGGGTAAAACCGTTGAGTTAGAAGATACTCCTTCTATCCGTGGAATGATTAATAAGATTCCCCACTTGGTAAAAGTTGAGGAATAGGGGTTTTGCAAAGGGGGGGTGTCATGCTGGTTAATTTTTGTTCTTGTGTAGCTATCTGTACACGGCGAAAAAAATTAACGGCGCAGCACACCTCCTTATCAAAACCGCAGATGTAGATTAAGGTGAAAAAAATGAAACTTAATGAATTAAAAGACAACGAAGGTGCTACCTCCCGCCGTATCCGCGTTGGTCGCGGTATCGGAAGCGGCAAAGGTAAAACCTGCGGACGCGGCCAAAAAGGTCAAAAGTCTCGTTCAGGTGTTGCCGTACACGGTTTTGAAGGTGGTCAAATGCCGATTTATCGTCGTTTGCCGAAACGTGGTTTCAAAAATCCGTTTGCTAAAGAATTCGCAGTTGTTAACTTGGATACTATTCAAAAAGCTGTTGATGCCGGAAAATTGTCTGCCGATGCTATTGATTTGGCTTCTTTGATGAGTGCCGGTATCGTTACCAAGAGCTTGGACGGTGTTCGTTTGTTGGCTCGCGGTGCTATCACCAGCAAAGTTAACGTTTCTGTTAATTCTGCTTCTAAGGCTGCTATTGCCGCTGTTGAAAAAGCAGGTGGTAAAGTTACCCTTATCGAAGCTTAAGAGACAAGCGCTTAGAGATACAAAAAACCTCTCCTTATGGGAGAGGTTTTTTTGTGGTTTTTATAGAGAATTTTGCACTTATTTAGGAGACGTTTGTATGCTGAGACAGAAGTTGTTGTGTTTAGAAAATACCGATTTTAGTGTTTTTTTTATAAAATTAGACAAAAAACACTTGTGTGTGAGATGAAAGTGTGATATATTCCGATTTAGTGAAATAAGAATTATAGATTTATTAACCTGAGGTTTCGTTCTATAAAAGTTAGGATAGATGCCTCATAAAATTAAAAAGTATGGAAAAGTTGGAAAAAATCTTCTGGGGGTTTGTAACCATTGCAGAAGTAGCAATCATTGCCTTTATTTGGGCAGGTATGAAAAATAATATAGGGTTGGCGGCAAATTGCTTCTTTGTAGGAGGTGTATTTGCGACGCTGGCTCTGGGAGCTTTAGGGATTAATGCTCTGCGAAAACGTAGCCGAGGCTACTAACTCCATATCCCCAAAAATGCAAAAGAGTGGTTTGTTTTTCAAACCACTCTTTTTTGTGTCTTTAACCAAATATTTTATAACGTGACAGTTTCGTTTGCAGCGTTTGTTCAAGATTGCGATGCCCTTTATAATCCAAAGTTTTTTTTGGTCGGGTTCTTCTCGTAATATTTTGAGAGCAAGTTTGCTTCTACTCGAGATAAAAAGAGCATTTTACAGTCAAATTTTAACTGCTCCTCTTGTTTGAACAAACTATATAGCTTATAGCCATAGGCAAAATTGTAGGCCATGAAAGTGCCGGAGATGAGATATTTTAAAGTCTCACGGAAAAGGTCTTTCTCGTTTAGAAATTCCTCAAAACAAGAGGCAAATAAAACTTTGATTTTGACTCTTTGTTCGGTTTCCTTCTCTGGGTGATTAAATACCGAATCCATACAAAACATTTCCTGTAGTTCTAGCGAAAATCGAATGATGGCTTGGGCGTAAGAAGCTTTAAACAAGCGTTTGAAATTTTGTTCCGTGCAAAGGAGTGGGCTGTTTGTTTGATAAATGTGAAGAAGTTGATAATTCAATTTCTTGGTCTTGGTTTCCATAAGTAAAATTATTTAGCGTTAATAATAAAATGTTGTGCAATGCTTATAGGGCAATTTGTTTGAGATGTAAAGCGTTATTTAGGGGCATTAGAGGGGGTAAAAATACTATCTTACCTAAAATCAAAGAAAAAGGCGCTTTTTTTGCGCCTAAACTGTGCAACTGCGGGATAATTTAGTTGAATTAAAAATTTTTTAGTGTATTAATATCTAAGCATAATGGAGGAAGTGTATTCCTCATCATCTCAGTTTATTAAATAATAAGGAAGTAAAAATGGTATCATTGGCAGAAAAAATGGCCGCAAATATGGATGTGTCGGCTTTTAGCAAAGCTACCGAACTGAAAAAGAGACTTTGGTTTACGGTCTTGGCTTTGATTGTTTTCCGTTTGGGAACGTTTATTCCGTTGCCGGGAATTGACCCTCATATCTTGTCAGATATTTTTGCACGCAACGCAAACGGCATCTTGGGCATGTTTAATATGTTTGCCGGTGGTGCGTTGGAACGTATGACCATTTTTGCTTTGAATATTATGCCTTACATCTCGGCCTCAATTATTTTGCAATTGGGACAATCGGTGATTCCATCTTTGGCTGCTTTGAAAAAAGACGGTGAAGCCGGACATCGCAGAATT
Organism: uncultured Alphaproteobacteria bacterium; assembly: GCA_944393175.1. Taxonomy (GTDB): domain Bacteria; phylum Pseudomonadota; class Alphaproteobacteria; order RF32; family CAG-239; genus Scatocola. The sequence goes on along the minus strand of CALXZH010000011.1, from coordinate 4,887 downwards.
ACACATTATACAAAAATGTTGACCGTTTTGATTACAATTATCCAAGGTTACGGTATTGCTGTCGGCTTGGAGGGTATGACCGGAAGTGCCGGAGTATCGGCCGTGGTTAACCCGGGATTTGTTTTCAAATTTACAACCGTCGTTTCTTTGGTGGGCGGTACAATGTTTATTGTTTGGCTCGGTGATCAAATTACTTCACGCGGGGTCGGCAATGGTTCCTCTTTAATCATTACCGTCGGTATTATTGCCAATATTCCGAGTGCTTTGGCGCAAACTTTTGAATTGGGGCGCGTCGGCTCGATGTCTTTGGGTGTCATTGCCATGTTGATGGTTATGGTTTTGGTCTTGATTTATGTGATTGTGTTGGTTGAAAGAGCTCAACGCAAAATCACCATTCAATATCCAAAACGCCAAATGGGTGCCAGAATGATGGCCAGTGAAAATTCTCATTTGCCGCTCAAAATTAACCCGACCGGTGTTATTCCGCCGATTTTTGCCAGCTCTTTGTTGCTGTTGCCGATTACCATTGCAAACTTCTCGGCAGAAAACGGTCCGTCTTGGGTACAAACACTCAGCCAGTTGTTGGGACACGGACAGCCGTTGTATTTGAGCTTGTATGCCGCTTTGATTATTTTCTTTGCGTTCTTCTATACGGCAATCGTGTTTAATCCGGAAGAAACCGCTGAAAATTTGAAAAAACACGGTGGCTTTATCGCCGGTATCCGTCCGGGAAAAAATACGGCTGATTATTTGGACTATGTGATTACTCGTTTGACGGTTTTGGGTGCCGCTTATTTGACTGCTTTGTGCATCTTGCCGGAAATCTTAATCAGCAAACTGTCTGTTCCTTTTGTTTTGGGCGGAACAACTTTGCTCATCGTGGTTCAAGTTACGATGGATTTTGTCGGACAGTTGCAAGCTCATTTGATTGCTTATCAGTATGAAGGCTTGATTAAAAAAGCCGCACTTGCCAGTAAGGGAAAGAGAAGATAATGAACGCTAATGGTTTAGGTTTGCATATCGTTTTTACGGGGGCTCCCGGATGCGGTAAAGGAACGCAAGCCAGAAGGTTAAAAGAAAAAATTGATATTCCGCATTTGTCAACAGGTGAAATGTTACGTGCAGAAGCTGCCAAGGGGACTCCGTTGGGACTCCAAATCAAAGAGTTGATTGATGGCGGAAATTTAGTGCCCGATGATATGATTATTAAAATGCTTTCAGAGCGAATCGACCAAGATGATTGCAAAAACGGTTTTATCTTGGATGGTTTTCCCAGAACTTTGCCGCAGGCGGAAGCTTTGGATGAAATGCTGACCAAAAAAGGAATTAAGCTTGATGCCGTTATTGAAATTCAAGTTCCAGATGAAATTATTATGGAACGAATCTTGGGACGGTATTCTTGTATGACTTGCGGCGCCGGTTATCATGATAAGTTCCAAAAGCCTAAAGTTTACGGCGTTTGTGATGTTTGCGGCGGAACGGATTTTTATCGCCGCGTAGATGATAATAGAGCAACGGTACAGAATCGACTCGTCAATTATCGCGCCTTGACTTATCCGACAATCCCGTATTTTGAGAAAAAAGGATTGCTCCGTTGTGTGGATGGAACGGGCACAATCGAGGCAACTTCCAAAAAGGTGGATGATTTATTGGCCGTTGCATGAATAAAGTTTTGTATTTTTTACAAAAAAATGCATTTTTTTGCAAAAGGGTGGTTGACACAATCAAATTATAGCCTACAATCCGGCTTAATTTCGAAAAGTGGTGATCAACTTTTTAAATGTGGTAATAATTAAATATATGGAGAGTTAATTTGGCTCGTATAGCTGGTGTAAACATTCCAACTGCCAAGAAAATTGAAGTAGCTTTAACTTATATTTTTGGTATCGGAAGAAAAACTGCTCAAGATATTTGTGCAAAATCAGGTGTCGACTGCAATCGCCGCGTTCAAGAGTTGAGCGAGGAAGAAATTGCTAAGGTTCGTGAAGTTATTGACAGTTCTTATGTTGTTGAAGGCGAGTTGCGCCGTGAAGTCGGTGTTAATATTAAAAGACTGATGGATCTCGGTTGCTACAGAGGTTTAAGACATCGTAAAGGTTTGCCGGTTCGCGGTCAGAGCACAAAACAAAATGCTCGTACCCGCAAAGGTAAACGTAAAACTATTGCGAATAAGAAGAAATAGGTAGGTTCCCATGGCAAAAGCAGTAACACAACGTGTTAAGAAAAAAGAAAAGAAGAATATCACTGCCGGCGTAGCCCATGTGAATTCTACTTTTAACAATACTAGAGTAACAATTACAGACGCTCAAGGTAATACAGTAGCTTGGTCTACTTCCGGCGCTCAAGGTTTTAAGGGCTCTCGTAAGTCGACTCCTTATGCCGCTCAAGTAGCTGCCGAAGAAGCCGGTAAAAAAGCTCAAGAACATGGTATGAAAACCTTGGAAGTCGAAGTTAAAGGTCCTGGTTCTGGTCGTGAATCCGCTATCAGAGCTTTGCAGGTTATCGGTTTTACTATCACTACAATTCGTGATGTTACTCCGATTCCTCACAACGGATGCCGTTTGAGAAAGAGACGTCGCGTTTAGTTTTAGGTTAGAGATGGAGAGGCTGCTTCTTGTGTCAGCCTCGCCCTCTTTTGTTTTTTTGTAAATTTGCATATGCACTAAATAAAGAGGACATACCAGTGATTCAAAAAAATTGGCAAGAACTTATTAAACCAACGAATTTGGAAGTTGTGCCCAGCGAAGGCGGTAACAGAGCCAAAATCGTGGTAGAACCTTTGGAAAGAGGTTTTGGTTTAACTTTGGGTAACGCTTTGAGAAGAGTTTTGCTCTCTTCTTTGCAAGGCGGCGCAGTCACCGCTATCAAAATTAACGGTGTTTTGCATGAATTTTCAGTTATTCCGGGTGTCAGAGAAGATGTTACTGATATCGTTCTTAACGTTAAATGTTTGGCCGTCGCCGTTCATGGTGAAGGTCCAAAAACTATGACGTTGAAAGCTGAAGGACCTTGTCAGGTTACCGCAGCTATGATTGATGCCGGTCATGATGTCGAAATTAAAAATCCTGACTTGGTTATTTGCAATCTGGATGCCGGTGCAAAAATAAATATGGAATTAACGGTTAATACAGGTAAAGGTTATGTTCCGGCCAGCCAAAATAAAACTGCCGATATGCCGATTGGTGTTATTGCCGTTGATGCAATTTATTCTCCGGTTAAAAAGGTATCTTACAAAGTTGAAAATACTCGTGTCGGACAAGTTACAGACTATGATAAATTAACTATGGTCGTTGATACAAACGGTGTCGTTTCTCCTGAAGATGCGGTTGCTTTTGCTGCTCGCATTTTGCAAGACCAACTCAAACCGTTTATTAACTTTGATGAACCTGAGGCTGAAGTTGAAGCTGAAAAAGAAGAATTGCCGTTCAATCGTAATCTCTTGAAGAAAGTTGAAGAACTTGAATTGTCAGTTCGTTCGGCTAACTGCTTGAAGAATGACAATATCATCTATATCGGTGATTTGGTTCAAAAAACTGAAGCTGAAATGTTGCGTACCCCGAACTTCGGTCGTAAGTCTTTGAATGAAATTAAGGAAGTTTTGGCTAAAATGGGTATTCATTTGGGTATGGATACTCCGGGTTGGCCGCCTGAAAACATTGAAGAGCTTATCAAACGCTGTGATGAGCATTTCTAGTTGAAAATGATATTAAAAAAGCCTCTGATGATATGTCAGAGGCTTTTTTTACTAATATGAATAGTATTAAACTTAAGTGCACTGTTAAAATTTCGGAGCAAATAAATTCTTGTTAGGTTTGGGCTAAATAAAAAATTTTGAGTCATTGGCAGAAGATTTAGTTTTTTTCTTACCCTTATTAGGCTTTAAAAACTGGGGTAGTTGTTCATATATGTGCTTTGTAAAAGTCTTATGGATCGGTTGTATGTTTGAAAAGACAATTAATTTAAAAGAGATATATTTTTTTGATTGGTTTAAAAATTGATTTACAAATCATTAAAGATGTTATATCCGTAACTTAATTTTTTATTATTTATTTAACACATTATTGGGTATGGAAAAACTTGAAAAATTTGAGTTCGTATTTCGTTATGCTCAAAGACTGGGGTTGAAACCTCAAGAGATGGGAGAGTATTTCTTGTCAAAGGCTAAAGAGCCTTCTTTTGTTCCGAATCCGTTAGTCAATGTCGGGCAATTTTGTTACGATGATAAAACTTTTTCGACAGACTTAATAGAACAAAAGACTGTGAGCGGAATTGTGTCTTATGTTGAACGTAAAAGAGCGTTAATTGTGGGCTTGCGTTCCATAGAATTGCCTTGGTCAAGTGATTTTTTGCAGGTATGCGAGACCAGAAATTTGACCGATGGAAAAGAAGCGACTCGTTTGATATTAGAAAAAGCCGCTGAAAAAAATCTTAAGGCTGAAGCTGCGCAATGGTGTTTCGATTTTAACCAAGACGGTGTGCAAAAAGGAGAAGCTTTTTTGGCTTCTTTGCAAGAACTGCGTAAAATCAGCCATGGAATTATAAAAATAAACGGTGCTTTGGTGGCGCTGAATGCTTCGCCTATGAGTTATTGGTATTGGTCTTCAACTGAAAGTACCGACGATCGAGCCTGTTCTTTGTCGGCAACCGGCGTTCTGACAAATGATCGTAAAAATCAGATGTTTCACTTTGTGAGGCCAGTCTATTGGGTCGAACTGTAAAAACTTATTTTGTTTAGGAGTTTCAGCATCAGGCTGAGACTCCTTTTTTTGTATCAAGAAAACCACGCGTTAGACGCGTGGTTCAGTAAAGCTTATAGCGGTGAGGATGACAAAGCGCTCCAAATAGGTTAGAATTTTGCGGTCTGCCAAGACGCAAAATAACCTATTT
>CALXZH010000010.1 GCA_944393175.1 uncultured Alphaproteobacteria bacterium | reverse complement strand
TGCCATTTTGACAAGTAATTCCACCGTTTGATAGCATATACGGTGGATCTGCAAAAATCATATCAAATGTTTCGGAAGGAAAGTCTTCTAAAATCTTAAAACAATCGCCATTATATAGTCTATATGGTTTCTTCATAGACTAATAATTGGTAATAACCAATTCCCTAATTGAGCCTCTTTTTTCGGCATTAGAATTTATTATTCTTGTTGCACTAACGCGATGAATTTTATATTTTATATATAAATTATCAAAAAATAGATCTTCAATATAATTTGTAGGGTCTGAATTGCTTTCCATTTGTAAAGCTCCTTTTTGACCACATAAATCAAAAATGTTTTTTAAACGTATTTGCTCATCATCGTCAAAATCATTTACTGAATATGAATTAAAAGCAGATGTCTTACTAATTGGGCGATATGGTGGGTCATAATATATAAATGTATCTTTATCAGCATATTTTAAGGTTTCAGAAAAATCACAATGCTTAATTTCAGCTATTTGTAAAGCCTCCGAAACACTCAACAGATTTTCTTCATCCAAAATTCGCGGATTTTTATATTTTCCAACTGGAACATTAAATTTATTCTTGGAATTAACACGATATAAGCCGTTAAAACATGTGCGATTGATAAAAATGGTTAAAGCAGCTCTTCTTATAAAATCTTTACTATATTTATTTACATCAAAATTTTTATCAAAAGCATTATATTCATCTCTTCTCAAATAATAATATTCATCTCTATCTTGCTCCGATAAAGCAAAATATTCATTTGAAATATTAGCCAATTCTTTAATGAGCAGTCTTACGTCATTTTTAATCACATTGTAAAGAATTACTAACTCTTGATTCGTATCAAAAAGATAAACATTTTGAAAATCATAATTTTTATAAAGATTAAAGAACATTGCAGCCCCACCGACAAATGGCTCTATATATGTTTTTATAGCATTTACCTTTAATTTTGGCGGCAGCAATTCATTAAGTTGAGGCAATAGCTGTGTTTTACCGCCAGCCCATTTCAAAACAGGCCGAGCAGTAGTGGTTATTTTATTATATGAAACAGCTAAATTCGTCATATTTTTCCTAAACTATTCTTACAAAAAAATATATATTTTTGCAAGATGTTAGGCACATTATCCCTATACTTAAAACAAGTCTTATTCCCTATACAAAAAAATCCCTAAAAACTTTAGGGATTTTTTTATACTACTTACTCTAATGATTAGAGATGAGAATTCAACCAACTAACCAAAGTTGACTGAGAGTTCAAACCAACCTTAACATCAACTTGTTTTCCGTCCTTAAACAAGAACATTGTCGGGATACTGCGGATTCCATATTGAGCGGCAGTGTTCGGAGATTCGTCAACATTCATTTTGCAAATTTGGCATTTGTCGCCCATTTCTTTGGAAACTTCTTCCAAAATCGGACCCAATTGGCGGCAAGGGCCACACCACTCAGCCCAAAAATCAACCAAAACCAGCCCTTTAGCTTTCAATACTTCATCTTCAAACTGGCTGTCAGTAATCTGTTTCATAGTCATTTACTCCCATAGTTTTAATTTCAGATACATTTAATATAATGAAAAAAATTTTTTATTAAAGACTTATTATCAAAAAACCTCATTCTATCTGCATAATTTGGGTTGTATCCGTCCACAACAAAAAGGTTTTGATTGTTTTTCCTTGATAAATTTTTTCAAGCAAAGACTTATAAGCCCGCAACTGCTTAAAATAAACTTCCGGCACTTCGGCCAAAGTTTTAGCCGCCGGACGATTAGTCTTAAAGTCAACAATCAAGACCTCATCACCACTCACCACCAAACGGTCGATCTGACCGGAAATAATCTTGCCGTCAACCTCACCGATAACCGGCACTTCGGCCTTTGAATCCGCGCCAAACAATTTTCCAAACCGCTCATTTTCCAATAACTTCATAACTTCGTTTTGGATTCGTTCAACTTGCGACTGAGAATATTCCGGCGCATTTTTCGCCAAGAATTCGGCAATCACCTGCCTTTTATCAAGTGTTTGAACATCAGGCAAAAATTGCAACAATTTATGAATAATTCGCCCGCGTTGATAACGATTCGCTCCGTCTTCTCCGATAGGCGAAACCAAAGCTACGTCACTTTCATCTTCATCGGGTTTAGACGGCATATAAGGCTTTGCCAACGGATTCTCTTCCGGCGCATTTTCAGATAACCATGGAAACTCAGGTCTAATAAAATCTCTTACCTGAGAAACACCTTTTTTCTTCACTTCCAAAACTTGCTCATTTTGATATTTGAGATTACCCGCACCGTCATCTTCGGCAATTTTGCTCAAACCTTTTTTGCAGATTCCATACCAAGATTCATCTTTTTCGGCATTACTTTTTCGATACCCGCAAACACACAACCTGTCTTCGGCACGCGTCAAAGCCACATAAAGCAATCTTTTGTATTCCTCATTTGCCAACAGCGCTTCTTCATCTTTAATTCTGACGCAATTTTTATCATAATCCGCTGATGACAAAGGATAATAAAATAAATCATCCCAGAGCATACCGCCTTTTTTACTGGTATTCACCATTCTGATAGTATCCGGCAAAATCACGATAGGCGCTTGCAAACCCTTAGAACCGTGCACGGTCATAATCCGCACCGCATCAGCCTCGCTTTGCTCCAACTCACGCTTTATCTCAACCTCATCGGAGCCAATCCATTGAATAAAGCCTTGCAAGGTCGGAATATGCTCTTGCTCATAAGCCAAAGTCAAATTCATAAATTCATCCAAACCGTCTTCAACTTCCAAGCCCATACGTTGCACAAACTTCCACCGCCCTTTTTGCTTATTCAAAACCGTGGAATAAAGCTCAAACGGACGTACATAATCCGCCAAATCCAACAATTCACGCAGACTTTTATAGGTCTCAAAATATTTTTTATTGTCACACAATCTGGTCCAAAGGGAAGCCCCTTTGCGGTTATAGCAAAGCTCAAACAAATCATCGTCATCAAGCCCGAAAAGAGGTGATTTCAACACTTCTGCCAAAGTCAAATCATCGCTGGACAAAAGCAAAAACTTGCCCAAAGACACCAAATCTTGCACCCCGATTTGCTCTAACAATTTAATTTTATCAACGCCCGCAACATTAACCCCGACATTTTTGCACTCGCGCACCATTTCCTCTACAAAACTGTTGCGCCGTTGCACCAAAATCATAAAATCGCGATACCTGACCGGCCGATTTTGCGAAATTAAAATATCGCCGCTTTCAACCGATTGTTTAATCTTCAAGGCAATCATTTTTGCCAAACGAGACGAGGTTGAAACCCCGCTCACTCTTTCCACCGGCGGGCGCCACATATCGGGATTATCGCCCTCTTCAGGCTCCACAATCGGCCAAAGTTCCACTCTGCCGCCATCACCGATACGAAAAGGAATATGCGTAATATCCTCGCCTTCGGAAATCACACCGCTTTTGGCATAGTCATCCCCAAAAACCGTATTAACACAATCGAGCACCGCTGCGGTTGAGCGGAAAGAAACCTCCAATTTCACTTCATCAAAATTATGCGATTTCTCTGCAAAATACTGGCGCATTTTATCAAATTCTTTGGGGTCTGCGCCCTGAAAACTATAAATTGATTGCTTTCTGTCCCCAACGGCAAAAACTGTTTTGTTAACTTCATCCAAATTATCAAAAAAGCCATCTGTCAACGCACGAATAATCGCCCATTGGTTTGGCGAGGTGTCTTGCGCCTCATCAATCAAAACATGGTCAATACCACCGTCTAACTTATATAGCACCCACTCGGCAACACTTCTGTCTTCCAACAAATTTCTGGTTAAGACGATTAAATCTTCATAATCCATTTTCGAGTGGATTTTCTTAAAATAATTATAGCCCCCGATAAGTTCTTCGGCCAAAGTCAACACCGCCGAGGTTGAGGCAAAAACCCGAACTGCCGTCAGTTTATTTTCTAACTCAACCAACTTTTCGGCTTGCCCAAAGAAAATCTCTTCCAAGCGCGGTTCACTGGCCAAGGCGCCTTTTGTTCCGGCTTTGGCTCTTGGTTTTCCTTGAGTTAAGAACAGATTTTTATAAACCTTAAAATCCTGCGGCAAAAAATCTCTTTCGGCTAAGCCCGCCAAAATCTCGGCATTTTTTACATCGCTCGGGCTACCCTGAAACCATGCATTTTGTACAAGCTTCAAATCACTGCGGATAATGTTTTTCATAAACTCAGCCACCAAAGATTCTTCAGTATCGCCAAGTCGAACATCTAATTTTTCAGCCAAAGCTTCAAGTAAGGCTTGTTTATTTTGGTAATTCAAAAAAAGCTTGGTGATTTTGTTTCGATTCTCAGCCAAACTTCCCATAATTTCCGGAAACTTAAATTCGCTGACTTTTTTGGTTAAATACCCCAACGCCTGCGCCACATCGCTCATAGGCTCGTCTTCAATTTTTTTGAGAAGTTTTTTTTGAATTTCAGCCAACGCCTCATCGGCGGTTCTGTCATCCATCACCTCAAAATAAGGCGATATTTTAGCCTCCAACGGAAATCTTTTCAAAATCTCCTGACAAAAACTATGAATGGTCTGAATTTTCATACCACCCGGTGTATCCAACAACACCGCAAACAGCTGTCTGGCCGTTGCCTCCAACTTGGCATAATCTTTTTGTTCGGCCGGAAGCTGCCCTAATAAAGCCTTCAGTTCTTTGTGCAAATCATCTTCACTTGCCACAGCCCAACGACTTAATCTTCCGGCAATACGCGAGCTCATCTCCACCGCCGCCGCTTTTGTGTAGGTCAAGCACAAGATTTTAGAAGGCTTTACGCCTTTAAGCAAAATTCTCAAAACTCTGTCTGACAACACCTTGGTCTTGCCCGTTCCGGCAGAAGCCTCCACCCAAACCGAACGCAAAGGGTCCGCAGCTTTTCTTTGTTGCTGTGTTGCCAAACCACCGCGTTTTTCGCGTTGAAGTTTAACCTCTTCTTGCATATTTGTGCCGTTATTAGTCGTCATCTTCCACCACCGACCATTCTTTCACTCTTGCCAAATGCTCATAATCCGAATATTTCGGCGCATATTTTGGGTTTGGCTTGCTGATATAAGCCGTATCTTGAAAATCAAACAAGCTCACCAACTCTCGCAAATTGGTCAAATTCTTATTGAGCACTTCATCAATATCTTCATCCAAAACCGTTTCTTTTTTGCCCAATTGCCAATACATCAAAGCCGCCACTTCTTTAGCTCTTAACCCCTCAAAGCCGCCGTTTTGCGCAATAATTCCTTCTATTGGCAACTGTGGCGCATAGCCTGCTTTCACCTCTTTGGGTGAACGAGCCTGACCGGTCTTGTAGTCAATAATATTAACTTTTCCATCTCTCGTTTCATCGATTCTATCAGCTCGAGCCGTCACCGTAAATGTTCCCGCCGGCGCCTCAAAACTATAACGTCCCTGAACTTCATTATAAACCGTGCTGACCTCATCGCGATAAGTGCTTTCTTTACTTACCAACCAATCAACTGTTTTTTCAAAATTAGGCCACCAAAAAGCCTTGGTCTCAGCGGCAATTTCATTTTCCTTAAAATACTTTTCGCCCAAAGCCAAAAGTTCTTCTTTGGCATTTTGCGGAAATTGGTGATTATACTTGCGGTTAAACTCTTCCAACACGGCATGAATAATTGTTCCGTAATCGGCAAAAGTCACATCTTGCTCCAAATCATCAAGTTTTTTGAGTTTTAGAATATATTTTGCAAAAATAATATACGGGTCACGCATCCAATTCTCAATGGCGCTGGCCGAAAGCTCTCTCGGACGAGCCTCAACCGGCGGTTTTGGACAAGGCGGCAAAAGGCGTTTAAAATCTTCGCTTCTATCCAAAAATCTCGCCCACATCCGAAAAGCATTGTCTTCAAGTTTTTCAATCGGAATATTCAAGGCCGCCAACACGGTTTCCAAACGCATCCACCAACGAGACTTCACCATTGGGGTTCCCATCACCCGCTCGGCTCTCACCAAATAGACCTCATCATTGGCCAAGAGTTGGCTAAAATCATAAGCCCCGACGCCGATATTTCGCTCCGGCAACGGAAAACCGAATTGCTTTTTCATAGGTCTTGACATCCACGGGTCGGCACTCACCGCCAACGGCCAAATATTTTCATTAACCTCACCGATAATCACGCGGTCAAAATGCGAAAATCTGGCCTCAATCGGTCCCAAAATACTCAAACGTGGGTGTGTTCCATATTTTGGTCGAACGGTAACTCCGGTCATCAATGCCTCAAACAAGCCCAAATATTCCGCACCGCCTATTGAACCCAAAACTTGCGCATCAGCATACAAATCGGCAATAAAGGCTGCACCAGCTTCTCCGGCATCACCCTTCCACAAGATTTTATCACCGGTTTTATCTTCTGTTGCCGCCAGTTTTTCAGCCACCTGAATATGCGTTGCCAATAATTGCTTAAAATCCACCATCGGTGTATGAATCATCTCATAGAGCGGACGCAAAGCCTCTTTAATGCCATCAATCAAGGCTTGACTTTCCGAGCTGACCTCTCCGCCATTTCGCAAAACTTGCCGTTCATATTCTCTGGCCAATTTACGCACCCTAAAACCGTCTTGCCCCAAACAAGTCAACGGGTGCTTTAACAATGCAAGTAAGACCGTATCTCTGAAATCGCTCTGACAAACCTCAAGCACAAGCCGTAAAAATATTCCAAGCGGGGTTAAACCCAAAGGGCAACCGGCTGAATCATCAACCTTCAAATTCCAGCGTTGCAACTCGGCCGCCACGCGTCTGGCCAAATTTCTGTCAGATGTCACAAGCGCTGCAGTTTTTTCAGGAATTTCCAGCATTTCCCGCATCATCAAGGCAATACTGAGCGCCTCTTCGCGAATATCCGTACAATTCACCAAAGAAATACCATTGACCGCGTCAAACTTAATCCCCTTTTGAGCAATATCTCGCCACTTTTCAGTAGTTGCCGCCGGACGCATAATTTCGCTCACCAAAATATTTCGATTCTCATTTTGCGGGGCTTGCAAATCGGGAATATCTCTGCGAGATATTTCCAAATAATCCAACAATTCTTTAATTTCAAATTGCGGATGTGTTTCATCAATTTTTTCCCAAGATTCATCTTCCAAATACTTATCGATTCCGGCCAAATAAAGCTCGCCTTTTTCAAGCCCGAGCACGGTCTTAACCAACTCTTTCATCAAAGGAAAAGCAGCCGTTGTTCCGGCAATCACGATTCTTTTTTGGGTTGAGCAAGTTTTCCAATATTCAATTTCAGCCTTCAAGAGTTGATTGCGCCTAAAAGCGGCATCAACCTTGCCTTTTTCTTTTAAAATTTCCGGCCAATAGGTGGTAATGATTTCCAAAAATTTGAGAGTTTCTTGCCAATGAGTTGCATATTCATCCGGCACCAAATCAGATAAGTTCTTAAAGTCCAACCCCAAATTATCAGCCATATCAATCAACGAGGCAAGCTCTTGCGCCAAAAAGCACGCCTGATTGGCGGCTAACTTTTCAATACCGTATTCAACAGGTTTTGCCATTACAATTTTAGTAAACAAGAGCAAGCGTTCAACTTTTGAAATTGCAGGAGAAAGCTCTTTTAACACACCGCCCAAGTCAAACCCGCTCAAAAACAGTTCATCTTCTTCCACATCCCCAAGCGGCGACATCTGCGGCAATAATGTCGGTTGAGCCCCTTGCAAACGCACAAAGGCATCTTTAAGAGTTTTAACCGCACGCCTGTTTGGCAACAAAAACAATACATCGGTTAACCCGAAAGGATTCCCCTGATATTCTCTCAAAAACTTTTCGGCCAAAACATCGGCAAGCGCGCAACCGGCCGGAATATTAAAAACATTATTCATCATGGCAAAGAGTTTAAAACAAATCACCAAATAGTCAAACACAAACATATAGACAGCGACGTTTTTTTAACTTGTTTTCTTTATAATAAGGTGATATGACAAACCAGATTTACAAATAAGCGGAAAACAATGTCAGCACTAAATAATTACGATAAAGGCTATCTGCCCTCACGTATCACGGCGGTACGTTTGGCAAATAGCTATTTGCAGGAAAGGATTTACAATGGATCCAACCAAAGAATTATCTTTGAACATGGAATCCATGTATTTAATGTTGCCAAAATTGCGGAGAACATCGCCGCCAAAACCAAATCACTTAATCCAGAAACCGCTTATGTATTAGGTCTTTTGCATGACATCGGCCGCATTAAAGATGAAACGGTAACCAAAGTTCCGCATAGTTTAGAGGGATATAACTATCTCCGTAAAATCGGCTATCCTGATGTAGCTCCTATTTGCATTACACACAATTTTATTGACCCTAATATAAAAGCCGATGATTTTCCGACTTATGATGAAAAGTCATTTAAGTTTGCACAAAACTATCTGAAAAAAGTTAAATATAACGATTACGACCGTCTAATTCAGTTAGCAGACCTGTTTTCCCGTGGCAAAGAAATTATGAGTATCCGCCAACGATTAGATAAGAACAAACAATTTTACCACATCAAAAACCTATCTTATGAAGATAAAGCTTTTGAGTTAAGAGATTACTTTAATCAAAAGTATAATATTGACGTTGAACAGATTGTTGCCGATACCTTTAATCTGCACAAGCACACCCACACCAACGACAATCGTGCGGTATTTCTTATATTACCGCCCACACAAAACTTTATGGCTTATCAAGCCAAACGCTCAATCGTCTAAAATAAAGGATTTTTGCTAAAATATTCTTCGGCTACTTGGGTTGCTTCCGGATTCCCTACATGGAACCATTTTCCTTTATGGATGTAGTACCCCAAGCGATGATTTTTTTCAAGCTTATCAAAAATATCAATCAACCAATAACGTCCTTCGGGCTCATTATCAAAAACTCGCGGATGAACAATTAAAACGCCGCCATATAAATATTTTGATTGTTTTTCGGATGTTTTTCTCCTCACCGGAAAACCTTGTTCATCAATATCATAATCCCCGTTTTTCATTGTCTGAAAAGAATTTTCAACCGGCAACAACATCAACATCATATCAAACTTGTCATCATTCCAAGCTTCAATCATTTCCTTAATTAAGTTACCGCCTTCAGCCTCAGTCCAAAGAGCATCGCTGTTGACCACCACAAAAGGTTCTCTCTTCATCTTGGGCAAAGCGTGTTTAATTCCGCCACCGGTTTCCAAGGCTTCTTCTTCTTCCGAAAAAATAAAATTCAAAGCATTTTCTTGGCGCAAATGTTCTTTAATCATATCGCCTTTGTAGCACAGATTAACCACACAGTCTTTAATTCCGGCATTTTTCAAACGCTGCACATTATAGTCAATCAAACATTTTCCGGCCACTTCGACTAAAGGTTTGGGCTTATCGTCTGTCAACTGCAACATTCTCTTTCCTCTGCCGGCAGCCAAAATAAACCCCTGTGTAATCTGTGTCATCAATCAATCCTTTTCATCAAAAACAAAAAAGAGGGAAAATTCCCTCTTTTCTTTTTAATGTTAATTACCAAAAATTTCATTAACAAATTTTTCCAAAGCTCTGCCGCGATGAGAAATTTTATCTTTTTCTTCATGTGACATCTGCGCAAAAGTTCGCCCGTCTCCCTCTTTGGGCACAAAAATCGGGTCAAAACCAAAACCACCATTGCCTTTTTTTTGCAAAGCAATTTCGCCGTCAACAAATCCTTTAAACAAAGCTGCGCTTTCCAAATGTTCAGGCATTGCCAAAGCCAAACAACAGACAAAATGTGCACCTCTGCCTTTTTTCGGAGATTTCTCCAAAGCCTCGTTCAACTCAGCCAAGAGTTTATCCATCCCCTTGTCAAAGTCGCGGTTTGGAGCATAGCGTGCCGAATAAACCCCCGGACGCCCGTCAAGAGCATCAACACACAAGCCGGAATCATCGGCCAAACACGGAAGACCAGACATTTTAGCCATTCCCAAAGCTTTCAAAGAGGCATTTCCCTCAAAGGTCGTAGCCGTTTCTTCCACATCCGGCAAATTAAGCTCTGCTGCAGACACAACTTCAACCCCGAAAGGTTTCAGCATTTTTCTGATTTCATCAACTTTGCCTTGATTGTGAGAGGCAATAACAAGTTTTTCAAATTTTTTCATAACTTCTGCTTTTTTGTTCAACATCTAATATTTTAATAATCACAAAGTTTCACTAAAATATCAGATAATTTTTGTTTGTAAAGATTAGTCTTTGAGAGCCTCATGCTGTTTGGCAATTAATTGTTTAATTCCGCCTTTAGCCAAATTAAAAAGTTCGGCAAAATCAGTCTCTTCAAAAGGATTCCCTTCAGCCGTTCCCTGAATTTCAACAATTTTACCGCTTTCTGTCAGCACAAAGTTCATATCGGCCTGCGCATTTGAATCTTCCAAATAATCCACATCGGCAATTTTATTTCCGTCATGAATGGCGCAAGAAACGGCGGCCACATATTCTTGAATTGGGTTTTCTTTAAGTTTTTTCTCCGCCAAAAGTTTTTGCATAGCCAAAGACAAAGCCACAAAACCACCCGTAATAGAGGCCGTGCGCGTTCCGCCGTCGGCTTGAATCACATCACAGTCCACACACAAAGAAATATCTTTCATCTTGGTCAAATCAACTACTGCCCGCAAAGACCTGCCGATAAGACGTTGAATTTCTTGCGTTCTGCCGGATGGCTTTTTGGATTCTCTTGGCACTCTGACTTGTGTTGCGCGCGGCAGCATACCATACTCGGCGGTAATCCAACCTTTATTTTGTCCTTTTAGCCAAGCAGGGACTTTTTCTTCCACACTAACGGTACAAACCACATGTGTATTGCCGCATTTAATCAGGCACGAACCTTCGGCATAAGGGTTAAAATTAGGAATAATCTCGACTTGACGAATTTCGTCATTTTGACGTCCGGAATGTCTCATTTTCACATCTCTTTTCAGTTATAAAAAAATATTTTAAGATTATAAATGCCCAAATTTCAGCAAATTATAATATTTATATAAAGACCCGTCTTTAACGTTCCAGCCAAAATCTTTCATCATGGCATTTTTCTTCATTTCAGTAATCAGAGAGGGATTATCATAAAAAGTATTTAAGGCTTTTTGCAAAGTTTCGGCATAAGCATTAACATTGTTTTTTAACCTTTGAGCGGTTAAATTTGCGCCATAAACCCGACGCCTCTCGCTAAAAAATACTTCTGTTCTAAAACCGTTTACACCATCGTCTACCGTATCAACCAACCCGCCTGTAGACATAGCAATCGGCAATGTTCCCTTAGCCATAGCTTCCATTTGAGTCAAACCGCAAGGTTCAAACCGGCAAGGCATTAAATAGAAATCAGCCGCGAGTTGAATTGCATAAGCAAACTGATCGCGATAACCTCTGAAAACAAAGATTCTTTTAGCCGCACTTGGATTAATTTTTGCAACTTTATCTTTCAAATTCTGCAACATTTCAAAATTTTTATCATCACCTGCACCGCCCAAAACCAAAATTGGCAACTCATTTTTAAAATCATCGAATTGATGTACGATTTTCAAAAAAGCCTGAGCCAAAATATCATAACCTTTTTGTTCAACCAAACGGCTGGTAGCACACAAAATCGGGGTCTTTGCAGGATTTTTTACCTCTTTTGAAATATCTTCAAAATTATAAGTGTCAATCAACGGAATAACGGAATTTTTATAAGCTTTATCTGAGGCAATTTTAGAAATCAATTTGATAAATTCTTCTTTATTATGATTTTTTTCTTCCAACTGATTTTCATCAAACACTCTAAAATCAGTAATTTTGAAATAACTGTTAATTGCATCTATTTTATTTTTATTAGGAGAAATAAGTTTTTTCTCATACCCGTTAACAATACCGAAAAATGTTCTGTGATCTTTGCGAATTTTCAAAATATCTCTGAAATCGAAACCAAAACCTAATTCTTTAGAAACTTCTTCCATATAATTTTTAGACACGGTTACCACTCTGTCAGCCAAGTGGAAATTACAAGAAGCCTGATTATACGTATCATGCACGATTAAGGTATTTGTAGCTCGAGGATTACTGTTTTTAATTGCTTTTGCATTTTTAAAAACAAGCGTTGCCGTATCTTCATAAAGAGAGTTTAATATTTTGGCCGTATTATGATAATCCCAGCCTTGGTACCCCAAGTGGTGAGCAATATGCACAATCGGCAAAGATTTAAGTTTTTGACTCAACTCCGGACTCATTTTTTTCTGCAACAACAAAGCATCTGAAAAATACTTTGTTAACCCCGATATTTCACCGCTGTGCCAATCATTAGCCAATAAAATATTAGGAGCTTCAACATTTTTTATGTTACCTGACAAAATTTCTTTAAGGAAACAGTAAGTTGATTTTGAAAAGAAAGCAAACCGCTCCACTTCATTCACATTAAATTCATTAAGCACATAACATCCGTCTTGCGCGGAAGGATTATTTTTATGAGGATTGATAGAAAAGAAACGTTGATTTTCAAAAAAGAAATGATTGGTGTCATTAAACACACCCTGATATACGTTTACCTTATACTTCACCAAATTTTGCTTACTACCCATAAAGGGAACAATCAACACGCCGATTTTTTTGAGATTAATTTTTTTGTTTTCCGCGCCGAGATAAACGCCCTCAGTTTCCCAAGCAGCTTTCTTTTTTCCTGTATTACCAATATACAAAGGGGTTACGACAGAAATTTTATCACCGTTTTTACCAAAGACGGTATTAAACACTTCGGGAAGCTCGGAAGCCACCATTCCCAAACCGCCCCATTTCATAAAATGAGCAGTTTCTGCCGACAACATCCAAGCATTAATATTTTTGATTTCGGGCCAAACTTCGCGTCCCAAACATTGTTTTTTTGAAAAATTTTGAATTTCCGAAAGAATGGGGTCATTGACCACCCCGTAAGAGAGTATAAATTTCTTTTTATTGAAAGCCTTAGGTAAAGGCTTAAATTGATTTTGTATATCAAAAATCACAGCATTGGCATTCATCTCGCTCTCTCTAGACAACAAAAAATAATTTCTACTCACCGTAACCGCTAACCAATAATAGCGTCTCTTTTGAATATTCGCAGATATGCTCTTGACTTGTCAGGCATTAGTTACTAAATTTCCTAATATATACACGCTTTCAAAAAAAATTTAAAGAGGAAAAATGATGAAAAAGTTCAAAAAAGAACCGGCTGAAGAAAAAGAAGAAATGAACGAAGAAATCAGCGAAGCTCAAGAAGAACTTGCTGAGGAAAAAGAGGCTCCGGAAAGTTCTTCAGAAGATGAAGAATTGGAGAAAATAAAAGCCGAAAATCGTCAATTAAAAGAAGATTTTCTGCGCGCTTATGCCGAAGCTGAAAACACCAAAAAACGCTGTGCACAAGAAATAGAAAAAAACAATAAATATGCCATTTCCTCTTTTGCCAAAGACCTGTTAACGGTAGCCGATAATTTGCATCGAGCAATTGAGGCTGTTGATAACCAGAATTCAGACAACTGTGAAGCCCTCCGCAAAGGTGTGGAGTTAACCGAAAATGAGTTAACTAAAGTATTTAACAAATTCGGTATAAAAAAGATGGAAAGTCTTAATACGGTTTTTGACCCAAACTACCACCGCGTTATTCAAGAAGTTGAAGACCCAAGCAAACCCAATGGTACAATTATCGCCGAGCTCCAAACCGGTTATATGATAAACGACCGCATATTAAGAGAAGCCATGGTTGTCGTTACCAAAGGCGGAAAATAAATTATAGCGGGGCTCTCACCCCGCTTTTTTATTTTTTTCTTGCGACAGATTATCACACATACAACAAGGCACGGACACTCGTGTCATCAATTTTTGCCATCAAGGGTGCTACACTTGCGACAAATAACTCTGAAAGCAACGCGGAGATAGGGCACAAAGCCCGTGTAGTCAATTTTTGCCATCAAACACGCTGCGTTTGTTACAAGACTTCACGTCTTCCCACATGGTCAGCCGCCGAAATCAAACCTTCTTGCTCCATGCGGTCAATAAGCGATGCCGCACGGTTATAGCCGATTCTCAGCTTGCGTTGAATATAGCTGGTTGAGGCTTTTTTGTCTTGTTGAACAATCGCCACGGCTTGAGCATATAAGTCATCATCTCCGCCGCCGCCAAATTCACCTTTATCAAACACAGCGGCGCTGTCTTTTTCGTTGAGTTCTCCGGCAGTGACGGCCTCAACATATTCCGGCGCTTTTTGTGATTTAATAAATTCAACCACACCCTCAATTTCGGCATCACTGGCAAAAGCACCGTGAATACGAATAGGACGCAAACCTGCCGGCATATAAAGCATATCACCTTTACCGAGCAACTGTTCGGCACCCTGCTCTCCCAAAATCGTCCGGCTATCGATTTTTGATGTAACTTGAAACGAAATACGGGTCGGGAAGTTTGCCTTAATCGTACCGGTAATAACATCAACCGACGGACGTTGGGTCGACATAATCAAGTGCAAACCGGCCGCACGTGCCATTTGCGCCAAACGTTGAATTGCCGCTTCAACTTCCTTGCCGGCCACAAGCATCAAATCGGCCATTTCATCAACCACAATCACGATATATGGCAACGGGGTTAAATCAAGCTCTTGTTCTTCATAAATCGGCTTTCCGGTTTCGCTGTCAAATCCGGTTTGTACCGTTCTTTTGACTGATTTTCCGCTGGCTCTGAGTTCGGCCAATTTTTGGTTATAGCCGGCAATATTTCGAACATTAAGCTGCGCCATGGCCCGATAACGGTCTTCCATTTCTCTTACGGCCCATTTGAGCCCGACCACCGCCTTAGCCGGATCGGTAATCACCGGTGTTAACAAATGCGGAATACCGTTATACATAGAGAACTCAAGCATTTTCGGGTCAATCAAAATCAGCTTGCATTCTTCGGGGCGCATTCTGAACAACAAAGACAAAATCATTGAGTTAACACCAACCGACTTACCGGAACCTGTAGTACCGGCAACCAGCAAGTGCGGCATTTTGGTCAAATCGGCATACACATCTTTGCCGCCGATATCTTTACCCAAAACCACATTAAGTTCGTTTTTGGAGTTCATAAAATCAGGGTCTTCAAACAAATCACGCAACCAAACGGTTTCTCTGTTTTTGTTTGGCAATTCAATACCGATTGTATTGGACCCCGGCACAACGGCAATACGCACCGAAATCACCGACATCGAGCGGGCAATATCATCAGCCAAACCAATAACACGAGCAGATTTTGTTCCGGGCGCGGGCTCCAATTCATATAAGGTAACTACCGGTCCCGGACGTACTTTAACGATTTTTCCGTTCACGCCGAATTCTTGCAAAACATTTTCCAGCTCTCGGGCAATTGAATCCAATTCTTCTTTGCTCACCTTATTTCCACCGGTATCTTTCGGACGTTTTAACAAATCAATACTCGGACGTTGATAACCGTCATCAATTGTATCGGGTTTGGCTGCCGGAACTTTTGCGGCAACCGATTCTTTTTTCTTTTTAGGTTCTTTAATTTCCTCTTCAGGTGTTGCAATTTGCCTTTCTTCAAAAGAAGGCTCAATTCTTTCAACTGAATCTTTAGGTTCTTTAGACTTTTTCTCTTTTTTTACTTTAAGAGGTTTATCGTCTTTCGCATCGTCTTTTCTCAAAGAACTGAGATTAAATTTCTTTCTCCAACCAAAAATAAGACTAAAGGCTTTAGCAATAGAAACTACCACTGCACTCACGCCCAAACCGATGTATTTTGCAAGCCACCACCAAGATTTATAAGTGACACCCAGAGCAAAATCAAACGCCAAGATGCTCAAAATCAGCAATAAAGCGCCCACCCAAATATCTGCATAACCATATGTATAAATAAGGTTAACAAAGCTCAAGATATGGCGGCTCCAAAACTTGCCCATAAGTCCGCCCATTTCAAAGGCACCCATCCAAGAGGGCAAAAGACTTAAAAATGCGGCAAAGGTATTAAATCCGACAATCCAAGCAAAAACTCTGGCATAAGGGCTAAAAAATTCCTTTTGCCTCATTAATGTATATCCCCACATCAAAGGAATAATGAGGAACAAAGGAGCCGCCAAGCCTAGACCCGACAAAGCACAATCGGCCAAATAAGCCCCAAATTTTCCCAAATAGTTTTGAATAGGAAGAGTATTTACCGCATTTGCGCCGGCATCTGTCGTATGATAAGAGCAAATTGCAATAAACCAAAACAAACAAAACAAAAAGAGAGCCAAGCCGAGCACTCTTTCACTCCATTTACGCAACCAAGATTTTTGCTTTTTAATCTTTTTTTTAGCCATTGAAATCACCTATTAATCAAAATTGAGGGTATTATAAAAGAAAATAATCAACAGATTATTAATATATTGAGCCAAATTCTGACTAAATGGTCATTAAAACTTGACTTTTGTGCGAAAAAAGCTAAATCTGAAATCCGAAGACTAATAACAACAGAGGTTTTTTACATGAAATATACCTTCGTATTCCCGGGCCAGGGTTCACAATTTGTCGGCATGGGAAAAGAATTGGCAGATAACTTTAAGTCTGCAAAGGACGTCTTCCAAGAAGTCAACGAAGCCATCTCACAAGATTTATTCAAATTAATGGTTGAAGGACCGGAACACGAGCTCACCTTAACGGCGAATGCTCAACCGGCGCTTATGGCTCACTCTATGGCCGTTGTTCGCGTCTTGGAAAAAGATTTTGGCATTAAATTAAAAGACAAGGCAAGTTTTGTTGCCGGTCACTCCCTTGGTGAATATTCCGCCGCTTGTGCCGCCGGAGTATTTTCATTAAGCGACACGGCCAAATTGCTCCGCACCCGCGGTGAGGCAATGCAAAAAGCCGTTCCGGTCGGTGTTGGCGGGATGGCAGCCGTTATCGGCGTTTCTTACCAAGATGTTCAAGCCTTAGCCGAAGCCTGCAGTGATGAAAACACAATCTGCGTTGCCGCAAATGACAATGCCGATGGTCAGGTTGTTTTGTCCGGCCACATGAAAGCGATTGAAAAAGCAGTTGAAATTGCTCATGAATTTGGCGCCAAACGCTGTATTAAACTTCCGGTAAGTGCTCCTTTCCACAGCCCATTGATGAAACCGGCTGCCGAAGTAATGGCCAAAGCCTTGTCCGAAGTTAAGGCCAACCGCGCTGAGATTCCCTTAATTGCCAACGTATTAGCCACCGCGATTCAAGATGAAAAAGAAATCGTCAAACACTTAGTAGAGCAAGTTACCGGCTCTGTTCGTTGGAGAGAAAGCGTAAATTATATGTCCGAACAAGGCGTTACGGACGTGATTGAATTGGGAGCAGGAAAAGTCCTCTCCGGTATTATTAAACGCGGACACAAAGAGATGAACGCACTATCAGTTGGTTCTGTCGCCGAGATAGAAGCACTGGCAAAAGATTTATAATAACCCAAAGAAAGGATTCAAAATGTTTGAATTACATGATAAAGTAGCTTTGATAACCGGTGCTGCCGGCGGTCTTGGTGATAAAATTGCCCGCACTTTGCACAAACAAGGTGCAACCTTGGCATTAACCGATATGCGCGCTGAACCGATGGAAAAATTAAAAGCCGAATTAGGCGACAGAGTAGAAATTTTCACTGCCAACTTGACCAATCCGGAAGATGTTAAAAACTTGGTATCTCAAGTTGAGGAAAAATTAGGCCGTATCGATATTTTGGTAAACAATGCAGGTTTAACCAGAGATAATTTGTTTATCCGTATGAGTGATGAAGATTGGCAACTGGTATTAGACGTTAACCTTTCAGCTGGTTTCAAATTAGCCAAAGCAGCTGTTCGCGGTATGATGAAACGCCATTTTGGCCGTATTATCGGTATTGCATCAGTTGTTGGTGTAACCGGAAACGCCGGACAAGCCAACTATTCAGCATCTAAAGCAGGTATGATAGCTATGAACAAATGCTTGGCACAAGAAGTTGGTTCTCGCGGCATTACCGTAAACTCAATTGCACCGGGCTTTATCCGTACGCCGATGACCGATGTTTTGCCTGACGATGTAAAAGCCAAACTTTTAGCCAAGATTCCTGAAGGCAAACTTGGTGAAGCTCAAGATATTGCCAATGTTGTTGCATTTTTGGCCTCAGATGAAGCTCAATACATCACCGGCCAAACCATTAACATTAATGGCGGTATGGCAATGATTTAATTGCCTCGGCAACTCACTTCAAACACCTTCTTTGCAAAAAAGAAGGTGTTTTTTTTTTGCATAAAAAAACTAAAAATTAAAAATTTTGCATTATATGCAAAATAATAGTTTTCTTTCTAAGAAAATTAGATATAATCGGCTCAAAACAGCTAGCTAGAAATTTTATGAATAAACTAAACAAATATATAATAAAACAGATAATGATTGGATTTCTGTTAGTGACATTCTCGCTAATGTCAATAATATGGTTAACTCAATCATTGCGTTTTGTAGAAATGGTCACAAACAAAGGTTTACCGGTTATTTTGTTCGTCAAAATGACCTCTTTGCTCATGCCCAGAATATTTGTTATATTAGCCCCAATTTCTTTATTTGTTTCCACGTTATTTGTATATAACCGTATGCTCTCCGACCGCGAATTGGTTGTAATGAAAGCTGCCGGTATCAGCCCTTGGGCTTGCGCCAAAGGTGCCTTATATGTCGGACTTTTTATGTCCTGTTTTAATATCTACGTAAACAATATTGTCATTCCCGCCGCCGAAAAGGCGTTTAATGAACTGGAATGGGAAGTCAAAAACGATGTATCGCACCTTATGTTCCGAGAGGGTGAATTCACTGACGTTCAATATGGCTTAACCGTTTTTATCACCAAGCACGAAAAAGACGGTTCCGTCAGCGGAATTTTAGTTAACGATGAAAGAAATCCCGACAACAAGATGACGGTTTCTTCACAAAAAGGCCGTGTAATATATACACCTAAAGGCCCGAGACTGATTATGGTAAATGGGGTAAGACAAGAAATCAATAAAAAGAGCGGACAATTTTCATCATTATCTTTTGACCGCTATTCTGTAGATTTTGATACCAAGAGTCCCACCCAAGAAAAAGAAACCGGCGCCCGTGAAAGAAGTCTTTGGGAATTGTTAAATGCCCGAGATGATAAAAGCCTAACACCCAATGAAGTCAATCGCTACATTGTTGAAGGCAACAAACGCATTCTTATGCCTCTGTATAATCTGATATTTGCCCTTATGGCCTGTACGGGATTACTGGTAGGCAATTTTAATCGTCGCGGACAAAGCAAAATTATTTCCGTTTCCATCATAGGCATGGTTATCGTTCAAGCCTGCGATTTAATTTTTGGAAACCTAGCTACGAAGCACTTATATTTACTGCCGCTGTTATATTTAAATTTCTTACTTCCTTTGCTTATATGTATTTATATGCTGCTGTTTTACAATCCGGCATTTTTCGTTCGCCGCAAGAAGCCAGAGGATATAATCAATGCCTAAATTTAAGATTTTGCATACTCTGGCGCTTTTATCAATTCTTATCGAACCGCAAATATCTTTTGCAGCCGATATGAAAGAACCGGCCCCCGGCACAAAGATAAGCAAAGTATCACCCAAACCATTTGGCGAACTGGAGCAAAATGATAACATAGGTAATTTTATGACGCCTATGCCGATTGAAAAGAAGACCAAAGAAATTTACTTCAGCGCCAATGAGATGGAAAACAACCAAAATTTAGAAACCATCACCGCAATCGGCGATGTCAATATTATTCGCGACGGACTTACCTTAAATGCCGATAAAGTAATTTACAATCAGCGTGATGATGTTGTAACGGCAGTTGGAAATGTCAGAATGATTGATGCCGAAAACAATGTTGTATTTTCAGACTACGTTGTTTTAACCAATCAGATGTCTCAAGGCGAAATGGACAACATCAAAATCATCATGAAAGACGAAAGCCGCATAGCAGCACGCCGAGTTAGGACCTACCCCAACAACAATAAAGTAATGAACAATGCGGTATACTCTCCTTGCGATGTTTGTGCGCTTAATCCTAATCCGTTATGGCAATTAAAAGCCCGAAAAATAAATCATGATGCCGCAAGCAAAAATGTATACTATAAAGATGCCATACTGGAAGTAAAAGGAGTTCCCGTATTTTACACGCCGTTTTTATCTCATCCGGATCCGACCGTAAAACGCCGTTCGGGATTCTTAATTCCGAGTTTTGGTTCAAGCAGTTATCTTGATGGTTTTTTACAACCAAGATATTTTTGGGACATATCCCCCCATGAAGATTTTACCTTTTCACCGATTTTAAGCACAAATCACGGTCTGATTTTAGATGGAACCTACCGCAAATACTTTGAAAGAGGTTACCTACACACTCAAGGCTCAGTCTTAAGAGATGACGATGATGATGAATACAGAGGAAATTTATACGCCAAAGCTCGTTATGAAATAAACGATTATTGGGTATCAGATTTAGATTTGAATTACGTCTCGGATTCGATGTACTTAAAAGACCTGTCCTTACCCAAAAAAGAAGATGCATGGCTGACCTCAAGCGCAAAGATGCAAGGATTTGATAATAGGAACTACGCATCTATTGAAGCTTACTACTACAAACTCATCAGTTATGATCTGCAAATGCTCAACAGCCAAGAGTTCAGAAAAAGAAAATATGACAAACCATATGTACTTCCTTTAATCACATATGAAAATGTCAGTGACCCCGGACAATACGGAGCTTACTTTAAAAACACGTTTGATTTTGCCTCTGTGATGAGAGAGCAAGATGTCAGTTCCCAACGTATGACCATGATAAATTCATGGAATTTACCTTATACCAGCCCCTATGGTGAAAAGTATCGGTTAGTAGCATCCGTAAAATCAGATGCCTATTACATTGATAACTATACCAATCCGGATAATGAAAAATTCACGGGAGAAGTCGGCCGCGTCTTTCCGCAATTAGGATTAGAATGGAAAATGCCTTTTGTCAAAGCAACCGACACCTCCAGACATATCATTGAACCGGTAGTTGTTGCCGTAGCAGCACCCAATGGTGGCAATAAAATCGATAAAATCCCAAATGAAGACAGCCAAAATTCCGACCTTGACGATACCAATGTTTTAGATATTGATCGTTATGCCGGCTATGACCGCAATGATACCGGCAGCCGTATCAGCTATGGCTTAAACTGGAGCTCTTACGGAACCATTATGGGACGTACGCAAGCTTTCATTGCACAAAGCTACAACTTCAGCAATGATCATGATGAATTCGGCGCCAATAACGATGAAAACTCACACTTTAGTGATTATGTAGGACGTATCTATGCCAATCCGAACGATTATTTAGATATGAACTATCGTTTTCGTTTTGATAAAGATACATTGGAGATGAGATACAGCGAATTAGCCGCTCGCATAGGTCCGAATATTTTAAATGCCTATATTTCATATATTTATCTTCAAGAAAGCGATGCTACGATGGCCGAAGAGTTGGGCGATAGAAAAGAACTTTATACAGCAATAAGTTCGCAGCTCACCAAAGATTGGTCCATCAGTATTTATAACCGTCAAGATTTGACCAAAGGCGGCGGTTCACTGGAACATGGCGGCACATTGACTTATGAAGACGAATGTATAAAAATTATTGGAGATTTACATCGTTACGATTCTAATGATCCTGAAGATGAAAATGACTTTGAATTTACCGTTTCACTATATTTGAAAACGCTTGGCGGAGTTGGTTCGAAATAGGAGTTTTGAGAATGTTAACAGTAAAAAAATATGT
The DNA here is from genome assembly GCA_944393175.1 of uncultured Alphaproteobacteria bacterium. Lineage (GTDB taxonomy): Bacteria > Pseudomonadota > Alphaproteobacteria > RF32 > CAG-239 > Scatocola. The sequence goes on along the minus strand of CALXZH010000010.1, from coordinate 103,744 downwards.
ATTGCTAATAAGTTTATGCCTGATTGCACACACCGCGCAGGCACAATTTATCAATCAACAAGCTCCGGCACCGCAAGCAAAGGAATCTGTTGTTTTTAAGAATTCCAACGACACCGCGCAACCGACCCAACCCAAGCCTATAAAACAAGTTCGTCCGCAAATACCCAATGAGCCCATACGATTATATGACAACGGAGATATTAAAATCATAGCTGTTGTAAACGGAGAAATGTTATCATCAACAGACATTGAACAAAGAGCAAAAGCCTTTGTAATGAACACCAAAATACCCTTCAATGCAGAAACCAAAAGAATGATAATTGCGAAGGTTATTCAAACAGCAATAGATGAAAAATTAAAGATACAAGAAGCCGCCAAGCAAGGCATAGAAATAACGCAAAAAGATATTGATGCTTCCGTTCAACATTTTGAAGCAAGCAATAAAATTCCGGCTGGCGAATTAAAAAATTTATTAGCCAAAGGCGGCGTAAGTATGAAAGTCTTTAGAGAGCAAATAAAATCTGACCTGGCATGGATTCGCGTTGTCAGAAGACAAATGAGTATGGACGGAGAATTAACGGATAAAGAGATAGAAGATGCTATCAATGAATCCGCCAAAGATATGTCTACGCCCAAATATATGGTATCAGAAATTGTCATCAAAAAGCCCAATGCCAAAAACTTAGAAGATTTGGTCTCAAATCTGAGACGCGACCCCAGATTTGAACTTTATGCTGCCCAATTTTCAGAAAGTCCGAGTGCCTCGAATGGAGGAAACTTAGGATGGTTAAATGCAGGTCAACTCATAGAGCCGCTTAACAGCAAAGTATTAAGTATGAAAGACGGCGAAGTCTCCGACCCTATCCAAGTAGGTAACGATTTTTATATCCTAAAATTAACACAAACCTACCATCCTGATAGAGATAAGCCCAATCTTCCCACCAAAGAAGAAATGCGTAAATTTATGGAAAATAAACGCTTAGAAGAGGTATCCGCAAAATTATTGCATAATATCAGACAAAAAGCCGTTATTGAACTAAGGAATTAAAATGACCGATTTAGCAGAAAAGATAGCATCCCTACCATCATTAAGAACCACAGTAGATGCACACGGCTTAATGGCAAAAAAAACCTTAGGCCAAAACTTTCTGCTAGACCAAAACATCACCGATAAAATAATCCGCTTAAGTTTGCAAAATCAAAATTTAAAAGATTTTGCACAAAGTTATGTTTTTGAAATCGGCCCCGGTCCCGGAGGATTAACTCGAGCGATTCTTTCAGCCAATCCCAAAGAATTAACGGTAATTGAAATGGACGAGCGCTGCATTTCCATTATGGAAGAAATGCAAGAAAAAACCGGAAATATCTTAAAAATAATCAACGGTGATGCTCTCCAAACCGATATAAAAGAATTATCATCAACACCACAGCATATTATCAGTAATCTGCCGTATAACATTTCCGTTCCTTTACTCATCAAATGGCTCAAAGAGATTAATAATTATAGTTCTATGACATTAATGTTCCAAAAGGAAGTAGCCGAACGAATTATGGCTCCGATAAAGAGCAAAGATTATGGTCGCATTTCGGTACTAAGTCAGCTTCAATGTCATATTGAACACCTAATGGATTTAAGCCCGAATTGCTTTACACCGGCACCTAAAATTTGGTCATCGGTTTTACTTTTCCGCCCCAAAGAAAACACGCTAAGCTCAGAGCAAATCAGCAAAATCGAAAAACTGACCACTCTGGCTTTTGGCCAACGCCGCAAGATGATTCGCCAAAGTCTAAAAAGCATTTCTAATCTTGAAGATAAATGCCAACAGCTAAATATTCCGCTCACCGCCCGAGCTGAAGAGCTGACACCGGAACAATTTTTAGCTCTGGCAAACATCAAATAGCTGTTTTTGTCAAAATTTCTCAAATTTTTGCTTGTCATTTACAAAAAGCTGTGCTAAATCCAAAACATTACAGTTACTTTTATGTCTAACAATATTTAATACTTATTATTTATGGAAACAAAAATTTTTCAGCCGGTAGTAAAAGCATTCGTTGTGGAATTCGTAAACAACCACACAGGTAAAGCATCTTTGGAAGACCTCTCTGTTGAACAAAGAGATGAAAAAGCAAAAGAAATTCTGGAACAAAAGGTATCATCCTTACCCCGTGCAGCCGTAAAACAGTTATGCAATGAGCTCAAAGCATTGACAGGCAAACAAAAACGCACAACCTTGTTCACCAAAACACCGGAGTTGGCAACTTTTGCCAATCTGGTAGAACACTTCTCTGGTGATACAGATTGCACGATTGAAATGACCAAAGAGCAGTGTGTTGCGTTCTGGGCTCGGGAAACCCAAGTATCGCCAGAAAAACTGCTGTCATCTCCGATTGGTGGACAAGTCATCACCCGTGTCCTTGCCATTAGAATGTGCGAGTTCTGTGAAGACATCACCGGTCGTCAGATTTTGGCTACGGAATCACGTACACCAATGCAGTATTTGGGCGCAGAAACCACCTATGGTGACATAATTGACTATTTCACCGTCGGGTCAAAAAAAATCAACGACATTCGTTGTAAGATTTTCAAGGCAGCACCGGAATATATCGACGCCTATCTGGCAATGTTCCGCGGAGAAGTCGCCAAGGCCTATGCCATCAATTGCGGGCTTAATCTCGATGAAGACAAGCTTGAGGAAGAAATCAAGCTTTTCGAACAAAAGCCGGTTTTTGAATGTAAAAACCCCGACTTTACCAGCGAAAGAGATTGGGATTTGCCCATCTGGTGGACAGAAGACCAATTGTGTCTGAACTTGCCGGCCAAATTTGACTGGGTATCAAAAGATACCAAAGCAAAGGATGTGATTGACGCTTTTGTAAAAGCCAAGGAAGCTCGGCTCAAAAGCGGTAGGAAATAAAATCCCCTTCTGCACAATTAATAAAAAAGGACGGTTTTTATAACCGCCCTTTTTTATTATCACATTTCATCATTTTTTTCATTTACACGAGAAATACTCACCATCAAATCCAATAAATTTTTAGCCAACTTTCTATTTTTAATTTTATAATAAGCCTCGGCCAAAATTCTGCTTTCTTCCCAATTCATCGGGTCATCAATTTGGTTAAACATTTCTTCTGTAGCAACTTGCCTTGGGCTATATTTATCAGCTTTATCATCAATTCCGCTAAAAAAATAATTAATAGGCATTCCCAAAACTTTACTAAAATCATAAAGTCTGCTGGCACTAACTCGGTTAACACCTTTTTCATATTTTTGGATTTGTTGAAAAGTAAGCCCAATAGCATTAGCTAACTTTTCCATAGACCATCCAAGCTCACAACGCCTTGCACAAATCTTTTGCCCTACGGCAACATCTATTGGGTTAGGACTACCGTCAGCCAAGCGTCCGCGACTATTAGTTTTAATACTCATCACTCCTCCGACACAACTTATTATAGTCGAACTATAAAACAATATCCCCCAAAAATCAACCTAAGAATGTTTTTGAGCTAAAGGATGCAATTTTTGGACGGTTTGAATCAGCTTATCAGAAATAATATGCGTATAAATTTCGGTAGTATTAATACTTTCATGACCCAACATTTTTTGTACGGACCTTAAATCAACATCATGATTGAGCAAATGCGTGGCAAAAGAGTGGCGTAGAACGTGTGGTGTCACTTTTTGAGGGGAAATACCGGCACGGACAGCAATTTCTTTCAGGTGCTTAAAAAAAGTGTCTCTGGTGATGTGTCCCGAGGTCGAAGACTTTGACGGAAACAACCACATAGATTTTCTACCGCCTTTAATAAAATAGTCCCGATAAGACAAATAATCAAACACGGCCTCAATGGCTTGCGGAGCAACCGGCACGATTCTCTCTTTACTCCCCTTACCTCTGATTAAAATTTGTCTTTTATCAAAATTAATACAATTTTCAGGCAAAGAAACCAATTCCGAAACCCTCAATCCGCAAGCATACATCAATTCCAACATCACGCACATTCGACGCCCTGCCGGTGTATTTTCAGCTTTTGCCGCTTGAATAAGTTGCTTAATTTCCTCTTGCGTCAAAAACTTAGGTAAAGGCTTTTGTTGTTTTGGTGTCAAAATATCAAGGGAGGGATTAGTTTTAATTAATTTTTCGGTATAAAGAAACTTAAAAAACTCTCTCAGAGCAGAAATTTTTCTGGCTACCGTTTTAGGAGAAAGATGTTCATCACGGCTCAAATATTGTATAAAATCTTCAATATCATCGCCGGAAATATCTTTTAGAGAAGCATAAGAACAATTTTCTAAAAATTGTTCAACATCTCTACCATAAGCCTCAAGGGTATTTTGCGCCGCCCCTCTTTCGGCCGACATCATCTCCAAAAAACGATTAACAACGGATTCGGGCATTTACTTATTCAAAAAAGTATTTTCCAAGGGTTGTTCAACTTGTTCAACTTTTAACGGAACCTCTTGGCTGGCCACAAACAAAACGGCCGCAATCAAAGCAATTCCGATAACATAGTAGATAAAATTTGATTTTTTCTGTCTCATAAGCTATAACCTTAAAAAAAATGTTGATAAAAAAACAAGTCTTTATATTATCTAGCATAATAAACTTGAAAGAAGAATTAAAAAAACAAACCATGACCAAAAAAATTGATAAAATAATATTGCTCGTCGGATTAATGGGCAGCGGAAAAACCAGTGTCGGCAAAAGATTGGCCAAAAAATTAAATTTGCCCTTTGTTGACGGCGACCAAGAAATAGAAAAAGCCGCAGGATTATCTTTGGTAGATGTACTCAAATGTTTTGGTGAAGAAGAATATCGCGCCGGAGAAAAAAGAGTTATGAAGCGCCTTCTGCAAGGCAGCCCATGTGTTTTGGCCTCAGGCGGCGGTTCTTTTGTAGCGGATCAAACCCGTGCCTTAGCCAAACTTCACGCCATCACCATCTGGCTCAAAGCCGATATTGATGTTTTGTATAACCGCACGGCCGGACGCAAGCATCGCCCGTTTTTGGAAGGCGACGATTCGCACCTTAAAAACAAACTGGAAAAATATATTTCCGAAGAATATCCCTATTACTCTGAAGCCGACATTGTCGTTGAAACCAAGGAAGAACAAGTAGACAATACGGTTCAACGTGTCATTGAGGCTATCAACCAATTTCTAAGCAAATAAAAAAGGCTGCAGTTTGCAGCCTTTTTTATTAAGTTTTATCTGGCACCAATAAGCGATAAAGAAGAGATGGTATCTCCCATACCCACTAAAGTTAAAGGTTTTTCCACCAAGATTGTCGGCAAAGCAATCAAATCATAGCCATTAACTTCGGCCATACCGGTTTCAAGCAAAGCCGGAGCTTTAACCAATTCGGCCAAATCAGCCAACTCCTGTAATCCCACATCGGAAACTTTTTGCCCATGAGCCCATAAAAGGTTTTCTTTATTATGAATATTTCCGGTTCCGGCCTTACTGGCAGCAATGGTTGCCGCCAACATCATTCCTCTTAAATTAGCCTCGGGCGTAATTTTAAATCCTTTATCTTGCAAGGTCATATACAAACCAAACATATGGAGCTGGATTCGAGGCGTTTTAAGTTTATTTTTAATCGCCAACAAAGCCTCAAACAAATTTTTACTATGTGTGTTTTCGTTACACTTTTTAGCTAAATCTTCATAACCGATAACTTCCAAAATATCAATTGCTTCCCGTTCATTAATGCCAACCGAATCAACCTTTGGCGCAACTTCTTCCACAATAGCTTTGCGTACGGCTACATCTTGAGTAGAAGCAATTTCCAGATGAATAATATCTTTGTTTTCTTTCCAAGTTTCAATAATCGGCAAAGATTTTTTTATCAGATTAACACCATCATTTTGTTTGGTTAAAGCATGAAAACCAGACAAAATAACATAATCCATTTTTTGGTCGCTTGTTGCTTCCACAAAACTCTTATCCATCACCAAATGCAAATTCATGGGGTCGTATGTTGCAATAAAACGATTAGATTTCGGACAAACAAAAGTTTCGCCTTCAAAAGTAAAACTATCCCCTTTATCAAACTCAATAATCCAGTGAATCAAGGGAATATCATCTTTTCTATCTACTTGATAAGCCGGTTTTTCATTTCCGTCTTCATCAAAAGACACCAAATTATCCAATTTCAAAAATTGTTCAGCTTGGAGTTTAGGTAAGGAATTAGCATGAGCATAGACTTTTTTCACACCGACCACGGCCAAAACATTGGCAACGATTCCACCTTGTCCACCCATCTGCAAACGATCATAACCCAGATGTTTTACCATCCAATCAAACACGATTTTATCTTCGGTTAACCATTCCTCGGCAATGCCTCTGGTAAAGCACTTAAAAATTCCCTTTATAACATCACTGCCGAATAAAAGTCTGTTATGCCCTGCTTCAGAAAGCATTTTCAGATTCAACCCCGAAGCCAAAGCTAACTCGGCAATTTTATCTCCTTTAATTTTGAGTACGGCATCAATATTGGTATTAAAAGCCGTTGCCGCGGTCTTAACTTCTTGAATATTATTCAAAATCTGAGGAACTTGGCTGTATTTATCGGCCCAAACTTGTTTTAAATCAGATTCACTCATATTACATCCCCCGCACTAATTATTTTTCAAACTGTTAACTTTCATCAAAGCTAACGAATGTGCAGATATATTGGCAATAGCTTGATTAAAATTAACCTTTGCTTGAGCTTTATCCATCCAAAGTTTTAAAATTTCGTTATCAGTAATAACCGCATTATTCATCTGATGCAATTCATCTAAAGCCTGAGATAAATTTCCGTTATCCACCAGTTCTTTAACTTTTTTCAAATTATTTTTATCTTGTTGTTCGCTTTGCGGGGTTGCTAAATCATTTACTCTTTTAACTTTAACGACTTCACTGAGTTTAATATTAAGTTTTTCTTTCCAGCTTTTACCCTCCAAATTTTGTTTTTGAGTGGCTTTAAGCAAATTTTTATAAAACTTTTGAAATTGATTTTTCAATTCATTTTGTGAAAGCACACCGATTTTGGCATATTGCATAATGGTAGCAACATCATTTTGAATATCAGCATCTCCTTTTGCCAGTTGATTTAAGATTTCAGCCTCATACACAAAATTAACGCCGTTATCGGCACATTCACGTACCATCATGGTAGCGGTTAAAACTAAAGCACCGTCATCACTGACTTTTGCCAAAGTATCGAGTTTGTCTTCAATTTTATCCAAACGAGTAACGATTCCCAACACGGTAGCCACATCAGCCTTAGAATTAATCACATTCAAATTTTGTTTTTCTATGGCACCGATTTTATCTTCCACCTGAGACAAATCCAACTCCTGCTCAGATTTCTGAGATAAAGCATTAACCTGCATTTGCATTTGGTTTAACTGACTTTGCAACAAACCTATTTGCTGATACAAAATATTGCTATCTGAATTTGAAGAATTATCTTGTTGCGCAAAGGCGTTTTGCAGCCACGATTTAAAATTATTAACGATTTGAGGATCACGCCATACGCCGTAAACAGCAGCTAAAAACACCACCAAAAAAGCTATTTTTGACACAACCTTTTTAGGGTTGCTTTCTAAAGACGAATTATTTTCAATTTCTTGTTTTTTTTCAGTATTTTTGACCATCTTAAAATCCTCATGTGATAATTCTTGGCAACAATATTTTTATAGTGTATATAATTTAAAAAAAACTGCAATACAAAAACGGATAAACAACATGTTAGTACTTGGTATAGAAAGCAGTTGCGATGAAACCGCGGCTGCCATAGTCAATGAGAAGAGAGAAATTTTGGGACAAAGCCTTCTTTCACAAGAAGAACACAAAGCTTATGGCGGCGTTGTTCCAGAAATTGCAGCTCGTTCTCACTTAGACCATATAGATGAAATTATTGAACATTGCGTTAACAAAGCCGGCATCAAGCTAGAAGACTTAGACGCCATAGCCGCCTCATCCGGCCCGGGTTTAATCGGCGGTGTTGTTGTTGGTGTTATGGCTGCCAAAGCCTTAGCTCTGGCCCTAAACAAACCTTTTATTGCCGTTAATCACTTGGAAGGACACGCTCTTTGTGCCCGCCTGACCGAAGATGTAAGTTATCCCTATTTATTGCTTTTAGTTTCGGGCGGACATTGCCAAATATTGGTCGTAAAAGGCGTTGGTGATTTTGAAAGACTGGGCACCACTATTGATGATGCCGCCGGCGAAGCTTTTGATAAAGTAGCTAAAATGCTCAATCTCGGTTACCCCGGAGGTCCGATGATAGAAAAGATGGCCTCGGTCGGCAATCCGGACAGATTTCCGCTGCCTCGTCCGTTACAAAATTCAGGCGATTGCAATTTATCTTTTTCGGGCCTAAAAACAGCCGTCCGCAAAATTATTGAATCTTATTCACCTGATGGCAAAATTGAACACGCCATTATGCGCAAACGCGATGCCGCCGACATCTGCGCCGCTTTTCAAACCGCGGCCACGGATTGTTTAACCCACAAACTGGAAAAAGCCATTTCTTATTTCAAACAAAATTATCCCGAAGGTAAAGATTTGGTTGTTTCCGGAGGCGTTGCCGCCAATACTTTTTTAAGAGAAAGCCTCAAAAAATTAGCCGACAAACACCAACTGCAATTTTCGGCACCTCCAATCAAATATTGCACCGATAATGGTGTAATGATTGCTTGGGCCGGACTTGAAAGATTCCAAAAAGGCCTAACCGACCCGTTAGATTTCAAACCACGCCCGCGTTGGCCGTTAGACGCCAATGCTCCCAAGGCAGCTGGTGCCGGAGGTGTTAAAGCATGATTCGCCCCACTTCTGAAATTTTAGAGATTATGGATATTTTTAACCAAAGAGATCCAAATCCCAGATGCGAACTCAATTACACCAATGCCTATACCTTATTGGTGGCGGTTGTTTTGTCAGCGCAAAGTACCGATAAAGGCGTCAACAAAGCCACCGAAGCATTGTTTAAGATAGCAGATACCCCGCAAAAAATGGTTGAATTAGGATTAGATAAACTCAAAACTTATATCAAAACCATCGGATTATATAACAACAAAGCCAAAAACATCATTGCTTTGTCTGAAGAGCTTGTAAAAAATCATCAAGGAGTTGTTCCCGAAGATAGAAATATCTTAGAAACCCTCCCCGGTGTTGGGCGCAAAACCGCCAATGTTGTGCTCAATGTTTGGTTTAATCAACCCACCTTAGCGGTTGATACTCATGTCATGCGTATTTCGCACCGCCTTAATTTGAGTGATGGCAAAACCCCGCTTAAAGTAGAAGAGGATTTACTCAAAGTTTTACCGCAAAACTATGTAAAAAACGCCAATCACTGGCTGGTACTGTTTGGCCGCTATATCTGCAAAGCTCAAAAACCGGATTGCGCCAACTGTCCCATACAAAAATTCTGTCACTCTGATGATAAATTGATTTAAAAAGCAAAAACCCTGAAAATTACTTCAGGGTTTTACTTTTGAAAATAGTACAGACTTTTTGCCAATCAAATTGCTCATTTAGCTTGCCTATTTCTTCCAGATAATCAAACACCTCTTCGGGGTTAATATTCTTAACACCGTCAAAGACTTTATTAATATCTTTTCGTTTGGTACCGAAAAGCCTGCTTTGATAAATACTCAATATATTCGGCTCAAAGGCAGGAAGTTTGGAAACTTTTACTTTACCGTCAAAAATATTTTCCCAACTCTCACTTTCCAAAACCAAACACTCGCCCGGCGCAACAAAATACGAAAACTTGAAAAAAAGATAAGACAAAGTATCAATCACCGGCAAATGAGTTACCAAATGCAAATGATTTAAACCAAAACTTTGACATTGATTTTTCAAATCTTCCCACAAAAATCGAAGAGTATTTTGTGAAGCACTTTCGGTAAGATGATTCAAAACAACAACTTGACTTTCATCCTCACCGGCACCGATTGCATTTATACAAGCCGTAATGTTTGCTCTCGGCATTGGAGAAGAATAAATTTTATTTATACCGCCGGATAAATTTTTCAATTGTTTTCCGCGGTAAAAAGCCTCAACCATACTATAGTCGAGCAACGGCATCGAGCTCGTAAAATCATAAGCGCCATGCCTTCCGATTGTTAAAATTTTCTTTTTCATATCTATAATTTAAATAATAAAAACATGAAAGACAACATAAAATAAAGCATACCAAAAGTCAAGTTATTCGGCACTTGGTTCTTTGAACCATACGGCATCTTTAATATTAGCCGCCAAAAAATCATTATGCGCCTGAATTTCTTCCTCACTTAGGTCAAAATTTCTGGCTGGTCTGAATTCCTTTTTTGGTTGAGCACTGTCAGCAAATACCGTCGAATGAGAAACTTTTTTCTCTTCTTTCAACATGCTGGGCTCTTGCCCGCCCAAAAGCTCCAAATAAACCTTAGCCAACAAGTCGGCATCGAGCAAAGCGCCGTGTAATGTACGTTCACTGTTATCGATTCCGTAACGCCGACACAAAGCATCCAAATTAACCCTTGCCCCGGGAAACAAAGTTCGAGCAATTTCCAAAGTATCCACCACTCTGTCCCAAGTAAACAAAGGTTTGCCGAGTTCTTTTAATTGTCCGTTCAAAAAGCCGATATCAAAAGAAGCATTGTGCGCCACCAAAACGGCATCACCGACAAACTCCAACCACTCATCGGCTACCTTATCAAATGTCGGAAAATCTTTCAAAAATTCATAATTTAAGCCATGAACCTTAAAAGCCTCTTCCGGCACTTCTCTTTCCGGATTAATATATTGGTGATAAGTTACACCTGTCGGAATATGATTAATTAATTCCACGGCACCGATTTCCACCAAACGGTCTCCTTCATCAACATTAAAACCGGTTGTTTCCGTATCAAATACAACTTCTCTAACCATATTAATCCTCAATTTCACTTAACAAACAAATCAACTCGGCTTTGAGCACGTTCAAAGGCTTATTGGTATCAATCACCACATCGGCCAACACTTTTTTATGTTCATTATTAAGTTGCACATTATTAATTTTATCAAAATCCTCGGCGGAAATATTATCTCTTTTCATCACACGTTTTTTTTGCGTTTCATAATCCACATCGGCCACAATCACCAAGTCGCAATATTTTTCCCATCCCATTTCAAACAATAAGGCCACATCTAAGAAAAATAAATCATCATAACGAGCATTTTTTCTCTTAAGATTCTTAAGAGTTTGCTTCAAAAAAGGGTGAATCAGGCTTTCCAATAATTTTAATTGTTGATTATCATTAAACACAATATTGCGCAAAGCTCTTTTATTCACTTTACCATCGTTTACAACTGAGGGAAAATACTGCTCAATAACTTTAATAAAATCTTTTTGATAATAAAGCCGTCTAACCCAACCGTCAGCATCAAACACACAAAATCCCATTTGGCGAATAAGGGTGGCAAGAGTAGTTTTTCCGCATCCTATAGAGCCGGTAACCGCAATAAGTTTCATAAAAAATCTCCAAAAACAAAGACTTGACTCACTTATACACAAAAGCACTCAAAACTGTGCATAACTAGCCCTTCTTTGGTCTTTATACAAAGTAATCACCACAATGTAAAATCTAATCTTCCAAGTTACGCACAAGCCGCGGATTGATTCACATTCTGGGGATAAAAAAGTTATATACAAGAAACAAAATTTTGTATTTACATTTTTAACCTAAAAATATTTTAACGATTCCTTAACCATTGTTTAATTTTAGTTAACACAATTATTAACAAAGCATTAACTTCTGCATAACTCTGAAGACAAAAACTTATCCACAAAACTCACAGGAATATACTAATAACTACATATTTTTTAAAAATTATATTTGGCAGGTCAGGATGTGCATAAAACTGCCCTAAAAAAAACCCTGAATCTTTATTTGACAGTTTTAAATTTTAAGCATATATAAACTTATACTATTTAATATAGTTCCTAAATATTTATATTTCTTTAATATTAATTCCAATCTATTTAAGGTTTCCATGAATTTAAAAGAACTCAAACAAAAGTCTCCAACGGAGTTATTAACTCAAGCGGAAGATTTAGGGATAGAAGATGCCTCTTCCATGCGCAAACAAGATTTAATGTTTGCCATTCTCAAAAAATTAGCAGACGATGATATTATCATTTCAGGCGAAGGCACGATAGAAGTTATGCCTGATGGATTTGGCTTTTTAAGATCTGCTGAATCCAATTACCTTGCCGGTCCTGATGATATTTATGTTTCACCCTCTCAGGTTAAAAAATTCGGTCTTCGCACCGGCGATACGGTAGAAGGTGAAATTCGCGGCCCGCGTGATAACGAGCGTTATTTTGCCTTAACCAAAATAAACACAATAAACTTTGATGATCCCGAAAAATCAAAATTACGTGTAAATTTTGATAACTTGACCCCGCTATATCCGACCGAAAAACTAAATTTTGATATAGTTTGCGGCGACAAAGACTATACCTGCCGTGTGATTGACTTGATTGCGCCGCAAGGCAAAGGCCAACGTGGTCTGATTGTTGCGCCGCCTCGAACCGGTAAAACCGTTATGTTGCAAAATATTGCTCACGCCATTGCACAAAATCACCCTGAGGCTTATTTGATGGTTTTGTTGATTGATGAGCGTCCTGAAGAAGTAACCGATATGACCCGCTCCGTAAAAGGTGAAGTTATTTCTTCAACCTTTGATGAACCGGCCTCCCGCCACGTTCAGGTTGCCGAAATGGTCATTGAAAAAGCCAAACGTTTGGTTGAAAACAAAAAAGACGTTGTCATTTTGCTCGATTCCATCACCCGTTTAGGCCGTGCCTATAATACGGTAATTCCATCATCGGGTAAAGTATTGACAGGTGGTGTTGACGCCAATGCTCTGCAACGTCCGAAACGTATTTTAGGTGCTGCACGCAATGTTGAAGAAGGCGGTTCTTTAACCATTATTGCCACAGCATTGATTGATACCGGTTCAAGAATGGATGAAGTCATTTTTGAAGAGTTCAAAGGAACCGGTAACTCAGAAATCATTTTGGATAGAAAATTAACTGACAAACGCTTATTCCCAACGATTGACATCACGCGTTCGGGCACCAGAAAAGAAGAGCTTTTGGTTGATAAAGCGACCTTGTCCAAGATGTGGGTTTTGCGCCGTGTATTAATGCAAATGGGCATGACCGACGGTATGGAATTCTTGCTTGATAAATTAAAACAAAGCAAAGACAATCAAGATTTCTTCAATACGATGAATTCTTAAAAAAAATAAAAAGCCTCTCTGATGAGAGGCTTTTTTTCATTATAAAAGAGCAGATTAATTAATCATTACCGCAGCCATTAAGACGGCAATAATGAAAACAAATAGAGTTGAAGGATATCTTGGTTGATTTGTTGATCGATACCCTAATTGGTAAACAATAACCGGTACATATGCATCTAACAGACACAGCAAGCCGGTGACTGTCATAAGTATTGCGATTTGTCCATATACATTTTGGGATAAGTTCATCAAGCCCGGCAATGCTAAAAAACAGCAAACCGCCAAATAACAAATTGTGGTATTAAACCACGGAACATTTTTGGGCTTGTTTGCTTTGAAATTATACATAAGTATAAAACTAGCAGCCAAAATGAGAGATAAAATCATAAAACTCATCTCATAATCAGCCTTTAATCCCCAAACCAACAATAAAGTAGCCAGTAAATTGACCAGCCAACGAAAACCAATTTCTGCTTTCATATACACAATATTTAATGATTAATAATTAATATTTTCCGAGAGTTATGCCACTTTTTGTGTATTTTGTCAAATATTAATTTTCATAAAGAAATTTTTTGAATTGTTGCATATTTTCAAAAATATGTTTCACGCCGAGCTTTTTAATTTTTTCGATATATGCGGGAGATTTATTCATTTCACAGCCCACAAAAGCCACCACGCACATTCCGGCTCTTAATCCGGCCGTCATTCCGGCAAGTGAATCTTCAATCACCACGCAGTCTTGAGGGGCAACCCCCATAGTTTTTGCCGCCAAAAGAAACAACTCCGGCTCTGGTTTTCCATGTTCAACCATATCGGCGGTAAAGAGATTTTTTTGTGAGATATACTTATTCCAAAAACCGATAGTTTTGAGTTTTTCAATACTTTTTGATAAGATTCCTCCCGTGGCCACACAGTGCAAAAAATCTTTGCTTTGCAAAATTTCTTCCACCCCATCGACCGGAGGAAATCCTTGAGCCATAACTTTCATATCCATAGCCAAACTGTCAGCCCAAAATTTATCATCTGTCTTCAGACCTATTTTATCCAAATTCATGCGCTTGGTTTTATCGCTCATACCGCCCAAGTGATGATTGGTTGTTTCAAAGTCCCAATTTAGTCCGAAAATTTTGTTAACCATTAACCTGCGATTTTCAATCCATAATTTTTCGGTATCGGCCATAACGCCGTCAAAATCCCAGATGATTAATTTTTTAGAACATTTATTCATTTGCTACTTTCATTAGAAAAAAAGTGAGTCCGTGTAAAGCCCACAGAAAAGAATTTCATCTATGTTATAATGAAACACTTAAACAAAAGTAAAAAACCGCTCCAAAGGCAAAAAAACGCCTTTTATGAGAATTTGCTGTTTTTTTAAGATTTTTGTGTTATATTCAGCCCAAATCAAAATCAAATAGGATAAAAAAATGGATAACAAAACAATTTATGCTCTATCGACCGTGTTCGGAAAATCCGGTGTTGCTGTCATACGTATTTCCGGAGACAAATCTCTCAAGGCCATAGAGCTGATGACGGATATAAAAGTTGAGACAATCAAAGCCCGTTATGCCTATTTTACCAATATTTATTCTTTGCCCGAAAAGAGAGTGCTTGATAAAAGCCTTGTTTTGTATTTTAAGGCCCCTCATTCTTTCACCGGGGAAGATATTGTCGAATTACAGATTCACGGCTCCAAGGCCGTAATTTCCGGAGTCCTTGCCTCATTAAGTCAGATAGAAGGTTATCGCCTGGCCGAACCGGGTGAATATTCCAAACGTGCTTTTTATAACGGCAAAATGGATTTAACTCAGGCTGAAGGGTTGGCTGATTTGATAGATGCCGAAACCTCCGAGCAGCAAAGATATGCCATGCGCCAAATGGAAGGTGGATTAAAAAATCTGTATGAAGGCTGGAGAGAAGAGCTCTTGCAGGTTATGGCTTATTTGGAGGCTTATATAGATTTTCCGGATGAGGAAATTCCTCAAGACACTGTATTTAAACTTGAGGACACTGTATTTAAACTTGCGCACAAAATCTCAGAACACCTAAAAGGAGATAATATTGGAGAACGCTTAAGAGAAGGCTTTAGGGTTGTAATCGTTGGCCCACCTAATGCCGGAAAGTCGAGCTTACTAAATGCGATTGTCAATCGTGAAGCGGCGATAGTTTCAAACATTGCCGGAACCACGCGTGATGCGGTTGATGTTCACTTAGACCTAAAAGGCTACCCGGTAATGTTTACCGACACGGCCGGTTTAAGAGAAGTTGAAGATGCGATTGAAAAACGCGGAATAGAAATTGCTTATGATAAAATCAAAGAAGCTGACTTGGTATTATGTTTGTTTGATGCCTCACAAGACAGTGTTCACATCTTTGATAATCTTAAAAAAACAATTTCTGATAAAATGCTTTTTGTGGCCAATAAGGCCGATTGCATTTCCGAAGATAAAAGACAAGAATTAGAAAACAGCGGCTGTATAGTTATTGCCGCCAAACCCAAAGAAGGTTTGGAAAAACTCTTAAACGCAATCACCACCCAAATTGAAAGCCGCTTTACATCAAATTCTAATTTGCTGATAACGCGTGCTCGTTATAGAGAAGCTCTAAATGAAACATTAGAGGCTCTGCAAGCTTTTAATCTGCATAAAGATATTGAGCTGGCCGCCGAAGATATCCGTATGGCCGCTCGTGGATTAGGTAAAATTACCGGCCGGATAGAAGTAGATGATATTTTGGATAAAATCTTTGGTTCATTTTGTATCGGCAAGTAATTTAAGGCTAAGAAATACTTGATTTTAAATAAAATATGTGCTCTAAGAAAAGCACATATTTTATTATTGTTGAACTTAAAAAAATTGTTTATATGGAAAATTATTCAGACGGATTGGAAAAACTCATCACCAATCGAATTAGTGTTCTTTCAGAGTTAGAACTTCTGGAGTGTAAAGGTAAATTATCAGAAAAAATAAGTGAATCTTTCAAAAAACTCCAGCAAAAAAGTTTGGAATTAGGTTTTTCTTACTATTCTTCTCCGCAACATTATTCGGCGGAAATTTCAAACCTAAAATATTGGTTAGAGGACAGAGCTCATTTTATGAAGAACTATAAAGTTTATTCAGAGTATGAAAAATACCTTTGTTGGCGCTGTATTTTTTCGGTTGTTGTTCTTTGTCCGGCTGTATTAGCTCGAGAAAAAGTTTATGACTACTGGCAATATTGTGTTAAAAATCACGTTTTCTAACACCAATCGTTATCCTAAAACCGCTCTTTTGAGCGGTTTTTTGCTTTTAAATGAGAGGACAGTTAACGGCTTGATAATATTTTTTGTGTTAAAATAACCGCAAATAAAATCTGTCATACAGGCAGAAAAGGACGAATAAATGAAGAACAATAATAAAAACTATGATGTAATTGTCGTTGGCGGCGGACATGCCGGATGTGAAGCCTGTGCCGCAGCAGCCAGAACCGGAGCAAACACTTTGCTCATCACTCACAAAATTGACACCATTGGCGCCATGTCATGCAATCCGGCAATCGGTGGACTTGGTAAAGGTCACTTGGTCAGAGAGATTGACGCATTAGATGGTTTAATGGCCAGAGTGATTGATAAAGGCGGTATTCAATTCCGCATGCTAAACCAATCAAAAGGACCTGCTGTTAGAGGCCCTCGTGCGCAAGCTGATAGAGAATTATATAAAAAATATATGCTGGAAGCTCTGCAAGCGCAAAGCAATCTGACTATTATGGAAGCCGCTGTTGAAGGTTTGCTTTTTGAGGGCGATAAAATCACCGGCGTCATCTTAGCTGACGGAAGCGAAATCTCAGCCCAAGCCGTTGTTCTGACTTCGGGTACGTTTTTAAACGGTGTAATGTTTGTTGGACACGAAACCTCTATCGGTGGCCGAATTGGCGATGTAAGCTGTACCGGTATAACACCGTATTTAAAGCAAAAAGGCCTAAAAGTCGGCCGTCTCAAAACCGGAACCCCTGCCCGTTTAAATGGCAAAACCATCCATTGGGAAAAATTAGGCACTCAAGATGGTGATTATCCGCCGCAACCTTTTTCTTACCTAACCAAAGAAATCACCAATCCGCAAATACAGTGTTATATAACCCATACAAATGAGAAAACACACAAAATCATCCGTGATAACTTTTCAAAATGCGCTTTGTTCTCCGGATTAATTAAAGGGGTTGGTCCAAGATATTGCCCAAGTATTGAAGATAAATTGGTAAAATTTGCCGACCGCACCAGTCACCAAATCTTTTTGGAGCCGGAAGGTTTGAACACAGACGTTGTTTATCCAAACGGAATTTCAACCTCTTTGCCTGCCGATGTGCAAGAACAATTTATTCATACCATTGAGGGGTTGGAAGATGTTGAAATCTTGCGTTATGCCTATGCGATTGAATATGACTATGTTGACCCGCAAGAACTAACCAACACGCTTGAAACCAAAAAAGTTTCAGGCTTGTTTTTAGCCGGACAAATCAATGGTACGACCGGTTATGAGGAAGCCGCGGCACAAGGACTTCTTGCCGGTGTAAATGCCGCGCTTTTTGCTGAGGGTAAAGGTCGTAAATTCACCATTGACCGCAGTCAAGCCTATATTGGCGTTATGGTAGATGATTTAATTACCCAAGGTGTGGATGAACCCTATCGAATGTTTACCTCTCGATCGGAATATCGTTTGCTTTTAAGAGCAGATAATGCCGACTTGCGCTTAACGGAAATAGGACATAATGTTGGTTGCGTTGGTGAGGAAAGATACACTGTATTTAAAGCAAAATCAGACGCAATAAATAAATATCGAGAGCTTTGTGAGAGCTTGACAATCAATCCGAACAAGCTGGAAGAATATGGTATAAAAACCAAGCGCGACGGCACCAAGAGAACAGCATTTAATGTAATGTCATATGACGGTGTTTCACGTGAAACAATCAATCTTCTCTGGCCGCAGTTGCAAAATATCCCCAATAACGTTTATGAGGAAATAGAGATTGAGGCTAAATATTCAGGATACTTAAAAAGACAAGAAGCTGATATTGAAGTCTTTCAAAAAGATGAAAAACTCAAAATCAGAGAAGACATTGATTATTCAAAAATTGGTGGCTTATCCCGTGAAATGGTGCAAAAACTATCTCGAGTTCGCCCCTCAACGATTGGTGAAGCATCACGCATTCCGGGAGTAACCCCTGCTGCCATAACCGCAATTTTGGGCTATGTAAAGAGGTGAAATATGACTATGCCGACCATGCAAGAAGCTCTGAAACTTTTTGATGAAACCTTAAAAAAACGCTGTGAACAATCTTCACGCTTTGAATTGGGAATTGCCAAAAACTTCAGAATCCACTCTGCTATGGTTGCCGTTTGTGCCGAAATGATAGCCTCCCGCCTGCCCGAAATTGATGGTCAAAAAGCTTATATTATGGGATTATTTCACGACTACGGAAAGTTGGTTTATGACTATGAACGCTCAGATAAGTTTCACGGTTTAGAAGGATATAAAGCACTAAATAAATTGGGCTATGATGAATTGGCAAGAATTTGCCTCACACACACCTTTTATGAGCAAGAAATCAACATTAAAGAATATTCGTCCTACAATCCCTCAGAAATAAGAAAATGCCGCAAGTTGTTAAAAGAGGTTCCTTTTGATGACTATGACAGACTTATACAGCTTTGCGACCGACTTGCAATCGGAGTAAATTACAATCTCAAAGAACGAATGAAATATCTGCAATACACTTATAAAATTCTGACAGTATTGTTAAAGAAAAAATATCGTGAGGCTTTAAAGCTAAAAAGCTATTTTGATACCAAATGCGGCTGTGATATTTATAAACTTTTGGGAGTAAATTAAAGTGTCTTATCCCGATGCTAAGGAAGCTCAAGAGTTTTTTGAATACGTAATAAAAGAACGTAATTCAAGCCCCTGCCCTTTTTTGCCTCAGTGGGAAAAGACATATAGAGAACACTGTAACAAAGTTGCACAAAACGCTTGCAAAATAGCTCAGCAGACAAAAGATATGAATCCGGAGCTTTGTTATGTTATGGGTTTATTACACGATTGCGGCCGCATAAAAGATGAAAAAGCTGAAAACCGTCACCACGGATGGGTTGGTCATCAATTAATGATTTCAAAAGGTTGGGATGACGTAGCCCGAATTTGTATCACGCATAATTTTTATGAAAAAGAATTTGATATAAAAAATTATCCTATCATAAATGATGATGTTATCGCCTGCCAAAAGTTTTTATCACAAATAAAGTTTAATGATTATGATTATCTGATGCAATTGACAGATGTATTAAATGATATGGGAACAGATTGTACCATAGAATATCGTTTTGCATCATTAGCTAAACGCTATCCGATAAATAAAATACAAATGGAGCATTTTAGTAATATAATTGAAAGCAGACGATCATATTTTAATTTCAAATGCGGATGCGATATTTATAATTTATTAGGAATAAAAGAATGACGTATCCCACGCGTGAACAAGCAGAACAGATATGGCAAAATGGCATAGATTATTCAAGACGCCATCAAACCAAAACACCGCAAATTGATAAAGAATATATTTTCCATTCACGAGGCGTTGCTGATTTTTCGTCGCGATTAGCAAATAAAATGGGATTGAATGTAGATAAAGCTTTTGTATTAGGGTTGCTTCACGATTACGGGAAGAGAATAGATGAAAAGCAAGCTGATAGATTTCACGGTATAATAGGTTACTATGACTTATTAGAATATGGCTATTCCGATGCTGCTAAAATTTGCCTAACACATACTTTTAAAGATAAAAATTTTTCAAATGAAGATTTTTCATACCCACCACATTGGTTGGAAGAATGCAGAACATTGCTAAAAAATATAACTTATGATGATTACGACCGAATAGTCCAATATGCAGATATGTTTTTTGAAGGAATGGAAATTACATCATTAGAAAATCGCATTTCCGGAATAACACAAAGGTATAATCTAAATGACTTGCAACAAAATACCCTAAAAAACGGTGTATTTAAACTTAAAACATATATTGATGACAAATGTGATTGCGATAGTTACGAGGTTTTAGGAATAAAGAGATGATACAAAATTATTCGCTTCACACACATACGACTTTTTCTGATGGAAGAAACAGTATATCCGAAATGGTAGCTCAAGCCAAAAATCTGGGTTGGAAAGCCATAGGCATTAGCGACCATTTGACGGTTCATCCATCCTTGAGTAAGGGATATACCTATTTTTCATCTTTTAAGGATGCTCTTGAGCCGGTCAAAAAGCATATTGCCGCCATAAGACAAGTAGCCAAAGAGAATCCCGAAATTAAAGTTTATGCCGGTTTTGAGGTTGATTATTTTCCACTTTCTGGTTGGCTGGATGAGTTTAGAGAGTTTAAGCAAAAGATTGATGTTGATTATCTCATAAACGGCAACCATCAGGTAACCAACAAAGACGGAACAGAGGTTTATGAGATATATCATTTTCAAAGATATGGTTTACCTGAAGCAAAAATCAAAGAGCTTTTTCACAATCATTTTAATAATATTCGTAAAGCTGTTGAGAGTGGCGAATTTACCTTTTTAGCTCATATTGATTTCGCCCGCTGGAGCGGCGTTATCGGAGAATATGATTTTGTTGATGAGATTAAAGGAATCGTAACCTCACTAAAAGAACATAATATGCCGACCGAAATTAACACCAAAGGCAAAAATTCGATTGGGTCATTCTACCCTGCCCGCTGGATTATGGAAGATTTGGTAAAAAATGATATTCCGTTGCTGATAAGCGATGATGCACATTCTGTTTCACAGCTTGGGCAATATTTTGGCGAGGCGGAGGATTTATTAGTGCAACTAAACGCCACCAAACGCTGGTCTTTGTAACAAAACACTGTATTTAAAAATCGCAAAATATTAAGGTATAGATTCAATTTGGGATGTTATCTAATTGAATTTAAAATAATTTTAAAATTACCTAAATAATGTGTTTATAACTCATATAAAAATCTTTTAAATTTTTTATAAAAAATATATAAATTTTTGTATGGAAAACGAAATGCAAAAATACGATGTTTCACGTGAAACATTACTCAAGTTAAGAGCTTATGAAGCCTCTCTGCAAGAGTGGCAAAATAAGTTTAACCTGGTGAGTAAATCCTCTTTGGATGATGCGTGGAATCGTCACTTTATCGACTCGATGCAGCTGTTTAAATTTATTCCTCAATCAGCGCAAAGCCTTTATGACTTTGGGTCTGGAGCCGGTTTTCCCGGAATGGTGTTAGCAATTATGGCTGCAGAAAAAACACCGTATTTAAAAGTGAGCTTGATTGAAAGCATTGGAAAGAAAACACTGTATTTAAAACACGTGTCTGAAATTTGCTCCGTAAATGTCGAAATTTTCAATCAAAGAATCGAATCTCTTCCCAAAAATAAAGTTGATGTCATCACCTCGCGCGCCATGACATCTTTGAGCGATTTGTTGGGCTGCGCTTATCCTTTCTGCAAAAAAGAAACGGTATGCATTTTTCCCAAAGGCAAAAAACATCAAGAAGAAATAGATGAAGCTAAAAAGCATTGGCAATTTGAGTGTCAAATTCATCCAAGCGAGACTTCATCTGAAGGTGTAATTTTAGTCATAACCAAATTAGCAAAAGTTAAAGGAGTTAAATAATGCCAAGAATTATTGCCATTGCCAACCGTAAAGGCGGAGTTGGTAAAACGACCACAACGGTAAATGTTGCAACAGCTATGGCTGCCGCCGGAAAGAAAGTACTGGTAGTTGATTTGGATCCACAAGGAAACGCTACAACATCTATGGGCATAAATAAGAGTGGACGTATGGCCTCGTCTTACGAAGTTTTGCTTGGCGATAAAAGAATTTCAGAAGCTGTTGTCTGGACCGAGATTCCAAATTTTTCGCTTATTCCATCGTCACCTGATTTGGCAGGTGCCGAAGTTGAATTGGTGGACATAGATAATCGCGAATTTGCATTAAAAAAAGCTCTGCAAAGAGACGCTGTTAATTATGACTATATATTAATAGATTGCCCACCCTCACTGAGTTTGGTTACAATCAATGCACTTGTTGCCGCCGATGCTGTTATCGTGCCGTTACAATGTGAATTTTTAGCTCTTGAAGGTATCACTGATTTAATACGCAATATCAATCAAATCAAAAAGAAATTTAATCCGAAACTTGAATTGCAAGGCGTAGTTCTTACCATGTATGACAAGCGCAATAATTTGACTCAAATGGTAGAAGACGATGTCAGAAGTTTCTTTGGGAAAAAGGTTTACCAAACCGTTATTCCGCGGAATGTCAGAATATCAGAAGCACCGTCGCACGGTAAGCCTGTTTTACTCTATGATTTCAAATGCCCGGGCTCCCAAGCCTATATTAGTTTAACCGGTGAAGTATTGAAAAGAGAGAAGGAATTAATGGCATGCTAGAAGAAGAAAAAGAAATTAGCAAAATGCTCAATAATATTGAAACCTCAGACAATCACTCACACAAGCGTAAGAGTTTGGGTCGCGGCCTTGGTGCCCTGCTGGGAGATGATGACTTAGATGTAAGCGAAAGTGAAAATTTATCATCATTAGCACCAAGCAGTTCAGGTTCAAATTTAGTTGATATAGATTTGCTTCAACCCGGAAAGTTTCAACCTCGTACAGAGTTTGATGAAGAAGCATTACAATCCCTTGCCGATTCCATCAAAGAAAAGGGTGTATTGCAACCCTTATTGGTTCGTCGTTCGGGGATTGGATATGAAATAATTGCAGGTGAACGTCGTTGGCGTGCATCAAAATTGGCAGGGCTTGACAAAGTTCCGGTCATAGAAAAAGACTTATCAGATAAAGAAGTCTTAGAAGTGGCTTTAGTTGAAAACTTGTTAAGAGAAAATCTGTCAGCAATAGAAGAGGCAGAAGGATTACAAAGATTAATCAATGAGTTTGCTCACACCCAAGAGGCTTTATCGCAAATCATCGGCAAATCCAGAAGCCACATTGCAAATACGCTGCGATTGCTTAATCTTCCGGAAAAAGTGCAACAACTGGTAAAAGAAGGCAAATTGAGCGCAGGTCACGCCAGAGCTTTGGTTGGATTGGACAATGCCGAAGCCTTGGCCAACCAAATTATAGCAAAGGACTTGAGTGTTCGTCAGGTTGAGGAATTGGTAGCCAAACAAAAAGAAGGCAAAAAAGAGCCTCAAGCCAAAACACCCAAGGACGGTGACTTGGTGGACATCGAAAAAGACTTAAACAAAAATCTCGGTTTAAGAATCAAAATATCACCAAGCAAACAAGGCGGCGGCAAGGTAGTTTTGCAATATGCCTCTCCGGCCGAATTGGATATGATTATAGACATATTGGAACAAAAGAAGTCAAGTGAGCGTCACAGTTTGGGATTTCAAGCACCTGAACCTGCCACTCCTATTGTTAGTTCCAATGAAAAATTTTCAATAAAAGTTATAGATTAAACTAACTTATTGAAAAACAACAAAAAATGCGGAATTTTACTTCCGCTTTTTTTGTGTCCTCCAAAAAAGGCCGTAGAGTTAGCGATTTAAAAATTTTTAATCAAACATACATAAAAGTAACAAATTTCGCTATAGAGTCAAAAAACAAGGCCTAAAATTGAAATTATCGAAAAAAGCAAAAACTAACGATATCTTTACGAAAGGATAGTAAAAATATAATAGATTTTTATAAAGATATGTGTTCTAATGAAGCAAAATTAACTTTAGGGAATATAAAAGATGCTGTTTCTGAAAAAGTTTTTATGGGGTATGGGTGCGCTGATTATGATATTAATCGGCGGTAGCGGAACTCAAAGCAGTAATCTGGTGCTCCAAGGCGGCGGTTTTATAGGATTAATAATTGGCTTGGTTGCACTTTATATATTTACCAAAATGGCTTGGCGTGCCATGGGGTGTATTCCCTCATTTATAGCGGTGATAGGTGTTATTGCTTTTATTCTCTACGCTATAGGAGCGTTTAAGGATGGCATTAACGGAGTAGGTCAAAATTTACAAAGCTTTTTAGGTCGCTCGCAACAATTTGCAATGTCAGGGCAGGGGGACGCACAATCAGCAAATAACCAAATTCAGCTTAGAGAAGGAGAACTTCCTCCATTGGGAGAAAACTTCAATTCCCAATCAGATGCTAATCAACCCACACCTGAGCAAGAGCCGCAAATCAGTACTTTTCAGCAATTTATGAATGCAATAGGAGGCGGGCAACAAGCGCCGCAAAATCAAGCACCTGATATGAATTCTTTGCCCACATTCAGAAGTTCGGCCAAAGTAATGAACGGTGATACCTTGCAAATACAAGGTCGCTATTTCAAATTATATGGTATTGATGCGCCTGAAATCAGCCAAACCTGCGCCGATAAAAGCGGACGTTCATACAATTGCGGTCGTCAGGCTGCATTATGGCTCAAAGGCTGGATAGGTGATAATCCGCTTACTTGCCACATTATGCAGCAAGATGAAAAAGGCAATATGGTCGGAACTTGCTCACTGGGAGAATATGATTTGGGCGCCGCTTTGGTTAATGCCGGTTGGGCGGTTGCTTATACCAAATACACGGATATTTATCTTCCTTATCAGCAACAAGCCCAAAGAAACGCAAATGGTTTATGGCAAGGCAAGTTTTATATGCCCGAGGACTGGCGTGCTCTGCAAGCACAAAAGCCAAAAATCAAAGTAATCAAACCCAAAAAACGCCGTGATAACATTTTTGGAATATAGCCTATGCAAGAATATATCTGCCCAAGCGTAGAAGATACTGAAAAGCTGGCGCAAAAATTTGCAGCAGTAGCCAAACCAGGAGATGTATTAGCTCTTTTTGGCACATTAGGTATGGGAAAGTCGGTTTTTGCCCGTGCATTTATTAAGAGTTTAACCTCAGCCGAAGAAGTCCCTAGTCCGACCTTTACTTTGTTGCAGACTTATGATGCTAAAGATTTTGAGATATATCACTATGATTTATACCGCCTCAAATCAGCCGAAGAAATTTTTGAGCTGAATATGGAGGAGGCGATGTCTTGCGGTGTATGTTTAATCGAATGGCCCGAAAAAATGGGTAGTTACTTACCCCGTAAATGCTTAAAAATAAATATTACGCCCTGCGGTACGGGTCGAAAAATTACACTTGAGAGTAAGGACGAGCAGCGCCTTGCTCGCTTTTGTGCGTTATAAGGTTTTGTAATGGAAAACATACACGCTACCTGTCTTGAACTAAACCATAAAGGAATACTTCTGATAGGTCCTTCAGGCAGCGGAAAATCAGATTTAGCTCTGCGTTTAATTAAAGAAAAACAAGCCGTTCTTGTTGCAGATGACAGAACGGATATTGAGCTTATCTCTGGAGCAATAATTGCTTCTTGCCCCAAAACAATACAAGGTTTGCTTGAGGTGAGGGGAATAGGCATAGTCAAAATGCCCTATAAAGAAAAAACAAACATCTCGTTAGTTATTGAATTGGCAAATAATTTAAGTCAAATTGAACGCTTGCCTCAAGCCGAAACCACAATGCTTTTAGGCGTTGAGATAAAAAAAATTCGCCTTTATCCGTTTGAATTATCGGCAGTTCATAAAGTTGCTTTGGCTTGTGATGAAAATTCATAAGTTGGTTGATTTTTAAGCGCATAGGCTCTAATATACCTAAAATTCTAACTTTTTTAATGAAAGAAAGATAATGCTGGGCAAAATCATCGAAAATTCATTACGTAAACTGGGAAAACCATTGGTTTCCTTTATCTTTAGACTAGGGCAACTGTCGCAATTTATTGCACAAGCCCTATATCATACGGTTACCCCGCCGTTTTACCTGCGTTTGGTAGGACGTCAATTGATGGACATAGGGTTTTATTCCTTGCCTGTTGTTGCACTCACCACAATTTTTGCCGGTATGGTTATTGCATTGCAAACCTATTCCGGTTTTTCAAGCTATGGTGCCGAAAGTGCGGTTGCGCAGGTTGTATTGATTGCTGTTACGCGTGAGTTGGCGCCGGTATTCTGCGGTCTGATGGTTGCCGGACGAATTGGTGCCGCCATGGCTGCCGAAATCGGAACCATGCGCGTGACCGAACAAATTGATGCCTTGGTTACCTTGTCCACTAACCCGTTCAAGTACTTGGTTGCCCCAAGACTTTTAGCCGGTGTTATTGTTTTGCCTTTATTGGTTTTAATCGGTGATATTATCGGTATTTTCGGCGGATACGTTGTTGCCATTTATCAATTAGGTTTCAACCCGGCCAACTACATCAACTCCACCATCAATGAGCTGCAATCCATTGATATTATGATTGGTATCACCAAAGGAGCTGTCTTTGGCTTTATCATTTCTTTGATGGGATGCTATAATGGTTACAAATCAAAAGGCGGTGCCCAAGGCGTCGGTGATGCAACCACCAATGCGGTTGTTGCCTCTTCGATTTTGATTTTAATCTTCAACTACATCATCACCGGTATGTTCTTTACCAAATAAGAGCGAGGAGAAAAAACAATGAACGAAAATAAAATAGAAATTCGCAATCTCTCCAAAGCATTTGGTAAAAAGGTTGTATTAGACGGGATAGACTTGGATGTAAAAAGAGGGGAATCTCTGGTTGTTATCGGAGGTTCCGGCACCGGAAAATCGGTTTTAATCAAATGTATCCAAGGCTTGCTTACGGCCGATAGCGGCTCGATTAAGGTTGATGAAGAAGAAGTTGTCGGCGCGCCCCGTAAACAAGTTGAGGCAATGCACGCCAAGATGGGCATGCTGTTCCAAGGCGGTGCTTTGTTTGATAGTTTAAGCGTATGGGAAAACGTTGCCTTTGGCCTGATTGAAAATCAAGATATGCCCAAAAAACAAGCCAAAAACGAGGCTATTCGCGTTTTGCGTCAAGTAGGACTTGCTCCCGATGTTGCAGACCTTTCACCGTCAGAACTTTCGGGCGGTATGCAAAAGCGTGTTGGTTTGGCCAGAGCCATTGCCACCCGTCCGGAAATCATCTTTTTTGACGAACCGACCACGGGTCTGGACCCGATTATGTCAGACGTGATTAATGACCTGATTATTGAATCGGTTAAAGGTTTGGGCGCAACGGCCTTGACCATTACGCACGATATGGCATCGGCTCGCAAAATTGCCGACAAAATCGCCATGCTCTACAAAGGCAAAATCATTTGGCAAGGCACGGTAAAAGAGATGGATAAAACCGATAATCCGTATGTTCGCCAGTTTATAAACGGTTGTTCACAAGGTCCGATAAAAGTAGAGGTTTAAGCCATGGCAAAAAAAGGCGGCAGTGAATTTGTTTGTCAAAATTGCGGAGCGGTTTATCCCAAATGGCAAGGCAAATGTGATGCTTGCGGCGAGTGGAATTCCATTACGGAGGAACAAGTCGGCGGCGAAGGCTTTTCCAACATTGCGCCAAAGAAAAAAGGGCGCATTTTGGAGTTTGTGCCCTTAAGCGGCTCGCAAGAGGCTCTCACCCGCCTTGTTACCGGTATTAAGGAATTAGACCGAGTTTGCGGCGGGGGCTTAGTCCCCGGTTCGGCAATTTTAGTAGGTGGCGACCCAGGTATCGGCAAATCAACTTTATTGTTGCAAACTTGCGCCAGCATAGCCAATCAACCCGGAGACCATGAGTGTTATTATATTTCCGGAGAGGAGGCGATTGATCAGGTTCGGATTCGCGCCAAGCGTTTGCAGCTTGAAAAATCTCCGGTCAAATTAACCTCAGCCACCAATGTCAAAGATATAATTACCACATTAGAGGCATCAAATGCTGCGATTGTGATAATCGATTCGATACAAACCATGTATCTGGAAGAAGTTGAATCCACCCCGGGCAGTGTCACGCAAGTCAGAGCCTGCGCTTATGAGCTGATAAAACTAGCCAAAAAGAAGGGCTTTACCCTCTTTTTGGTTGGACATGTCACCAAACAAGGCTCAATTGCCGGCCCTCGAGTGTTGGAACACATGGTTGATACTGTCTTGTATTTTGAGGGCGAAAGAGGGCACCATTTCCGCATTTTGCGTGCGGTCAAGAACCGTTACGGTGCCACAGATGAAATCGGTGTTTTTGAAATGCAAGACCAAGGCTTGGTAGAAGTTGAAAATCCGTCTGCTTTGTTTTTGGCAGAGCGTCAGGGGAATATTTCCGGTTCATGCGTTTTTGCCGGCATCGAAGGATCCAGACCTGTTTTGGTCGAGATTCAAGCTCTCGTTAGCCCAACCGGCTATGCCAGCCCCAAACGTGCGGTCGTCGGATGGGATTCCAACCGTTTGGCGATGGTTTTAGCGGTATTAGAAGCCCGTTGCGGGATGAATTTAAGCTCACAAGACGTTTACTTAAATATTGCCGGCGGCTTAAAAATTTCGGAACCGGCCGCAGATTTAGCCGTTGCTATGGCGGTAATTTCTTCGCTGACCAATAAGCCTTTGCCGGCGGATGCTGTCATTTTTGGTGAAATCGGCTTATCGGGAGAAATCCGCGCCGTATCGCAACCCAATGCGCGCCTGAAAGAGGCTTATAAGCTAGGATTTCACAGTGCCATAACACCGCCGACCCATAGCAAAGAAAAGAAACACAATTTAGATATCAACACTTATGAAATCGGTAACGTTCAAAGATTAATCAACTGGTTTAATTAGGATAAAAAGATGTCACAACCATTAAACAATTTAGATATTGTCATTTTAATTATGTTGGGAATTTCGGCACTCATTGCTTTGAGTCGCGGCCTGATGAAAGAGGTTTTATCCATCATCGGCTGGGTATTGGCCTCTGCCGCAGTTATTTACTTTTTGCCGGTCTTTACCCCCATCACCAAAGAATATATTGCCAGCGGGATGATAGCCGGCGTTGTGACAGCCATTTTTATCTTAATTTTGTTTATGGTAATCTGGATACTTTTAACCGGCAACATTGTCGATAAAATCCGCTCCAGCAAATTAAGCTCGCTGGATAGAATGCTGGGATTGTTTTTTGGCATTATGAGAGCCTTTTTATTGGTGATTTTGCTTAATATTCTGATTAGTTGGATAATGCCCAAAGAGCGCCAACCCGAGACATTTAAAAATTCAAGATATTTTCAGTTAGCCGGAGAATTTGCCGAGCCGATAGAAAATCTGATTCCGAAAGAAACGCTTGACACCATCAAAGAAAAAGCCGCCACCATTAGCGGAAAAGAAGAAAAATCGGAAGAAGACGAAGCCAAAGAAGAACAAAAAGAGGAAGCAAAAGAGGAAACAACCAACAAATCAAGCGATGATTTGTTTGAAAAATTAGCTCAACCGCAAGTCAAATCCAAGAAAAAGGCTAAGTCTGAGAAAAAAGCCCAACCTCTGCAAGAAGACTTTGACGGATACAATATGCACGAACGCACCAACTTAGACCGCTTGATAGAAAATTCTTTGGACTAGAACCAAGCGTTTTCAATATGCTGAAAATCAAGTGGAAAAGCAATTAAAATTGCATCAAAGCGCATATCATAATTTTCAAATTGTGGGTTGAGCGCCAAAAAAGCCTCAGCCCCTTTTTTTATGCGAGATTTTTGAGTTTCTGAGATTGCATAAGCGGCATTTTCAAGAGTTTTTCTTTTTTTGACCTCAACAAAAATGAGGAGATTATCTTTTTTAGCAATAATATCAATCTCGCCGGCATGCGTCCCTTTGCCGGTTTTATAGTTTTTGGCAACGATTTTATAGCCTTTGGTCTTAAGCAAACCGCAAGCCAAAAATTCAGCTAATTTTCCGGCACTATAATTTGTCATTTTTAAGTTTCAAAGCCAGTTCATAAACGTTATTTTTGTTCAAATGATAGGTATCGGCAATTTCTTTCACCGCAGATTTTAATGTCATACTATTGAGTTTTTCTTTCAAGAGAGATTCAATATCAATATCCGAAGCCGAAGATTCAACAGGCGGTGCCACCATCAACACCATTTCTCCTTTAGGTGTATTATTTTCAAAGTGCTGAATTAACTCCTCAGCCGTACCATTAAGGCACTCTTCATAGAGTTTTGTTATTTCTCTGGCCACGGCAATTTCGCGGTTTTGAAAATATTTTTGCGCCACATTTAGTGTTTTAACGATTCTCTGTGCGGTTTCATAAAACACCAAAGTTGAGTTAAGTAAGCACAGCTCCTTAAACAAATCTTCACGAGCTTTTTCTTTGTTTGGAATAAATCCGGCAAACATAAAACGATTGGTCGGTAAACCTGAGAGCTGCAAGGCAGAGATAACGGCGCAACATCCCGGAACCGTCCACACCTTAACGCCTTGTTCACGGCATTTGCGCACCAGCTTGTACCCTGGGTCCGAAATCAAAGGAGAACCGGCATCACTGACAAGAGCTAATGATTTTCCTTCATTAATGAGGTCAATTAACTTTTGGGCTTGTTGCTCTTCATTATGGTCTTGGTAAGTGATGAAAGGTTTGTTTGCATCAAGCGAGAGCAAAGCAAAGAGTTTTCGGGTAACTCTGGTATCCTCACAAGCAATCACATCGGCTTGAGTTAAAACCTCCAAAGCGCGTTTAGAAATATCATCTAAATTGCCAATCGGCGTAGCAACCACATATAAACCGTTATTCATTATTCTATCACTTTACAAACAAAGAAAATTAAGCTAACTTCAGGCTATATGATTTTCTATTTTGGGATAAATTGCAAGTGTTAAAAAAAATAAGTTTTTTGCTGGGCTTTTTAGTCTTGAGCGGTTGCCAAAGTACCAACGTGAGTATGGAAGGCGGAATAAACGATTCCAACACCGAAATCAGTGAAGTAAATTTCGGCGGAGATGACAAATTCAGGGTAGGGGTTTTGTTGCCCTTAAGCGGCACTGCCGCCAAGCAAGGACAAGGGCTTAAAAATGCCACTATGATAGCCTTAGAAGATGTCCGCAATCCCAAATTAATTTTGCAATATTACGACACCAAAGGCACGCCCGAAGGCGCGCGTGTTGCCGTAACCAATGCCATCAATCAAAATGCAAGATTGATAATCGGCCCGCTAAAGAGTAGTTCAGTTCAAGCAATTTCAGAGGAAACCCGCTCACATGACATTCCGGTAATAGCTTTCAGCACCATGTCGAATGTTTTACAGCCCGAAGTTTATACTTTAGGCCTGATGGTAGAAGAGCAGGTTGATCGCATAATTACCTATACAGCTCAAAACGGCCGTTCGCGCTTTGCGTTGCTTGTGCCGGACAACAATACCGGCGTAGCGGTTGCACGCGCCGCGGTAAAATCGGCACAAAAGAATGGTGTCAGTATTACGCGTATAGGTTTTTATACGCCGGGAACCACGGATTTTTCATCCATAACCAGAAAGCTTTCGGACTATGATGCACGGACATCGCGTCTTCAACGCTTTAAAAGCAGCCTCCGCAACAAAATCAGCCAAGGAGATGCGACGGCCGGAAAAGTATTGGAGCGCCTAAACAAAACCGATACTTTGGGAGAGGTTGATTTTGATACGGTTTTGATTCCTGAAAGCGGTGCCAGCCTCAAGGCGGCAGTTTCAATGTTTGGTTACTATGATGTCTATGCCCCGCAAGTAAAATTTATTGGCACCAGCGTATGGGAAAACACGGTTTTGAATAAAGAATCCACCATGCGCGGCAGCTGGTTTCCCGCATTATCACGGTCGCACAGTGATTATTTTATTGAGAAATATACCTCTATATTTGGCGAGCGTCCGAGCAGCCTTTATTCCATGGGGTATGACGCGGTGGCTTTAGCTTCGGCTTTATCGCAAAAACCAAGTGAAGATATGAATTTCTCAATTACGGATATGGACGGTTATGTCGGGATAAACGGAGCTTTTAGACTGTTAGCCAACGGCCAAAATCAACACAGTCTAGATATTGTAGAAATCCGTCCGGACGGGAATTTTATAATAGATGAAGCGCCAAAACAATTTTCGACAGCCTCAACAAATATTGAAAACAACGGCAATATTGTGTTAGAGCCGGGGTATGTTGCGCCCAAAATTTTTGGCAAAGATACCTCAACCGCGCAAACACTAATCTATGGTTATCCGCTAAGTTTGGAAAATCAACCTTTAGACTATGTTCCGAGCGACAAAGAAAAAGAAATCGTCAAACAAGGTTTAGAGAAGTTAAACATCGTTGTTTCGGATTAGAAAAGCGGTGTTAATAGATAATTTTTCCCTTGAAAAAAAAGGGAATATCGACGATATTAAACCAAGTTAAACCAGAAATTCTCACAAACGAGAAAATAAGGAGGACGTTGGGTTAGCCCTTCGCCAACCCGGTCAGGTCCGGAAGGAAGCAGCCGTAACGAATAAGGTTAAGGTCATTCGTCCTCCACCTCAAAATTTAAAGAAGACAATTTAATGGCAGAAGAAGAAAACGAAAATCAATATGTGGTTTTAGCCCGTAAGTATCGCCCGCAAACGTTTGAAGACTTGCTGGGACAAGATGCTTTGGTCCAAACCTTAACCAATGCCATTAAAAACAATCGTCTGCACCATGCCTATATTTTAACCGGAATCCGCGGTGTTGGTAAAACCACAACCGCCAGACTTATTGCCAAGGCTCTGAACTGCACGGGATTAGACGGCAAAGGCGGCCCGACCATACATCCCTGCGGCGTTTGTGAAAACTGCAAAGCCATTGCAGCCGGCAGACATATTGATGTTATGGAGTTGGATGCGGCCTCTCGTACGGGTGTGGACGATATTCGCGAGATTTTGGACGGTGTCAGATACAAACCGACCAATGCGCGTTACAAAATATACATCATCGACGAAGTCCACATGCTCTCCAAAAATGCGTTTAACGCTCTGTTAAAAACGCTGGAAGAGCCACCTTCGCATGTCAAATTTATCTTTGCCACGACCGAGATACGCAAAGTTCCGGTCACGGTTTTGTCGCGTTGCCAAAGATTTGACCTGCAACGCCTTTCAATCGAGGATTTGCTCAAACTCTTTAACAAAATCATTGCTGCCGAAAATCTCAAAGCCGAAGATGAGGCTCTGCACATGATAGCCAAAGCGGCCGATGGTTCGGCGCGTGATAGTTTATCTTTGCTTGACCAAGCCATTTCTTTGGGAGCCGGGGTAATCAAAACCGATATTGTTAAAGAGATGATTGGTTTAGCTGACCGCAATCAAACTTTTGAATTGTTTGAAAGCTTAATCAGCGGAGACACCAAAGAGAGCCTGCTCAAACTCCAAACCCAGTATCAAAACGGTGCCAACCCGACTTCTTTACTGCAAGATTTGATAAATATTACTCACTTGTTGGCCAAAACCAAATTGATACCGAGTTTTATCAACGATTCGTCCTTAAGCGAAACCGAAAGAGACTTTTGCCAAAGACTAAATTCCAAGGTATCAATTGCGATTCTCTCCAAAATCTGGCAAATGATGATAAAGGGCTTAGGCGAACTTCAAGCCGCTCCGGTACAAATAGACGCCCTTGAAATGATATTAATTCGCGTGGCTTATTCGGCATCATTACCGACGCCTTATGAGCTGTTAAACGACGTAAAAAAAAACTCTAATTTAGGTAGTTTCCGCCCGCAAGTTTCACAAGCCGAACCGCAGACGACACCGCCTCCGGTTTTTAATCGTGCTTTGGCGGCAGAGCCTGAACCAAATACCGCCGAGAGTGATTTTCTGACTTTTAATCAACTTTCTGATCTCTTAAACTATTTGGAAGTGCATAAAATGCCTTTGGCCGAATATGCTTTGAAAAATGACGTCTCAATATCTGAGTTTAAGAGCGGCTATATCAAAATGACAGCCTCAGATAAAGTTCACCCTGATTTTATTCTGAACTTGCACAAGATATTGACCCAAGCCACCGGCCTGACCTGGAAGATTGAAATGGCTCGAGGCGCATTGGGCGTTACGGTAGCCGATATGGAAAAAGCCGCCGAAGAGGAAGAAAAGCGTAACATAATGGAATACCCGCTGGTTAAAGCGATTATGGCAGAATTTAAGGGCGCAAAAATCGAAACCGCGACCCGCAAAATGGCTGAAGAAGATGAGGACGAGAGCTCAAACTTCTTTGGCGGAGAAACTTCAGAAATAATCTATGACGAGGACAATGAACAATGATGAATATTCAAGGCATAATGAAACAAGCGCAAATAATGCAAAAGAAAATGGAAGAGGCGCAAGCCAAATTAGCGCAACAAGAAATCACCGGCACCAGCGGCGGTGGCTTGGTAAAAATCACGTTAAACGGCAAATTTGAGGCCAAAAAGGTAGAGCTTGATAAGTCGCTTTTGGTACCAGAAGAAGTCGATATTCTTGAAGACTTGATTTTAGCGGCCTACAACGATGCCCATGCCAAAGTTGATACAGCGATGAGCGAAGGCATGAAAGATGTCACCGGTGGGCTGAATTTGGGCGGTATTAAGCTTCCTTTTTAGGGGACAACGACCTTGGCCGGAACAGAAATCGAAAAACTCATCAAACAAATAGCCAAACTCCCCTCTCTTGGCACCCGTTCGTCAAGACGAATTGTCTTGCACCTTCTAAAAAAGAAGGAAACCTTGTTGTTGCCGTTAATAGAAAGCCTTAATGAAGTCGCCGCCCATGTAACGACTTGCGAAATTTGCGGCAATTTTGATACCACAAATCCTTGCTCTATCTGCGCATCGGATAAAAGGGATTCTCAACAAATTTGCGTGGTGCAAGATGTAGCCGACTTGTGGGCAATGGAGAGAGTGTCTTTCTTTAAGGGAAAATATCACGTTTTAGGTGGTGTTTTATCGGCCTTAGACGGGGTTGCACCCGAGGATTTGAATATTGAGAGCTTGCTCTACCGCCTGACCAAAGAAGATGTCAAAGAAGTCATTTTAGCACTTCCGGCAACGGTTGACGGTCAAATCACCTCACACTATCTGGTCTCCAAGCTCAAAGACAGTAAGGTAAAGGTGACCACGCTTGCCCAAGGTATTCCGATGGGAGCGGAATTGGATTATATGGATGAGGGAACAATCCAATTAGCCCTAAACTCTCGCAAACTTCTCTAAAACAAAAGCCTCTTTTCAAAGAGGCTTTTTTGCATCAAAACACTCAATAATCGGCTTAAATTCCTGCACCATTTTGGTATAGACTTCTTTTTTTACTTCCCAAACCAAGTCGGGTGCTTCTTCAATATTTTTCCAGGCATATTCATCAAATTCGGGCTCAGCTGTGCGAAGATTAATTTCGTTGTCCGTTCCGGTAAAATAGAATAATGACCAATATTGGTCTTGTCCGTCACTCACAATTCCCTTTGAGCGAAATTTTTGCTTAACGCTTTCCGGAAATTCATAACGCAAAGCATAATCAAGTGTTTTAACCGCCACGACGGATTTAACGGAAGTTTCTTCAAACAATTCTCTTTGCGCGGCTTGCAGGGGTGTTTCTCCCGGTTCGATTCCGCCTTGCGGAAATTGCCAACCGTCAGTTTGAGGGACAATTCTCCGACACATCAAAACTTTTTTTTGCGCGTTAAAAACAACCACGCCGGCATTTTTTCTAAAATGTTTTTCCATTATTCAACCACCAGATTAGAGATAGGAACCAATGCAAACGGCTTTTCAATTTCGGTAATATTTTGTTCTTTCATTTGCTCATATGAGAGTTGCGGCGAAAAGCTCTTAAACCAGCCATTAAGCGCTAAAATTACCGAAGGCTTGGGTTCGGTCACAATAATAACTTTTCCTGTCTCACGGGCGATATTTTCGGCCTCTGCCAATTTATTTGCAACACTGTCCTTACTAAAGTCATCTTCAATCAAAATATCAGCTTTAACTCTGGCCAAATTATCAATTTTCATATTATTGATAAAATCTTCACCGCTGGCATCAACCATCAATAAGCCTCTGGCTTGAAGTTCGGTAAGCAATTTTGAAAGCTGTTCAACATTGCTTTCATCTGCAATTCCTTGGGAAACAATCATTCCGCCGATAGCAAAATTTCCGCCGAGAACTTGATATAAACGATTTTTATTTTCCTCTAAACTTGCGGTTAAGCTCATAGATAACGGACCACTGTCTGATTTCAAATAATCTTTGGAAGGGAGCAAAAAGTCCATATAAGTCTCATGCCCCATATTTCTGGCATAAACGACTTGGTCTTTAATATTTAAGGCATAAGGTGAAAACGAAAAACTCACTTCATCTGGCAGCCCATCAGCAATTAATGCCGCATTTGCCTGATTAACACCATAATTTTTAACCACAACGGCAACCTTAAAAAATCTGGGCATGACGTCTACTTTTTTGCCATAAGCTTCCCAAGGTTTTTTGGTTCCATCAATTTTGGGCAAGAAAAATTTTCCGACATTTTCAACTAAATTGCTGTCGGGTTCAATATAGTTCAGTGGGAGTTTATTTGTAGCCTTGCCTAAAGCGCCCAAATGCGGAAGATTTTGCATAGCCTCTTGCAAAGGGGTTAATTTTTCCTTTTTTTCAGTCTTATTTTTATCAACTTCAGCAACAATTTTTTCTGGTTCGGCTTTTTTTGTTTTTGGATTCCTATCAGGTAAAGTAATCACATATTTCGGTGATTTATTTTTTGTATCATACATAATTTGTTCAATTTTAGAACGATACTTTGGCTCGCTTTTTTTATTTGCCGAAAAATATCCGAGAAAGATTAATCCCCCTATTGTTAATAGGCCGATTAGCAACAAATATTTAATTGCAAATAATCGTTTAAGCAAATTATTTACCCTCTTCGGTCACACCTTGTTGATATAGATTCAAAGCTTTTACCAAGTCTATGGCTCGAGAAAGTTGATAATCTTTAGCCAATTCCTCAGCTTCTTTCTTTTGTTTTTCAACATCTTTATCAGATTTTTTAGTATCATTTTCATTTTTCAAAGCGTTACTGAATTCAGCTTCACTGAAGGCAGCGCCTGTATCAATAACTTCAACTTTTGCCGGTTTAACTTCTATATCCGGCTCAATCCCTTTTGCCTGAATAGAGCGACCCGAAGGAGTGTAATATCTGGCGGTGGTCAAGCGCATGGCACCATAATCGCCGAGCGGAATAACGGTTTGCACCGATCCTTTGCCGAAAGATTTTTCGCCCAAAATGATGGCGCGTTTATGGTCTTGCAAAGCACCGGCAACAATTTCGGAGGCTGAAGCCGACCCGTCATTAATCAAAACCACAATCGGCAAACCTTGAGCAATATCGCCTTTTTTAGCGCTATATTTTACGGTATCTTCTTCGTTTCTGGAGCGGGTAGAAACGATTTCTCCCTTGTCTAGGAACAAATCAGAAACGTTAACGGCTTGGTCAAGCAAACCACCCGGGTTGTTTCTGACATCAATCACAATACCTTTGAGTTTTTTGCCTAATTTTTTTTGAGCATCTTTAACGGCTTTTTCGGTCATTTTATCAACATCATCGCTAAAAGATGAAATACGAATATAAACCACGTCATCAGCTTTTATATCGTTTTTGACCGATTGAATTTTAATTTCTTCGCGTTTAAGAGTAACTTCCAAAGGTTTTTCGTTAATTCTGCGGATAGTGAGTTTAACTTTAGTGCCGACTTTACCGCGCATTTTATCAACGGCATCATTAAGCGTCATACCCATAACGGCTTCGTCATCAATATTTGTGATATAGTCACCGGGTTTAATACCAGCCTTAGAGGCAGGAGTATCATCAATCGGCGAAACGACTTTTACCAAGCCGCCTTCCATGGTAACCTCAATACCCAAACCGCCGAATTTTCCTTGAGTCTGTTCGCTCATATACTTAAAGCTTTGTTTATCCAAAAAACTTGAATGCGGGTCAAGGGAAGAGAGCATACCGTTAATAGCGGATTCAATCAACTTTTTATCAGAAACTTCTTCAACATATGAAACTTTAGCTCTTTCCATAACTTCGCCAAACAGATTGAGCATTTCATAGGTATCAACGTTGTCAACTTTTTCTTTAGTCTTTTTAGCGGCATCAGCCATTGGAGCCGTGCACATAAAACCTAACATTAACAATACAGCAAAAGTAATTTTATTCCGCATAACACAATCCTTTAATTAGCAAACCACGATATCGGGTTAATCGGGTGATTTTTGTTTCTGAGTTCCATATAGAGTTTGGCATCGTCGTCTTCAGGCATCAAACCGATAGGTTCTCCGGCCAAAAGCATTTGTCCGACGTCACAGTCTATTGAATCCAAGCCGGCCAAGAGCGAAGTATAGCCTTTGCCGTGTTCAATAATAATGAGGTTTCCGTATCCTCTGAAAGGACCGGCAAACAAAACCGAGCCGTCAAACGGAGCAATAACCTGAGCTTTAGGTCTGGTCTTGATAATAATACCTTTAGAGCTGACGCCTTTAGCAGTTTCTTGTCCGTAGGCGGTTATGATACTTCCTCTTGCCGGACGCGAAAGTTTGCCTTTTGCTTTCACAAAATTATCACCAATTTCACTTATAACCTCAGGATTAAATTTAATCAAGTCAGCAGTTTGCACCTGTTCACGTTTTTGTGCCTCTAAAGCTTCTTTTCTTCTTTGTTCTTCCTGAGCAGCTAAACGTCTGCGCTCTTCTTCTTGACGACGAAGTTTTTCCTGACGTTCTTTTTCAAGTTTGTTGAGTAAGTCACGCAAATCTTGAGCTTGCGAGGCAAGGGCTTGCACGCGTTTTTTAGCTTTTTCGCTTTTAACTTCAACCACATTTCTGAGTTTAGATTTTTTCTGCACCAAAGCTTTCATTTCTTCGTGTTCTTTTTCGAGCTGTTGCTTTTGTTTCACAATTCTTGAAACTTGTCTTTCAACTTGCTTTTTCTTAGCTTTCAGGCTTTCCAAATCTTTTCGTATTTTATTTGCGTTTTCTTCCAAGTAAGGCACTGTTTCGCGCAACAGCATGGCACTGCGAATAATCTCCACCGGACTAAGCGGTTGCACAAACAGAGATTCGGTAGGTTTTAAGGCCAAGTTTTGCAGTGCTGACAAAGTCTTGATTAAGTTTTCGTCTTCCGCCAAAAATGTTTCTTCTGCTTTCTGTAAGTTAGCCGTCAATTCCTCAAGTTCGGCCTCCATTTTGGAGAGGGATTCCTCGCGATTTTGAATCATTTTTGCAGACTTAATCATTTGCTGATTAACTTGTTTCAGCTCTTTGTTAATTTGCGAGGCTTGCTCTTGTAGTCTTTGGTGTTCAAGATTTTGCTCTTTGACTTGTTTTTCAACTTTTTCCAAATCTTTAGAGGAAACTTTTTGCGCATTGGCAACCTCAAGCATAAGAGCCAAAGCTCCTATGCTTGCTAAAATAAGTTTATTCAGTCGCCAAAGTTTCATAAGGTTTTATTTCTTAATCAACAAAGAGTTTCCGTTCATCTCGGCAGGCTTTGCAATTCCGAGCAATTCGAGCAAAGTCGGAGCAATATCTGCCAAACGACCATCATGCATTGCGGTAATGTCTTTTGGTCCGTTAATGAGAATGGCCTGAACTTTTCCGACCGTATGCGCGGTGTAAGGTTCACCGGTTTTTTCATCAACCATTTTTTCGGCATTGCCATGGTCAGCTGTAACGAGCAAAACACCGTCAACATCTTTAATGGCTTTAACCACGCGTCCCAAGCACTCATCAACTGCGGCCACGGCTTTCAAAACGGCATCCATTTTACCGGTATGTCCGACCATATCGCCGTTTGCAAAGTTGCAGATGATGACGTCGAATTTTTTGTTTTCGATAGCATCAACCAAATTATCGGTAACTTCATAAACACTCATTTCCGGCTTGAGGTCATAAGTTGCAACTTTCGGGCTCGGGATAAGAATACGGCTTTCGCCTTTAAATTCTTTTTCTTCACCGCCGTTAAAGAAGAAGGTAACGTGAGCATATTTTTCGGTTTCGGCAATACGCAGTTGGGTTAAACCGTGTTCGGAAATAACTTCACCGAAAATATTTTTGAGCGCTTCCGGACCAAACATTGTTTTCATAAAACGGTTATGGTCAACCGAATATTCGGTCATACCGACAGCCATAGAAAGTTGAATAGTTTTTTTGCGTTCAAAACCATTAAATTCTTTGTCAGCCAAAGCATAAAGAATTTCGCGAGCTCTGTCGGCTCTGAAGTTGCACATCAAAACGGCATCACCGTCTTCAAATCCTTTGTAGTCGCCGATAACGCAAGGCAAAACAAATTCATCGGTAACTTTTTCGTTATAAGAGTTTGTAATAGCCTCATCAGCGGTTTGAGCGTGCTTGCCCTCAGCCAAAGCTATTGCGTTGTAAGCAGCTTCAACTCTGTCCCAACGTTTATCTCTGTCCATAGCGTAGAAACGGCCGGAGATTGTGGCAATTTTAACGCCCTTAAAGGAGCTGATTTCTTTTTCAAATTCAGCCAAATATTCTTTAGCAGAAGCCGGAGGCGTATCACGTCCGTCCAAAAAGGCGTGAACATCAACCTTAATGCCTTTTTCGGATAAGACTTTGCACAAAGCAACAATATGATCCATAGAGGAGTGAACTCCGCCCGGAGACATCAACCCCATGACATGGCAGGTTTTAGAATTTTTATGCAAATCATCGATTAACTCATTGAGTACCGGATTTTGAGCAATACTTCCGTCTTTAATTGCTTGGTCGATTCTCGGTAAATCTTGCATAACGACACGGCCGGCACCCAAATTCATGTGACCGACTTCAGAGTTACCCATCTGACCTTCTGGAAGACCAACAGCCAGTCCGTAAGTTTCAATTAAGCTGTGCGGATATTCTTCCAAGTATTGGTGCCAATTAGGAGTTTTGCCATTTTCGATAGCATTATCAGGAGTAACCGGACGGCGATAACCCCAACCGTCCAAAATAAGTAGCATAACAGGTTTTTGTGTCATTTATAACTCACTTTCAACAATAAAAAATCTTCTGCAAAAGAGCAGATTTTAATCAATTAAATCTGTAGCGTATTATATATAATAAAAACGAATAAAAAAGCACTATTTTTATTGTTCAAACACAATTTTATTAAGTTTTTTATTCATCGGCCTGCGGGCTGTGCGCCGCCAACATAACTTTTCGCCAAATTTCTGCCGGCAGAGAGCTTCCACCGACATTTTTCATCGGTGAGTTATCATCATTTCCGACCCATACGGCAGCGATATATTTGTCTGTAAAGCCGACAAACCAAGCATCACGGTAGTCTTGAGAAGTTCCGGTTTTTCCGGCGGCAAAGAAGGGAAGTCTGGCTTTTCGTCCTGTGCCGTGGTTAACAACAGTTTCCAACATTTTAGTCATTTCTTCCACGGCATCTTCGTCAAAAATTCTATCTGCCTCGGTCACCTCACGCATATAGAGCTGGTAACCGTCTCTGGAATAAATTTCTTTAATGGCATAAGGCCAGGTTGCAAAACCGCCGTTAGCAATAGCGGAATAAGCCACGGCCATATCAATCACCTTAACTTCTGAAGAGCCCAAAGCTAAAGACGGACTATTTTGTAGAGGAGTAGTAATGCCGGCTTTTTTAGCAATTTTGATGATGCTGGAGGAAGATAAAGATTGCGCCAAATTAATCGTAGCCAAGTTATATGATTTTGCCAAGGCTTCCGTAAGAGTGACTTCTCCGTGATATTTTTTATCAATATTTTCGGGTTGCCAATCACCGATGGAAATCGGAAAATCGCCGATTTTATCTTCGGGTTTATAGCCGTTTTCCAAAGCGCAGAGATACACAAACGTCTTAAATGAAGACCCCGGTTGCCGCAAAGCGTTTATGGCGCGGTTAAATTGACTTTTGTGATAATCCACACCGCCGACCATAGCTTTGATTGCGCCTGTCTTGTCCAACACCACGATAGCCCCTTGTGTCACGTTTTTGTTTTTGTTGGCTTTAATGGTTTGAGCCAAAACTTTGTCAGCTGTTTCTTGAATATATTGGTTGAGTGTGGTGTACACATAAATATCGTTTTCTCTCTCGCCGATGTAAGCGTTAACGTCGCTATACACCCAATCGGCAAAATATTTTCCGCCCTCGACTTTGTCCGAGACAAGCGCACCTGTTTTCATTTTAAGAGCTTGTTGGCGCTCTTCTTCCGAAATATAGCCCTCATCGACCATATTTTGCAGCACAACGCGAGCTCTTTTTTCGGCTCTTTCGGGGTTGGCGGCAGGATTATACCTTGTCGGCGCCTTAAGCATTCCGGCCAAAATGGCGGATTCTTTTAGGTTTAAGTCAGCCGATGTTTTCTGAAAATATTTGTTGGCGGCGGCTTCAATGCCGTACGTTCCGGCACCCAAATAAACCCTATTCAAATACAAAGCCATAATCTGGTCTTTGGAGAATTTATATTCGAGCCAAAAAGCCAAAAGCAA
The DNA here is from genome assembly GCA_944393175.1 of uncultured Alphaproteobacteria bacterium. Classification (GTDB taxonomy): domain Bacteria; phylum Pseudomonadota; class Alphaproteobacteria; order RF32; family CAG-239; genus Scatocola. The sequence goes on along the minus strand of CALXZH010000010.1, from coordinate 61,169 downwards.
TTCTTGAATTTTGCGTTTGATATTTTTGTTTGGGGTTAAAAAGAGGTTTTTAGCCACTTGTTGGGTGATTGTGCTTCCTCCTTGAGCGTAGCGTCCTTTGATGAGGTTCACCACCATCGCTCGCGAAAAAGCAATCACATCAAATCCGAAATGCTGATAAAAACGCCTGTCTTCCGTGGCAATAATGGCCTCCACCATGTGTTTTGGCAAATAATCAGGCATCACGATGGCTGAATAAACCTGCCCATAAGTTGCCACTTCGTTGCCGTTTTCTGCAGTGATTGTGGTAGAAGGCTGTCTGGTTCTGGATACAGCTTGTTCAATATCGGGCAAGGTTAAAAAGCAATAAGCCAAATAACAAGCTAAAGTTATCACCAAGTAAGCAAAAATTTTTAATAAGATATGCCGATTCGCAACCCTTTGTTTTGACTCTCTTTTTTTCCGTTTTTTGGTAGTCTTTTTCTTTTTTGTAGTTTTTGCCATAGATAAGTCCTTGCACCGATTCGCAAAATATTTTACAACTAGGTTTATAGCTACCACAAATAAGTTAAAGGAAAATTTATGAACACTGTTTCCGTTTCACTTTCTGCTGAATTGTATGAGAAATTGCAACACCTTTCTCAAAATAACGGTTGCTCTGTTGAAGAAAGTCTGAAACAAGCCGTTGCGGAATATATTGAAAACAATGAATTTTCTTCTGATTTGAACAGCGTTTCTTTAGCGGAGCGTTCGTTTTTTTTCCAAGCTGCGGAATAAGTCGGAAGCAACGCTTGGTATTTTTTAATTTCTGCATTATATTGAACGCATAATTTAATCAATCATCCCAATCAAGTGAGATAAGATGACCAAAAAAGTATGCCTAATTGATGGCTCGGGATACATTTTCCGAGCATTTTATGCCCTTCCGCCTTTGACAAGTCCAGAGGGGACACCCGTAAACGCAGTTTATGGTTTTACCAATATGTTTATGCGTTTAACTCAAAAGATTAAAAGCGACTATTGGCTGGTGTTGTTTGATGCCAAAAGGCAAAATTTCCGCAACGATATTTTTCCTGATTACAAAGGCACCAGAAAAGAAATTCCCGAGGATTTAATCCCTCAGTTTGAGATTATTCATCAAGCGGTCAAAGCGCTTAATTTGCACTTTTTGGATATGGAAGGCTATGAGGCTGACGACCTAATAGCTACTTATGCCGCTCAATCTCTGCAAAAAGGCTACGAGGTCACGATTGTTTCGGCCGATAAAGATTTGATGCAGTTAATACGCCCCGGCGTAGAGTTTTTTGACCCGATGAAAGACAAATATTTCACTCCTGAAGATGTGCGTGAAAAGTTTGGTGTATATCCCAATCGCGTGGTCGATGTTCAAGCACTTGCCGGCGACAGCACCGATAATATTCCGGGCGTTCCGGGCATTGGGCTCAAAACCGCTGCCGAACTCATTAATCAGTTCGGCTCCCTTGGCGAGGTTTTGGCTCGCGCCGAAGAAATCAAACAAAACAAACGCCGCGAAACCTTGATAGCAAATAAGGACCAGGCGGAAATCTCGCTTCAATTGGTAACCCTCAAGGCGGATGTTCCCACTACTCAGCCGATTGAGGACTTTCCTTGCCAAAAACCGGACCTTGGTACCATTATGGATTTTGTCTCGCACTATGGGTTTAATTCCATCCGACCAAGGGTTGAAAAATGGGTTTCTGAACGCTGTTCAGAGGAAGGTGAAAACACTGTATTTAAAACGCAACCTCAAGAGATAAAAGCCAATTACCAACTTGTCCAAGATGAAAAGACCTTAAAGCTCTGGGCCGAAAAAATCAAGCAAACCGGCTATTTTGCCTTTGATACCGAAACCAATGGGCTCAACCCACAGTTTGACAAGATTGTGGGCTTTTCTCTGGCGACTTCTGCCGGCGAGGCTTGCTATGTTCCGCTCAACCATTTCAAGAGTGACGAAAAGCCAAATTTAGACCTCTTTGGTTCCAACCAAACAAATGCTCCGCAACAATTAAGCTATGAGATTATCGCCAAATATCTCAAACCTTTGTTTGAGGGGCAATCGATACTCAAAATCGGCCATAACATCAAATTTGACATGCACTTTATGCAACAAGTTTTAGGCGCTGATTGCCTAATTGCGCCTTATGATGATACGGCAGTGATTTCTTATGTCTTAGATGGTACTGAACACGGCCACGGGCTAGATGAGTTGGCTAAAACCTATTTTGACCACCAAATGATAGCTTATGAGGAGGTCTGCGGCTCAGGCAAAAACAAAATCACTTTTGATAAGGTTGAATTGGACCAAGCCTTGGCTTATGCCGCCGAGGACGCAGACTTTACCTTGCGCTTGCATCAAGTCTTAAAACCACGCCTGTTTTCCGAGCATCAAATGAGTGTTTATGAAGACCTTGACCGCCCCTTGGTTCGTATTTTACAAACCATGGAAAGTGCGGGCGTAAAAGTCAATCGTGAGAATTTACGCCGCTTGAGTGCTGATTTTGCCACCAAAATGCAAGACTACGAGCAACAAATTTATCACCTTGCCGGAGAGGAGTTTAATATAGGCTCACCCAAGCAAATTGGCGATATTTTGTTTGGTAAACTGGGTGCAAAAGGCAAAAAAACCGCAACCGGCGCATGGCAAACCGGTGCCGAGGTACTAGAAGATTTAGCCGCCGAGGGCAATGAACTCGCCGCCCGCATTTTGGATTGGCGCGCCTTGAGCAAACTCAAATCCACTTATACCGATGCCCTAACCGAGCAAATGGATAAGGCAGATCGCGTCCATACCACCTATAATCAAATCACCACCTCAACCGGACGTCTGGCGTCCAATAACCCGAATTTGCAAAATATTCCTATTCGCAGTGAAGAGGGCAAAAAAATCCGTGAAAGTTTTGTTGCCTCTAAGGGCTGTAAGATTGTTGCGGCAGACTATTCTCAGGTTGAACTTCGGCTCATGGCGGTGGTGGCCAATGTCCACGGGCTCAAACAAGCCTTTGCCGAAAACAAAGATATTCACGCCTCAACCGCTGCAAGAGTTTTTGGCGTGTCTTTGAGTGAGGTCACACCCAATCAACGCCGCCATGCCAAGGCCATAAATTTTGGCATTATTTACGGCATTTCGCAGTATGGCTTGGCCAAGCAGATTGATGTCTCCACCGAAGAGGCCAAGGCGTATATTGATGCTTATTTCCGTGAAATGCCCGAGATAAAACAGTTTATGGAAGACACCAAAGCCTTTGCTCACAAAAACGGCTATGTCCTAACGCCATTTGGGCGCAAATGCATAGTAAACGGCATAAACGATAAGAACAAGCGTGTTTCCATGAACGCTGAACGTGCGGCCATAAATGCACCGATACAAGGCGGTGCGGCCGATATTATCAAAATGGCAATGAACGCTGTATTTAAAAAATTGCAACAAGGAAATTTCAAAACCAAAATGCTCTTGCAAGTGCATGATGAATTGGTGTTTGAAGCGCCCGAAGAAGAGGTTGCCGCCGTCTCAGAAATGATAAAAGAAACCATGCAAAACGTGGTGAATTATGATGTTCCCTTTATTGCCGAAGTCGGTATCGGCGATAACTGGACCCAAGCGCATTAATGCGCTCTGGTGGCACAACACTTAATGACTTGCAAAAAGAGCACTCTTAAAATCGGGTCAATTTTGTAGTAAGCCGTAACCAATTCTAAGGTTTCGGGGCGAGAAAGCGGGTCTTGCAAAACAATATCATCTCTGCCATATGCTATTTCGATTGAGCATTTTAACATTCTGGGGCTGTTATCAAGAGAGTCTTTATCCAACCCCTCAAACAAAAAATTGGGCTCAATTTGCAATACTTGGCAAATATCCCACATCCGGCTACCATTAACACGGTTAGCACCCTGCTCATATTTTTGCACTTGTTGAAAGGTTAATCCAAGCTGGTCGGCCAATTCTTGTTGAGAAAGCCCCAACATCAATCGCCGTCTTTTGATTTGCGCTCCTATATGCTTGTCAATGGGGTTTGCAGAGCCGTCAGGTAATCTTCCTCTGTTTGCAGACATAATTTTACACTCCCTATTTGTGGGCAGTGCCGGTCTCAGTCCAACACCGCCGCTTAAGGCTCAATGAAACAAGACAAATTTTCCGAATCAAAGAACCAAATATTTAGGTAAAAAAAATCACCTCTAAAAATTAAAGGTGAGGGGCTCAAAACCAATCGTGAACAACATGGTCGGACTTATTCGACCTCCTCCGAAGAGAAAGCTTATTACATCCACCCCTCAAAAGAGAGTGTGGTATTCCTCCCCGAAGGAGGCTATAGGTAGTTCACGGAGTTTTGAGTCTCCACAAACGGTTACCACCCCGTTTGCAAAAAACATCATAAATTGAGATAAAAAAATTTGCAACCATAAAAAATAAATGATTTAATCTGATATTATCAACATTAACATAAAGGAGGTAATATTTATGAAAAGTTTTATCAAACAGGCTTTAATGTTAGGTGGTTTTTGTTTTATTGTTTCCTTATGTTTTTCATTTATTAGCAATATGATAGGGGAAATTGCCAATATGGCGCTCTTGCTTGTTTTTGTAGTAATGTTGCTGATTTTATGTTTCAAAAAAGAGTACAAGTTTATAAGTTCTTTTCAAAACAAATTTCCCAAAACAAGTAATTTCATAGAAGCTTTTGGGTACCCTGAATATTTTGGAACTATCTTTATCACAATCCCCGGAATAATTTATGGATACAAGGCGGGCATGGCGCAATATAACGGTTCTGAAATGCCTTTAGCCCCTGTTGCATATCTGCACTATTGTAATTATATTTACGTTGCAATTTTGTGCTTATCCGTTATCTGGGCGGCATATAGAAGTTTTATAAAAAAATAAAAGAAAAGAAGAAAAATATTAGACAATGACGAAAATTCTAAAAATACTTACGATAAGCCTTTTGAGTTTATGTTTATTAGGGTTAATAATTTCTTTTATTCGCAATCCTTACTGGTTGAGTATAGATACTTGTTTGGACAACGGTCAAGTTTGGGATTATCAAAATAACATTTGTCGAGATGATTGCCTGATTTGGCAAAAAGAATTTGGATGTATCAAACTCACCCCAAAACAAACAAAACTCTTAAAACAGTGTCGCAATCAACCAAATTGCCCGAATAATCAAACTTATAAAGAAATTTGCCTAAACAATCAAAAGGCTTGGAATATTAACGAAAATGAGTGCAAATTTGATTTTTCTCCTCAAGAATGTTTCCTCTTGTCGGGAAACTGGGAATATCCCGAAATTTGCAATACGAAATAAGCCTTAAATCCATCACAAAAAAACCGCTCTTTAGTGAGCGGTTTTTTTTTTGCTTTTTAAGCGGGTTAAATATCCAAGTTGACAACGTTTAACGCATTGTCTTGAATAAACTCTTTACGCGGCTCAACCACATCGCCCATCAAGGTAGCAAAGGTTTCATCCGCCTCGTCCAAATGCTCCATCTTAACTTGCAGCAAAGAGCGAGCCTCTGGGTCAAGGGTTGTTTCCCATAATTGTTCAGGGTTCATTTCACCCAAACCTTTATAGCGTTGGATAGTGATACCTTTTTTGCCTGAGGCCATAACCGCATCAACAAAAGCTACCGGTCCCGGAATTCTGGTCTCAACACCGTTTTTAGAAACCAAAACCGAAGCCTCGGCAAAGTTCTCAAGGAGCATACTGCGCATTTCGTTCAAAACGACGGCTTCAGGGCTATCCATAACCGAGTTGCCGATAATATGCTCTTCTTTAACGCCACGTAAAGTTCTGAAAACCGCAAAAGAGCCGTCTTCACGGAGTTCTGCTTGCCAGCCTTTGTCATACTCCGCCTCGTGAGAATCAAGTGCAACCGCCAATTTGTTAAGAGATTGCTTAAATTCCTCTTTGTTAGCAAACAAGTTCTTGTCAAACATGCCGAGAATAGCCATCTGTTCAATGATTTTCTCCGGTGCTTTCTTGCCCAAAGTCGCAATAAGACTACGAACTTTTCTGGTGTTTTCAACCAAGGCAACCAAGTCCGAACCGCCGATTTGCTCTCCGTTTTTCTTTTGCAAAACCGTATCTTCGCAACCGCCTCTGATGAGGTAATCTTCCATTTCGTGGTCGTCTTTCAGATAGAGAATGGAGTTACCTCTCTTAGCCTTGTACAAAGGCGGCTGAGCGATATAAACATATCCTCTTTCGATTAATTCCGGCATCTGACGATAGAAGAAAGTCAACAACAAAGTTCTGATGTGCGAACCGTCGACATCCGCATCGGTCATAATCACAATCTTGTGATAACGGCACTTATCGGCATTAAAGTCATCGCGTCCGATTCCCGTACCCAAGGCGGTGATAATTGTGCCGATTTCGGCTGAGTTAAGCATCTTATCAAATCTGGCGCGTTCAACGTTCAAAATCTTACCTCTTAAGGGCAAAATAGCCTGATTCTTACGATGTCTGCCTTGTTTTGCGGAGCCACCGGCTGAATCTCCCTCCACAATAAATACTTCGGACAAAGCAGGGTCTTTTTCTTGGCAGTCAGCCAGTTTTCCCGGCAAAGATGAAATATCCATTGCGCCTTTTCTTCTGGTCAAATCGCGAGCCTTGCGCGCAGCTTCACGCGCCGTAGCGGCCTCAACGATTTTACCGACAATAATTCTGGCATCGCTCGGGTGCTCATCCAACCATTCTTTGAGCTTATCGCCGACTACACTTTCGACCACCGGACGAACCTCAGATGAAACCAATTTATCTTTGGTTTGAGAAGAGAATTTCGGGTCAGGTGCTTTAACCGACAAAACGCAAGTCAGACCCTCTCTCATATCTTCACCGGTGATGGCGTTTTTATCTTTTTTGAGCAAGCCGTTCTCGGCAATATAGTTGTTAATTGTGCGGGTCAATGCACCTCTGAAACCGGCCAAGTGTGTTCCGCCGTCTTTTTGCGGAATATTATTGGTAAAGCAAAGCATGCTTTCGTTATAGGCATTGGTCCATTGCAAAGCAATATCCACCTGAATATTGTCCTTTTCGCCGTTAAAGGCAATGACGGATTCGTGCAACGGCGCCTTTGACTTGTTCAAGTGCATAACAAAGGCCGTCAAACCGCCCTCATAGTGGAAGTCCACTTCTCTTGGCTCAGCCCCGCGATTGTCAATCAGCTTGAGGTAAACGCCAGAGTTCAAAAATGCTTTTTCGCGAATAGCTCTTTCCAGCGTCTCAAAACTAAATTCGATATTGGAGAAAGTCTCCTTAGACGGCAAGAATGTAACTTCCGTACCGTGTCTTCCGCCGGATTCGCCCAAAACAGTCAAATGTTGGGTTACATTACCATGCGCAAACTTAGCCAAATGCTCTTTTCCTTCGCGCCAAATACGCAATTCGAGCCAATCAGACAAGGCATTAACCACAGATACGCCCACACCGTGCAAACCGCCGGATACTTTATAAGAGTTATTATCAAATTTACCGCCGGAGTGCAGTTCGGTCATAATAACTTCGGCTGCAGATACGCCTTCTTCTTTGTGCATACCGACCGGAATACCGCGTCCGTTATCGCGGATGGTTGCCGAACCGTCAGGATTAAGAATAACTTCGGTTTTGTCACAATAGCCGGCCAAAGCCTCATCAATAGCGTTATCCAAAACCTCGTAAATCATGTGATGCAAACCGGAGCCGTCGTCTGTATCGCCGATATACATACCCGGACGTTTTCGAACAGCGTCCAAGCCTTTCAAAACCTTAATGGAATCAGCGTTATATTCGGCTTCTTCTTTTTGAATTTCTTCTTTGGTCATTTCACTCATTACAATATCCTTAATTTCGTATAAATTTAGCTGACAAGACTATACACCAAACCCAAAATTTTACCAAGCGATAAATTAAAGATATCAACGTTTCAAAGGATTTTTTTATGTTTTTTTCAACAGTTTTTTAACTATTTTGGTTATAGACAAAATTTTCCACTTATGCTACACTCAAGCTAGTAAGTTTTAAGGAAGAACTCATGAGCGATTTTGACGAATTATACAACGCTTTTATCCGCACGGCACCTGCCAAGAATGCAATTGCCGAAATCAAACAACTCCACCCAGAGATTAGCGCCAAAGATGCGGCGCAATCAGCCAAAATTATGGCTGAAATGGCATATAATTTGGGTTATATGAGTTATTTTAATCCGGAAATAAAAGAAGGCAGCGTCAGTAAAAATTGGAACCAAGGTTTTAGGCGGTTAAATTCTCTTTCGCTGGAAGTGTTGCAAAGCCTTAAAATTTATTCCGAAGTTTTTGCCGACAAAATTATGCCCACCGCTTCAAGCGAGAGTGAAGAGGCGCTGTATCGCAATATTTTTGCACAATCGGCTAAAGCCATGCTGACCTATGCGCCTGATAAACTTGGTGATAAAAAACTTCAAAACATAATGATTAAAGCCGTCGAAACCATCACTAATCCTAATAATGGTTTAAGCCTTCGCGATAAGTTTCCGCTTTCCATGTCGGCTTTTAGCTCGCTGTATGAAGGAGATTCCAAAAGCTATTTTAACAAGCTCAAAATTCTCACCCAAGCCTTGCCGAAACTAAAAAATCCCAAAGATATTATGAAGTTTGGTGAAGAAATAGACAATTCCTATCAAAATGAGGGCAAAATTGATGATGTAATGGCGCAAGGTTTTGTAAAAAACGTTGTACCTTTTGCCAACAAGCACAAAGACTTTTCAAAGTTAGTCGGGGAGCATGATTGCGCGTTTGGCGAATATGGCCTTATGGGATATAACATCCTGTTGCAAACCAGTCGTTGGACACCTTTAGCCCTCAACCAAGCCTTGGGCGTGTTAAAAGAAGTACCCACCCCCGATATGCAAAAAAGAGAAACCATCAGAACACAGGCAATAACCTTAGAAAATGCCAATTTTACCAGTTTAAGAGATTTTATTCATAGTGAAAATGTCGGAACGACAGAGTTAGTTAAACATATGCTGGATTACTATCAAGCACATCAATCCTCTGATATAAAATCAAAAACCACAGCAGAAGAACGTATCAAAAAAGACCTAAAACAACTAGGCAACGATGAATTTTTATCCACTTACTTGGATATAAGTCGCTATGATGAAGTAGTAGATAAAAACACTAACCAAACAGCGGTTCAAACCTTGGAAATTATTGCCGCGAATATGGAAAAAGAAAATACACGTCCGCCCCTGAGTGGAGATTTGACCTTAGATAAGCTTTCGCAAGATTTTATGTTGGACGGCTATACCAACACCAAGCAATATGGCGTTTTTTTAAGCCTTCTAAATCATAAAATCATTCAAAACATAGAAGAGCAAAAGATAGGCATTTCGCCGCAAATGGTAGATTTATTGCACTGGTGTGACCAAAAAAATGCCAATATTCTAAAAAATCGCGATTTTGAACAACAATGCGGAGATTATAAGTCTGATTGGTTTAAGCAAGTTGCTTTGTTTGCCGAGCTCACGAATTCGGCGGAAGAAAGATTTAACCTAAAAGGTTTTGAGGCCTATTACAGTCATATTCCGGAGCAATCATACTTTTTTGACGCACACAACATTTTGCTCAAACGCCAAAGAAACAACATTTTCAAACTCTTTGCCCGTTCAAAAGCAGATCAACAAAAAGCCACCAACATTTTGCGCAAAAAGAACCTGAAATTACCGCTCAATGAGCAAGCGGCTGCCGAAGAGCGTCTGGCCAATATGTATGACCAGCGCCGCCGTCGTATGGTTTCGGGCAATCTGATAAGTGAAATGTTTAAGTTAAACGACTTCAAAAAGCCATCCACGCGCATGGGTGAAAGACACGCCGCAGATCTTAAACATCTCTACACGGTTGAACGCCCAGTTGAAAAGACATTGCTCAAACTCTTTAAAGCTGGCAGTAAAGAGAAATAACCATGAAAAAACTAATTTTAGAAACACCGACCGGCACGCCGCCACACTATAAAATTTGGGCCAAGGAAGCAGCTCAAGAGATGTTATCCATGTTTCCGGAATATAAATCCTCTTTTCAAATAGAGTTTGATGATTGTCACCCCAAAAACAAAACCGAAATTTCGGTTGCGGAATATACGGCACTGCCTAATGATGAATTAAAATCCAAATATTTCAAACTACCCAATGGCAGATATTTGGTGCCTTATGCTTCAGAGAAGTGGTTTTTGGCTGTAGCTTCAGAGCAAAACAAAGCCAAAGGAATTAATGCGGTGGATATGGAACACTATGCTCGCCTCAAAGCAGAAAAAATGTTGCGTGAAAAATCGCAGAGTTTGGTTGTAACATTGCTAAATCAGCCGATTGAGCCGAAATTTTACGGCTATGGTATTGAAAAACTCAATTCCGTCCTCTCGCTTGAAAACTGCACCGATAAAGAATTGTTTATCACCATTTTTATTCACGAGTTCGGACATATACTAAACGCCACCCATGCCGCTCGCCCGCACATCAAGGATAATCCTGATTTAGGCATCCACTGCACCAACAACAAATGTATTATGGGTGAAAGCGGCTTTGTCGGACTAACGCAAGAAAGACTGGACCGTAAGCAAAAAGGTCAACCTCCGTTTTGTGATGAATGTATTGCCTCAATGCGTCAAACTTTAGAAAATATGCCGGGCTTGGTCAAAGCTGTTACCATCTCGCATCAAAACAACCTACCTGTCTTGCCGCATAATAACGACAATTGGAAAGACGGCTGGCGTCAACACCTCAAAGCCGTGGCTGCCAGAGATAATGCTACCTATCACGAAGACCTCAAAAACAAAAATTTTGTGGCTGATATTACGCACGCCGATGGTTCAAAACTCAATATTGAGGCCAATAACGAATATAACCTCTCATTAGGTGCACAAAATGCTAACGGTGAAGATGATATTCCCTCAATTAAAGACTTTAGCGATATTGTTTCCAAGGCAGTTAAAGATAATTGCCAGATAGAATTTGCCAATATAGAAGATGACGAGTTTAAAGCTCGTCTATTGATTGCTTGTCTGGAATCTTCTCCTAGGGTAAAAACCAAGGGAGCCCCTCATATCTCTAAAGAATTTTTGCAAAACTTAGATTCCAAAACCAAGACGCGCCTGCAAAAAGCTCTTGGCCCACAAAATTCTAATCAAGGAAACAATCGTCCGACCAATCCCAGAGGCCGTCAAACCCGCCCCAATAATTTGCCCCGTGGCCGAGGCAATTCCAGAAGCTAGAATTTGAGCTTGTAACCGCCGTTTTCGGTAATGATGAGTTGCGCGTCCGCATCACCTTGTTCCACTTTTTGCCTGAGGCGATAAATATGCGTTTCAATGGTGTGGGTCGAAACTTCTGCATTATAATCCCACACATCTTGCAACAAATCGGTTTTGCTGACGATTCTGTCTTTTGCTTTGTAAAGGTATTTAATGACCGCCACTTCTTTTTCGGTGAGTTTTATGAGTTCATTGTTGCGCAAGTTCAAAATCTCTTTAGCCGCAGGGTGAAGCTCATAATTGTTAAAGGTCAAATAAGCATCACTACTGTTTTCAAACTTGTTAATACACGAGCGCAAATTGTTCAAAAACTCATTCAAGCGAAACGGCTTTTCTACCAAAAACACTAAATCACCATCTTCTCCTAAACCATCAATATTTTTCTCCAACAATACGATGGGTGATTTCACGTGCTTTTCTCGCAACCGAGGCAAAAGCTCCTTTTTTTCATCTAAGACATAAATATCATAGTCTTTGTCATCATCTTCTCTTGCAATAGAAAATTCGGGAGCATAGAGTTGAATTTGCCCGCACAAATCTTCGGCAAAACCTTCATTGTCAGATAAAAACAAAATACTGGGCATTACATTTCTCCTGCTTAAAAGTGCAAACCGACACCGGCCACAACGCTGTAACCTTTGTTGTTGTTTTCAACTTCTTTGTTTGCGCCTCTAAAGTTGACTTGCGCCCCGATTAAGTACAAATCAACATATTTGTTGAATTGGTATTGTTGCGACAGCATAAAAATATCATCTTGGTTATCGGTATTTTCAGCCTCGCTGTGCAAGTATGATAAAGCCACGCTGTAAGGCCCGATTTCATATCCGATTCCAATATCCCAAGCCTGTCCCTCGCGGTAGTTATCAAACAAATCGGGCAGTCTTGGGTTATTTGAGACTTCCGTAATCGGAAAGTCTCCGCCATCCACATAAGATTTACGATAACTTGTTCCAAGTGTCCAACCGCCTTTATAAAAACTCAAACCGGCTGAAAACTCTTTATCATCTTGGTGAAAAATACCATAACCCAAAGCAGCCGACATATCCGCAAACCCGAGGTCTTGTTCGGTATATAAAGAAAATACGTAGGCGGAATCATCTTCATATCTGGCAAATTTATTGACCAATCCGCGGCGGTCATAACTATCAGGCGCATACGAAAAACCAAACATCGTGTTGTAAATTTCAGGAGTGATATAGGTGATTTTCGGAGCAACACCGTCCGTATTGATAGAGGTGGAATTAAGCGTCTGAAAACTTGTCATGTGCTTATCTCTAATCCAGTTTGGATTGGTCATAAAGTTAACAATATCGGAATCATTAACCCCCATGGCACCCACGCGCGGTGCTCCCACCTGAAATTGATAGGCCGCGTTGTAGGTTTCACCCAACATAATCCGCCCGAACATATCATCATAAATAGCGTATAACTCTTGCCCCCAGTTGCCGTTGTTATAATTATACATATCGCGGTTAATTCCGGCATTAAGGTCGGCATAAAGCCCGAGTTTGCGCACGTCGTTAAACTCTTTTTCCCAGCCCAAATTAAGGCTAAGGTTGTAAATGGTTTTGTCTCTGGGCGAATTATGCTTATAGCGGTTTGAGGGCATATTATAGCCATACAAGGCATCGATTCTGCCCTCATAAATAAATTGCGATTCCTGAGCTCTTGCTTGCGTGGCATTCAAGGCAAGCATGGCAAAACAAAATATTGAAAACTTAAATTTCATGAACTTTGACCTTTTAATGTTTATCAAGAGTGTAAAGATTGTTATCTTTAAGGTCAATCACAATTACGGCTGAAAGCTATTTTTTTATTTCCGCAATCACCGGCACGTGGTCGGAGGGTCTCTCCAAAGCGCGCATAAATTTACAAATTTTAACCGAGACGATTCTATCCTTTAGGCAAGGCGAAACCCAAATATGGTCAAGCCTACGCCCTTTGTTGTTTGTCTGCCAATTAGGGTTGCGATAGCTCCACCAGGTAAATATCTTTTCAGGCTCGGGATGAAACAGCCTTATGACATCGACAAAGTCCAAAGAGTTTTTTAAACGCTTTAAGCGAGAGACTTCCACCGGCGTATGCGAAACAACTTTGAGCATTTGTTTGTGATTCCAAACATCGTTTTCTAAAGGCGCCACGTTAAAATCGCCGCAAACAATCATTTTTCTTTTGCCATAGTCGTCTTTGTGAGTTTCCCAATATTCTGCCACATCGTCCATAAAGGTCAGTTTGTGGGCAAAAGAAATATTTTCAATCGGGTCGGGAATATCGCCACCGGCGGGAATATAGATATTGTTAATTTCCAAATCATCAAACACGCGGGCAATAATATGTCTGGCATCGCTTTTGCTGACCCAATCTTTTTGCTCGATTCCTTCCAAATGTGTCTTGGATAAAATGGCCACGCCGTTGTAGCCGGGCATACTGTACAGAGCAATGTTTTTATACCCCAAAGCCTCAATTTCCTCAAAAGGGAAATCTTCCCTTTTAGCTTTAACCTCTTGAATGCAAATAATATCGGGATTTTCTTGTTCAACCAAAATTTTTAGCAATTCCAAACGAATGCGAATGGAGTTTACGTTCCAGGTTGCGAGCTTGAAAGTCTGTTCCAAAGCCATAATTAACGGCGTCCTTTTTTGTAGTTTTTCGGACCCTTATTTTCTTTTTTGAACTTGAACAAAGAGCTCTCCAGAGCCACATCTTTTTGCGCGTTATAAAGAGATACGGTAACTTCCACGCTTTGCGGGTCAACAATGCTCCATTGTTTGAGCTCAAACGGGTTATTGTTAAAAGTCAAAGAAATCGGACCAATATCTTCTTTTTCCATATATTGCACGGTAATTTTGGTAATACCGTTATCATGATAGTAGTCGGTAACCTTAAATTCTTTCCCGTCCAACTTCACATCATTTGCCAAAATCAAGCTGGCCGGAATATCGTCATAGTCAATATTTGTGACCTGGTCTAACTCTTTATCGTTATAGACGATATAATCGCCATCACCGATAATATCGACATCCACCGGCGGATTATATTCCATGCGAATTTTGTTTGGTTTTTGAATATATAATTTTCCTTCAGACATGCCGCCGTTGCTTGCTGTTTGCACAAAGGAGGCCTGCAAGGTTTTGATGTTGTTAAGATAGTCTTCAATTTGTTTTAAGTTTTCTTGTTTTTGCGCCAACGCCGGATGAACACTCAAGAGCAAAACAGCGCAACAAGCCGCCCAAATTGATATTTTCATTTTGCCGTTCCTTATTCTAAAAACACAAACAACACCTAATATAATCAATAATCAAAAATAGTCTAACAAAAAAATCTCCCCAACTGAAAAGTTGAGGAGATTTCTTGATTTAGGGAGTATATTTATTTATTGCAACTTCCTTTTTTAGAGGAAGTAGATTTTGTGGAGTTAGATTCGTTAGATGAGTTAGAGTTACTTGAGGCAGATTTTGTTGTTTTTGTATTGTTATTATTGCAGTTACAAGACATGTTTTTTCTCCTTAAAGGTTATGATTGAATCCTAATCGGTTCATTAAAGATGTAAGATGTTATGTGAGAAAAAACAGGTTTTATAGACTTTTTATTAATAAAAAAACAGCCCCCGCAAAGGAAAGGAGGCTGTCGTACTTAACATAAGACGAATTTATTTTTTAGAACTTTTAGTATTTTTTGTATTACTTGCGGCAGAAGCATTTGCAGTATTTGTCGCGTTTGTTGAAGAATTAGATGAATTTTGTGAATTTTTTTTAGTTTTGTGAGACATTTTTTATTCTCCTAAAAAGACTGTGCTTATGACCATAAGCACCTATAATTCCATTTAGGGTCCCGTAGACTGAAAAACAAGAGGATTAAAAAAAATATTTTATTATCCGTTACGGGCGCGAAAAATTCCGTTTTCATATCCTTGAATTTCTGGAAATTCTTCAGCCAGTTCTAAGCGCTTGAGGGCCAAAGCAACATATTCTTGCTCTTTTTCAATACCAATAAAATTGCGCCTGAGTTTTTTTGCGGTAACGGCGGTGGTTCCAGAGCCGACAAACGGGTCAAACACCACATCACCTTCGTTGCTTGAGGCCAAAATAAGTTTAGCAATCAGTTTTTCGGGTTTTTGCGTCGGGTGAGGGGTGTTTTCCGGCATTGACCAGAAGGGAATAGATATATCCGTCCAAATATTTGAAGGAGCTGTCAAACGGTATCTTTCATCATCGTTTTGCACCCAGTCTTTTGGCAAACCGGACTTATCCCGATAAGGGGCAATGACCTTTCGCTGAATTTTAACATTATCCAAATTAAAGGTATAATCTTTTCCTTTGGTAAAAAACCAAATATCTTCCAAGCAATTTTTCCAGTTGTTTGCGGCGCCTCTGCCTTTTTCTCTCTCCCAAGAAATTCGGTTTTGCAACAAAAAATATTTTCCGGCCACCTCAGGAATGGCAATAGATGTTTTCCAATCGGCACAAATATAGATGGATGCATTATCCTTGAGAAGACGCACCGTCTTAGACAACCAAGAATCCAACCACTCTTTATAAGAATTCAGCCCCATTTCTTTGAAAACGGATTTTCCAAAGTTTTTAGTCAGATTGTAGGGCGGATCAACAATCATCAAATCCACCGAATTTTCAGGCAACAAATCAATCGCCTTAAAAGCGTCTTGCCAAATAATTTGGTTCAAAACTTCCGGTAAACTGGCTTGTCTTTTGAGTTTGAGTGCTTGCGCGGCGTAAGTATGCGTCTGTGCCCTGTTGAGCTCCAAGGTTTTATTACGGGGAGCTTTTGTCTTCATGATTAGTCTTCGCCAAACTTGCTGTTAACCAATAAGGTCAAAGCATCCAGCGCTTCTTTGGCTTGTTTTCCCGAGCAGTTTACTTTAATGGTTGTGCCTTTGGCGGCAGCCAACATCATCAACCCCATAATTGAGCACCCACTCACGGTTTGGCCGATTCTCTCAACGGTAACATCTGCATCCAAATCTTCGATGGCTTTCACAAAAGCGGCTGCGGCTCTGGCATGCAAACCTTTTTTGTTTTGAATTTCAAGCGTTGCGGATAAAGTTTCACCAGCCATAATTTACATCCCCAATAACTTCGATGCGACATTAATATATTTTTTGCCGGCTTCTTGTGCACCCTCAACGGCTTCTTTTAAGGACTTATCTTTGCGTAAAGAGGCGAGTTTAATCAACATCGGCAAATTAATACCGGCAATAATCTCCACCTTAGCTCTGTCCATAATAGAGATTGCCAAGTTAGAAGGGGTACCTCCGAACATATCGGTCAACACAATTGTTCCGTCGCCGGAGTTGACATGTTCAGCCTTTGAGAGGATTTCGTTTCTTCTCATTTCCATATCGTCTTCCGGACCGATACAAACAGCCTCAACCTGTTCTTGCTTGCCGACCACATGTTGCATGGCCGAAATAAATTCCAAGGCAAGATTTCCATGGGTAACTAAAACTAAACCAATCATATTTTTTCCTACCTATTTTTCGCCGCAAGACCAAATTTTAACGGCGCCGAAAGAGTTAATAACATCTTCTCTGCTCTTGGCGCGAACCAATTCGTCAGCGCGGGTTTGTTTGCCCTTAAAGGTAATTTCTTCAACATTTTCAACCGGAACGCCGTATGTGCGTTCAACCATTTTACCCTGCAATTCAACAATCATGACGAATTCGGCTTCAGCCAAAGGCCCTTTGGTTTCTTCATCAATATTGTCGAGTTTAACGGCTAGGCGTTCATCTCTTTTGAGCAAAGCGGTTTTTTTGCCGTCAAATTCGAGTACCGGATTAGCCGGAGCGCCCTCTCTGGCATCAATAAAAATAGCCAGTTCACCGAACTTGTTTTCAATGATTTCATAAAAATCTTGTTTTTCAATCAGAGTATAATATTGGTTTTCCATGGTATTTATCCTATTAAAAGCGCTTTAATATCTTAAAGCCTACATTGCAAACATAATAGTACAATAACCCCAATGTGTCAATTTTGAGTTAATAAGCGGAAGTTTTTTATTTATTTACATCTCAACAATCGCGTTGTTTTTGACTTGCCAAAATTGGGCTTCATCTTTGAGGGAGGAAAACAAATCGGGATTTGTTGAGGTAATCCAGGCTTGCACTCTCAAATCGCGAATTTTTTCAAGCAAGGCCTCGCGTTTAATATCATCAAGATGCGCCACAACCTCATCAAGCAACAATACGGGAGCAAATCCTTTGTCCAAGGTTTGGCACTTTGTTTGTGCTAAAATAATGCTGATGAGCAAAGACTTTTGCTCTCCGGTTGAGCAAAGTTCGGCCGGCATCCTTTTCTTTTTGTAATAAACCTTAAAATCTGTCCTGTTAACGCCGTCCACAAAGTCATTGTATAACACGTTTCTCCTTTGCGCTTTCAGGCTTTCACAATAGGCTTCTTCGGCATCAAGCGCCGGCATTTTATCCAGCATTTTTTCAACCATACCGTCGAGCTCAAGCAAAACATTAGGGAACACATCATCGGGTTCATGCTCAATAAAGGTGTTGAGCTTGGCAATTTGTTCGCGCCTAGCCGCGGCAATAGCCACACCAAGTCCGGCCATTTCTGCCTCTAAAGAATTCAGCCAAAAATTATCATGTTGCCCGCTTTTCAGGAGTTGATACCATTGTTTGTATAAATGTTCAAAGTTGGAGGTGCGCTTGGCGTGTTCGACATCAAACGCATATACCAAACGGTCCAAAAAACTCCTTCTGGGTTGAGAGCCGCCGCGAAACAGTCTATCCATTTGCGGGGTCAGCCAAATTGCGGAAATATAGCGCCCCAAATCGGCTTGTGAATTGGTTTTAATTCCGTCAATTTTAACGATTCTCCTATCAAAACTTCTTGAATCTTCATCGTCTTCACGAACAGATTTTTCAACGGCAGTTCCGATTTCAATGTCGTCATCATTATTCCGTACGGTTGCCGATACCGCCCAGCTGGTATTGCTTATGGCTGTGGGGGCATATTCATCATCAACCAAACAAGGACTAATGCGTCTGATATCCGAGAGCTTTGCACTGCGCATGCCTCTCCCCGGCGTAAGAAAAGAGATAGCTTCCAAAATATTTGTTTTGCCGACACCATTGTCACCGGTAATAACAATCGGTGCCAAATCGGCATTAATCCGCAAATGTGCATAGTTTCTGAAATCAGTTAAAGTCAGGCGTGTAACACCTGACTTTATCTGATGAGCAAAATTTAGTATTTCGGCAGTATTATCCAACTTATACTCTCATTGGCATCAAAACATAAATTGCGCTTGAATCCGAGGTATCATGAATAACGGAAGGAGAAGAACCGTCTGCAAAACTGATACGAACGCTCTCACCCTTAACCTCAGCCAAAATATCCAACAAATAGCGGAAGTTATAGCCGATTTCCAAGGGCTCGCTGTCATATTTTGCTTCCAATTCTTCTTGAGCACTGCCAAGGTCAGGACTTGAAGTTGTGATTGTAACATGATTCTTGGCCGTCAGCATTTTAATGGCGCGAGTTCTTTCAGCCACAACCGAAACACGGTCAACGGCAGCAGCCAAGTCTTTAACGCCCAATTCCAAAACTTTATCGTTATCGGTCGGAATAACGCGTTCATAATCCGGATAAGTTCCGTCAATGAGTTTTGATGTTAAAGTAATGTCTTCCATCGTGAAACGAATTTTATTTTCAGACAGAGCAACCGAAATTTCATCGGCACTTGTGTCATCTAAGAGTTTGCGAACTTCGCCGATTGTTTTTCTCGGAATAATAACGCCGACCATATTTTCGGCACCACTCGGCAAAGGCGATTCAACACAAGCCAAACGGTGGCCGTCGGTTGCAACAATGCGCAAAACTTTAGCTTCGCCTTCGTTTTTGGCATGCATATAAACACCGTTCAAATAATATCTGGTTTCTTCGGTTGAAACGGCAAATTTTGTGCGGTCAATAACGTCTTTTAATTCTTCTTTAGCCATCACAAAGTTTGTCGGCAACTTGTCACCCGAAATAACCGGAAAATCTTCAACTCCTATGCAAGACAGAGAAAACTTAGATTTTCCGGAAGCAATCGTTAATTGTCCTTTTTCATCAGGGAAGGTGAGTTCAACATCTGAGCCGTCCGATAATTTTCTGACAATATCGTAGAGCATATGTGCCGGAGCGGTTGTTGCGCCGACTTCAGAGGTTTTTGCATCTACAATTTCCGTAATTTCGGTATCCATATCGGTCGCCTTAAAGCTGATGCCGTCTTCTAAGGCTTCGATTCGCACGTTAGACAGAACGGGAATCGTATTTCTTTTTTCCACGATGCTTTGGACGTGGCTTAAAGATTTGAGCAAATTTGCGCGTTCGATAGTAAATTTCATTTTCATCACCAAAAAATTAGTTTTTTATTAGGCTGATTTTAGCACATTGCACCAAAATCATAACAAAAAACACGGCTTATCAACAGCTTTTTGATGGCGATTCGATAAAAGAAAACCCCGTAATGATTTACGAGGTTTCCTTTATTTTTTTAGGAGAGAATAACTTATGCTTCCAAAGCACGTCTTAAAGCATCAACGTTTTCTGCCAAAGAAGCATCTTCCAAAATCAACTCTTCAACTTTGCGAACGGCATGCATGACGGTTGTATGGTCTCTGTCAAACTTGCGTCCGATTTCGGGTAAAGAACGAGAAGTCAGTTGCTTAGCCAAATACATGGCAATTTGTCTTGGACGGGCAACCGTGCGAGCTCTGCGAGAAGATTGCATTTCTTTAACCGAAATATTGAAGTGTTCGGCCACTTTCTTTTGAATTTCATCAATAGTTGTGCGTTTATCAAAAGAGCGCAGCATATCTTTCAACACATCTTGTGTCATATCCAAAGTAATTTCTTTGTCAGACAAGAGTTGAGAGTGAGCGATAACTCTGCGCAAAGCGCCTTCAAGTTCGCGAATGTTAGAAGTAATTTTTTGAGCCAAAAATTCAGCCACTTTTTGCGGTAGTTCAACACCCAACTGGCGAGCCTTATTTTCAAGAATTCCCATTCTCAAATCAAAATCCGTCGGATGAATATCGGCAACCAAACCGCAACCGAGGCGAGATTTCAGGCGAGCCTCGATACCTTCCAAATCTGAAGGAGATTTGTCGGCAGAGATAATGATTTGGCGACCTTCCTCAATCAAAGAATTAAAGGTGTAGAAGAACTCTGCTTGAGTGGTGTCTTTGCCGCCCATAAATTGAACGTCATCAACCATCAAAACGTCAACGGAACGGAATTGTTCTTTGAAAGCTGTAGTATCTTTGTAACGCAAAGCGCGAACAAACTTATACATAAACTTTTCAGCTGACAAATAAACAATGTTTCTGGTCGGGTCTTGTTGTTTAATGTGCCAAGCAATAGCGTGCATTAAGTGTGTTTTGCCCAAACCAACGCCGGAGTATAAAAACAACGGGTTAAAAGAAACATTTCTGGATTCGGCAACTTTTCTTGCAGCGGCATAAGCAAATTCGTTTGTTTTGCCGACCACAAAGTTATCGAAAGTATATTGAGGATTCAAAGGAACGGATAAGGATTGTTGGCTGTCTCCGCTAACCTGAAAATCATTATTGTTAGCCAAAACGGAATTAATACCGCTTTGATAAATATTCGAAGGAGAAGGACTTGAAGAAATTTTCTTCAATAAGGAGCGGCAGGAAGGATTATAAAGACCTTTAGCTTCGTCCTGCATAGCTTGAACCACAAAATTAACACTTTTAATGGCGGGGTTTTTCTTTTCCCAAATTTTGTGGATTCTGTCGGAATAATGGGTGATGACCCAGTTGCGCATAAAACGCGTCGGCACACAAATATTCATTACGCCGTCAGAAAAGGAACCCGGAGTAAGCGGTTTTAACCAACTGTCAAAAGCAGTTTCACCGACTTCATTTTTTAATTGGCTGCAAATCTGTCCCCATTGGTCTTGAACAGAATTGTTTATTATAGTAGCTTCGTCAGCCATTTTATCTCCCCATCTAAAAAATAAGTTTCAAACTAATAGATTTTGCAAAACAACTCAGCTTTCCCCAAAACCCCAAACATCATTTCGCAAAATCGAAATTTTAACTTTCGTTACTGTATCTAAAATAATACTTCTCTCATATATTTTTATAAAAAAAGCCTCAAAACATCACTGATGCTATCCCCATAGCACAACAATTCATTTTGATAAACTCTCTTAAGAAAGTTAAGAGAAAGGATTTTAGAAAAGATTCGAAAATTAAAATTTACGAGGTACTTCTCTAAAGTAATTTGGATAGTAAACTTCAAAAAAAATAATTACAACAGAACATTTTAAGAACATTAAAATTAATTTTCTTGACATAAGATTCTTTCAGAGTCGTTGAGATTCGTAGGATTAGGGCACAAAAAAACACAAACCAAAATTTCCTTATGCATAACAAAGGAAAGATTGATTTGTGTTTAAAAACACTTCTAAAAAGTGAGATTAAAGAGCCTTAACTTTCTTAGAAAGGCGAGAAACTGTACGAGAAGCATTATGTTTTTCAATAACACCTCTTTGAGCAGCTCTCATCAATTCGGATTCTGCAACAGCAAAAGCGGCTTTAGCGGCTTCTTTATTGTTTTCCAAAACAGCAGCAATCACTTTCTTAACGAAAGTACGAACACGACTTCTGCGAGCACCGTTAATAACAGCTCTTTTATTATTTCTTTTAATTCTGGTTTTTGCCGATTTATGATTGGCCATAATATTAATCCTGTCTTAAAAAGTTAAACAATATTAAATTCTGATATGCTTTATAAACTCTATGCGGGGTTTAAGTCAACACAAATTTTTACAAAAAATGCCATTTTTTGGCTTTTTTTAAGCTCTTAGGAGTGTTTTTCAATAAAATTGCTCAAAGCAGTCTTAAATTCATCACTGTTAAGGCACATTCTGCAGCTTTGAGCTTCGGCTACGAGTCCCGCATCCAAAGGTGCGTTTGCGGCAGCTTGTTTAATGACTTGCTTTGCCACACCGACGGCCATGACTGATTGGTCGGCGATTCTTTTTGCAACCTTGTAGGCTTCTGCGTCCAAATCCATTAAAGGAACAATTCGGCTGACGAGTCCGCATTTTTCAGCCTCATCGGCATTAAGCGCACGTCCGCTTAAAATCACTTCCATAGCTTTTGCTTTTCCGATAGCTTTTGTAAGCAGTTGCGTTGCGCCAAAGCAAGGAATCATAGCCAAACTGAGTTCCGGTTGTCCGAATTTGGCATTATCTGCCGCCAAAACAATATCGCAGCTTAAGGCAATTTCGCAGCCGATTCCCAAAGCAAAACCGGCGACTTCGGCAATAACCGGCTTACGTGTCATTCTAAAAACGCTCATATATTGGTGCATTTTCAAGAGTTCCGTATCTTTGGTGTTTATTTTTGCAACCAAATCACCGACGTCGATTCCCGTGGCAAAAGCTTTATCTGAACCGCGAATAATAATGGCGTTTATTCTTTCATCTTCGTCAAAAGCCTGAGTTTGTGAAGTTAATTCTTTAAGCATTTCTTCACTGACAGCATTAAGTGCTTTGGGGCGGTTAAGTGTAATAATGCCTACATTTTCTCTGATTTCGCTGGTAAGAGTATTTAATTCCATTTTTTTGCCTCTGCTTATAATTTATTTTTAACCGTAATTCTTACTTCCAAAGGTTTTGCGGATTCTTTAACAATTTCGAGCATTTCATTTTCGCGATAAAAGAGCAAAGTATTTCCGTTTTTTCCCTGAAAAGTCCAGCCGAGTTGAGGAAGAGTCTTGGTATAAAAATTCTCAATTGCTTTAAAGCCGATTTTTGAACTGGTCAAATAAGCCTCAACAAAACGCGATTCCTCATTACCGAAACTAATGGTGTCTTTTTGAATTTGGGAAACGCCGTTCATTAAGGGGACATCTTCCAAACCGTCAATAAAGGTAGTTGCCCAAACTTTTCCTGACATAAACAAGATACTTAAAACACAAATCATTATAATTTTGTAAATATAGTTTTTCATGACATCTCACTTTTGTTTTTCGGGACAGAAAAAGGTGGAACGTCCGCCCAAAACAATTTTTTGTATACCGCCGTTTTTTAGACCGCAGGTACAATCGGGGCAAGGCATTCCGGTTTTATTATACACACAATGTTGATTTTGAAAATAGCCGAGGCTGCCATCGGGCTTTTTATAATCTCTGAGTGTTGAGCCGCCGGCAGCTATAGCCTTTTGCAAAATATCTCTAATTGCCGCAATCAAGTTTTTGCATTCCGCCAAACTCAAAGATAAGGATTCTCTCATCGGCAAAATCTTAGCCTCAAACAAAGCCTCCGAGGCATAAATATTGCCGATTCCGTTAATAATCCTTTGGTCAAGCAAAGCAATTTTGATGGCTGTTTTTTTGTTTTTTAACTTGTCGTGTAGAAATTTGGGGGTCAACTTTTCATCAAACGGGTCAAGTCCGGAATTCTTAAAAATCTTGTTTTGAGTAAGTTCGTCTGTTTTACAATAAGAGAGCAATCCGAACCGCCTTGGATCATGATAAATAACGATTCCCTTAGATGTTTCAAACACCACATGGTCATGCTTTTCAAGTTCAGGCATCGTGTCGCAAATTTTCACTCTGCCGCTCATTCCCAAATGCCAGATAATGCTGTAACCGTTATCAAGTGAAATAACAATATATTTGGCGATTCTTTGGTAGTTAGTGATTTTGGAGCCGGATATTTTTTGAGCAAAATCGTCAGGAATAATTTGCCGAAATCGATTGTCGTTTATGCAAACATTGACTATATTAGCATAACCGATAGCTTTTTGGAGAGCATTTTTAATTGTTTCGACTTCCGGCAGTTCGGGCATATTAACCTCAGAGATGACTTTTTGTTTAAGAAAAAGACCTTAAGTTAAGTGGTATTATAAATGATAAATGGATTTTTACAATTCTTAAAAAAACAAAAGTTAGCAATTAATATGGCAAAAGCGGATATGTTGTTTTTGCTGTATCATCTTCCGTCATTTCACAGAGCCCTTATTATTGCGCGATTCTTCGTAAAAAAATCACCGTTAAAACCGGCGCGCAGAATAGAGAATTACATAAATTCACATCCCAATTCTTTGGGAGCTTTGTGCGCCACCACGCTGGCCTTGAGTTATGGCGTAAAGCCGCCGCACCGTCTTGAGCGAAACTTAAAAGGAGATATTGTAGCCAAGCAAGCCATGTCGCAAGAAGATTTTTTGCTGGGTGAAAAGCTGGTGCCCGACCTAGTCTCTACCAATTCCAAGCTCGACGAAAGCTATTTGCTTAACCTGCTTGAGCTCAACTCAGACATGAGATTGTATGGAGCAGAATTTTCAGAAATACAAAATTTTGCGGCAGGATGCGAAGGCAATTTAAAATTATCAATTGATTGGCAGCAAACGACTTCAGAAAAATTGTTTATTGTTTTTCCCGAGGAAATAAAGGCAGTAGAAACACTTTCACTGGCAGAGCAGCAAAATTTATCACGCCTATTTTTCTATATGTTGTATCGAAAATGTTATTTAATTTTGGATTGGAATTCTGTTTTGTGCAATTCCAAAGAAGAGGTTTCTTGGCTGGACTTTTCGGTTATCAGAAATATCAGCAAACAACAGCAATACTATGCTTTTCAAAATGTTATCAATGAAATAAAACCGCAAAATGCCGAAGAATGTAACATCAAAAGGGCAATAGATTTGCTGAAATTATATTGTCCTGCGGTGGATATAAAAGATATAACCAAACACTACGCCACACCATTGTTGGCCGAGTTTAAAACCCATGATGAAAATTGGGAAAACAAAAATAAGTCATATTTACATGATTTGAAAGCCAAAGATGGTCATCTGCGCATTGAAGAAAAGTCAAATAAAATTTTTTCGCGCCTTAAGTCAAAAACACCGTCCCAAACTAAAAAAACGTCTATTTACTATTGGGGCCCTTTGCTGATAGCGGCTTTTTTGCTCTACTATTTTCTTTAGTGTGAGGAAGATTCTCAATTTTTTCAAAGATTTTAACGGCGCGGCGCGGAATGCAATTTCCTTGCTGATATAGTGCTTCACGAGCCACATCTTGATAATACATCAGCATAAACAATCTTGTTAAATAAGTCAGTCCCAAGCCATAATCAGGCAAACTTTCCAGTACTTCAAAAATTTTGTTTCGATTCATTTTTTCATATTTACAAATACTGTCTAAGGCGCCCCATTCTTCTTGGCACAAGCGCATACTTGTTCGTCGTTTGTTAATAATGATAACCCGATTAAGAAGTTTTGTCATATATCATCCGTTTCATCAAAAATAGCTTTTTAAGATATTGCTATTAAAATTTCACTGAGCTAATATAAAACATAAAAAATTAAAATACAATTAAAAAGAGTAAAACAAATAAAAATAAACGAATGAGGAAAGTACAAAGAAGCAAAAAATACTTTGCGCCGCAAACGGAAGACAAAGAGCGCAAATGTGATCATCCCGGATGTAATAAAGCGGGAGAATATCGTGCGCCCAAAGACCGCTCGCTAAAAGAATATTATTGGTTTTGCTTAAAACATGTCCAAGAATATAATGCAAAATGGAATTATTATGCCGGAGAAATTCCGGATGAAGAAGAAAGCGAAAAATCAAGAATGCGCTTTAGTTTCCGCTCTAAAGTTCGGTATAAACACGGCTATAACTTTAAGGATGATTTTGGCTTTTTTGGAGAATATGGAGAGGCCTTCGGCGGAGCACAAGAAGAAAAATATTTTAGCGCCGAAGAACGAAAATGTTTAGAGATAATGGAGTTAAAGATTTCAGAAGTCAGTCTGGAGAGTCTTAAACGTCAATATAAAAAATTAGCAAAAAAATATCACCCTGATGCAAATCACGGTGATAAAGAAGCCGAAGAAAAATTCAAACAACTCACGAATGCCTACAGTCTTCTGTTGGCAAAACTTTCATAAACTTACTTAATGCAAACGTCAGGGGCGCGTAAATAAATCGGTTTTGGATAATCGGTTGCTTTTTTCTGAAATTTGCGGATGGCGCACAAAGCCAAATCTTCAATATCCAAATGAGGCTCAATCAAAATTGCGTGCAAACTCAGGCCTGTCGGCGTCGCCAAAAAGCGCTCCACCCCATCACCGATAAACGAAACTTTTTTGCCTCTGAGTTCGGCAATAATATCATCTCTGTTTAGAGCATTTGGTTCGGTTATTTTATTAAGATGTTCATCAAAAAGTTGAACGTAAAAATCTTCTCTTTTGGTTTCGATAATCACGGCGTTAACCGGCGCAATTTCTTCTGGATTCCAAGATAGGGAATAAGCATATGCATCAAAAGCCGACACACCTGTCACCACTGTTTTTGGGCAGGCAAAAGCAAATGCTCTTGCGGCCGAAATGCTGGAGCGCACGCCCGTAAAAGATCCGGGACCCGTACAAACCGCCATTAAATCTAATTCTTTTACCAAAAGATTATGTTTTTGCAATAAACTTTGAATAGCCGGAATTAACACCTCGGCCTGTCCGAAATCCATTTCCTCCACATACTTATCAAGCAGAGTTTCATCTTTCATTAAAGCGACCGAACATCCGGCGGCGGTGGTATCAAAAGCAAGAGTATACATATTTTGTTCACTTATAAGTTTTTAATGTTTGAATAATTTGTTTTATATTATAAATTCACAACAGATACAATAATTTTATGCTGGATTTAAGTCAAAATGAATGAAACTTTGCTGATAAATATGTTTTATGCCGCACCGGAACTTTGGTATACTCTTGGCTTGGGTCTGATTATTTTGTTGGCATACATCGGCACCAGAGAAATAAAGATACTTAAATTAAACCAGCGCAATTATTTTTTGAACCGTGACCGAGAACGATATGCTGAAACGCTTTATGCCTCAAAAGATGGGTATTTTGCCTTTATTTACCCTGATGAAAAAGTGAATGACCCGCGCAAAGAAATAAAAGAGCACTGTTCGCGTCGTCTGGCCGTAATACTGAATTTGCCGAACGGCACGCAATCAAATTTTAGCGACATTTTGAAAAATTTTTCCAAAGAAGACAGTGCCAAAATTCAAAAATACGTAAAATTTCTGAAAGAAGAAGGAATATCATTTGAAGAAGAGTTTTTACTCAAAAATAGCAATAAATACTTAAATTTGGCAGGTTGTCGCATTAATGCGTTGGACGGTAATGTCTATTGTGATATGATTTGGTTTCGGGACATAAGCCGAGACACCAATAAAATCCTTAATTTGGAAGAAGAAAAGAATCAAGCTTTCAATAAAATTCACCGCTTAGAAGACTTAATCGACAATCTTTCATTTCCGATATGGTTGCGCGATGAAAATTTACATCTTCAGGAAATAAACAAACAATACATGGAGTTTACGAAAGAAAAAAACAAAGAGGACATTCTTAAAAACCAAACGGAAATTATGAGTGTTAACAATGAGAGTGTTTCTGCAAATTTGGCCTTGCAGGCACAAGCCACAAACCGCCCGCGCAAACAAACAATAAATTTAGTTAAAAATGGTGAGCGCAGGAGCTTTGAGGCAATTGAAACCCCGTTTCACGGCGATGACAGTCTTGATAAAATCTATACGGCTGGAGCTTTGATTGATGTAACGGAACTAGATGAACTAAAACGCAATTTTAAACTTCATCAAAATGCGCATCTTGAAATTTTGGGTGCATTAGGTACGGCATTTGCGGTGTTTGACAATGCCTATAAGCTGTCGTTTTACAATAAGTCATTTGCATCTTTTTGGGGTTTGGAAGATGTTTGGCTGGAGACTCATCCGAGCTATAGTTCGTTTTTGGATATAATAAGAGAAAAAAGAATGTTGCCTGAAGTTCCCGATTTCAGAAGTTATAAGTCGGACGAACAAAAAGACTTTTCTCGAATAATAGAGCCTAAAGAAGATTTATTGCATCTTCCCAACGGAAACACGATTCGCCGAGTACGTGCGCCTTATCCTTTAGGCGGTTTGGTCTTTGCTTTTGAAGATGTCTCGGATCGTTTGGCCACGCGCCGTGCCTATAATTCTTTGCTGTCTGTTCAACAGGAGTTGCTAGATAATTTATTTGACGGTGTTGTGATTTTTGGTTCAAACGGGCGTTTAAAATTTTATAATCAATCATACCTCAAGCTATGGAATTTGCCGGAAATATTTTTGCAAAAAGAACCGACAATATCCGAGCTGTGGGAGGCGCATCAACGCTACTTCAGCTACGTTGAAAATTGGCCTGAATTAAAAAAAGATATTATAAATCACATTATGAGTACAACAACCAAAACCTTTAGTCTGACACGCAACAATAATACCGTGGTAGAGGTTTTGTCTTCACTTTTGTCTGACGGCTCCATTATGGTGACCTGCAAAAAAGAATCAACCAACTAGTATTCGGGCGGTTAGAGAGTGAGATTGACAAAAAAGCATTTTTGTGGCAAATTGTAAATGTTTGTTGCAATAACAATAAAAAACGGAGCAATAAATGACAGAAGATTCTTCTAATCCGAATATAGAATGGAAGAAAACAGGCTTTGGCACAATTGAAAAGTTATCGCGAAATATAAATACCCAAGAGGCGATAAAATATAACGCCAAGAAAAGCAATCCGACACAAACCCACAATCCTGTCACGTCGGCGGATTTACCGGCCGGACTCAAAAAAATCCGCAAAAAGATAAAAGATGTTTTTGATGAAGAAGATGATGAAGAAGATGAAATTATAATCTCTTCCTCTTTCATGTCTCTTGACGAGAGCAACTCATTGTATAACGCGCTTAACGAAGAAGAAAAAAAGCAGCTCCGGCAAAATGAAACATTACATAACATGAAGATGCAGCAAGATGCCGGCAAACTGGAAGCCTTATCACTGGCGGCACAAACATTGCAAGAAAATGGTTCTTCGGGGCTAACCAGCGAAACGGTGGATCGAGTAATGCAAAGCGCTGGGCTGGAAGCAAAATTAATAGAAAATACCATTAAACAAGATTTGGTAAAAGGTCTGAAACTCAAAAAAGCGCCGCTTTCGGAAGGAAAATACATTCAAATTTTAAGAGGCATAAACAACATTAAAAAGGTAGGGGGGATTAAAGCCGTTGAGGGACTAAATCTTCAACAGTTGGAAAGAGCCTCGGATGAAAAACAGGTCGCAAAGATTCTTTTGGAAAAAACAGGTCGCAAAGAGCCGAAACAAGTAAAAATCGCCAAGAAAAAACAATTAGAAAAGAGACTCTCAAAGCTAAAGCAAGAGCCTAATTTTCAAGTTTCGCGCAAAAATCTGTCATTGCATAAATTAGAAACAAAAAAGCAGCAAAAAGAAAAATAGCTAAGCGGTATAAACGTTTGTCTCGCCTTTTGCCAGAATTTTAGCAATAATATTTTCTAAATCGCCTTTTTGTTTTGATTCAATCAGTTCAATAATTTCCATTTCTTTTTTATCCAAACGGCGGTTAATTCCGATAGAATCATAGTATTGCTTGCTTAAAGTATAAAATTTTGCGGCCTGCAAGCTGTTTCCTTGAGCATAATAATATTGTGAAAGAATTTTTCTGGCGTTTGCGACAAGTTGCGGTGAAAGTTCTTCATCAGCCATATCCAAAACCTTATTATAGGCCCAAACGGCTTTTTTCTCATTTTCCAAGAGATGATACATATCAGCCAATCTTCCCCAAGCATTAATATTTTGCGGTGAAAGTTCGACTGCCAGTTCAAAAGATCCCGTAGCCAAGACTTTGTCTGAAAGGGCGGCCAAAGTTCCGAAAGTTATGGCATAACCGGACGTATTAGCAAAAATCTTATCTCGTTTATCTCCTGCGGGCAGAGTTGATGCATACTCAATATTTTCATCCATCAAGGCCTCGATTAGGGTCAAGGCCAAAGAAGAATCCCCCATTGCCAAATGAAAAAGAGCTTCATCTTCATCGGGAAGATTTCGTGTTTGTT
Source organism: uncultured Alphaproteobacteria bacterium (assembly GCA_944393175.1). Classification (GTDB taxonomy): domain Bacteria; phylum Pseudomonadota; class Alphaproteobacteria; order RF32; family CAG-239; genus Scatocola. Next base: position 30,966 of record CALXZH010000010.1, on the reverse strand, counting down.
TAAGCTTTTTGAATTTTCCCGTCACACAAAGAGAGATAAATTCTTTGATGGCGGTAAGGGTTTGCAAAATATCGTCTTCTGAGTTTTGTCCTTGGCTGCGAAACATAATGGTTTGTGCAATTTTCAGTTCATCAACGCCGCGTCCTATCATATCAATAATAAGCGCAATTAAATCAGCCAAAGATTTATTTGCTTGCTGGTATTTAAGCAAAGAAGGGTCAAGTTTTGTATTATCATCACTTTCATCAAATTTTTTACCTTTTTTCCAATCTAAATCAATCAGATTAACTTTTTTATTTTCTTGTTCTTTAGACTTGTTTTGTTTGGCAATATTTTCTTTTGGTTCTTCTTTAAGCTCGGTTTTTTCGTTTTCAAAGAACTCAAAAGTTGATTGATTATTTTGGGGTAAGTTTAACTCTTGGGCTAATTCTTTTTCCAGTTCCGGAGTGTCTTCATCGGCATCAAAGGGAGTAAGATTCTCATCTTCTGTCTCGTTGTCATCATATTCTTCGTATTCAAAAGTATCATTATTTTGTGTTTTGTTTTCATTTTTCAGAAAAGCGGCAATAGATTTAACATACAAAACAATAATCATCAGCAAAAACACGCTAAGAGCAGCCGCAATCAGCACAATTGAAATCAGCCTGAGAGAATTAGCCTCATTCAAATAATTTTTAAAAAGGTCCAATACTTCGTAAAAATCATGCACAATAAGTTTGAAATAGTCGGAAGATGTTATAGTTATTATCTGTTCGAGCATAAGTTTGAAGGCACCATTTACAAATTAAAAATAAGTGATTAATATAACGATAAACAATAGGGAAACTTTAGCAGAAATAAATTAATAATGGGTTACCTCAGCCAAAAAAAACACCACGAACGAATAAACATGCTGCTTAACGTGTCATTAGGCGTAATCAGCATCACGTCTATTTTAGCGCTTATGGACAACAGCACGGGTTTTAGCGCATTTATAAACCAGTGGCAGTTTCAAATATACATTTATTTACTGTTGGTTTTTGCTTGTGCCTTATTTAACAAGTTTTTCTGGCAAACATTTTTTGCTTTTTTATTAATAATAGTTAATTATACGCTGATAGCCTCCAGCGCCAATTTGTTTAACAGCAGTCACACTGATGGTCAGGGCCAGTTAACGATTCTGTATCAAAACCGCACTCAAGAGGGGCTAAAGTTAATGCAGCAAGCCGATAAGGCGCAGGCGGACATAATCGCCTTAAATCGGGCTCAAACACAAAATTTTGGTTTAGATTCCTACCCGCAATATCACTTATATAATGAAGACAAGGAGCAAGGACAAAGTTTTATCATTAGTAAGTTTACACCGCTTCGTTCCGGAAAGTTAATTTTATCGGAAAGGTTCAGCGGTTCATACATGTCAATTTTGGCCGGGTCGCAGCCTTTAGTTTTTGTAAATATTGACTTCAGCGGTATTACGCGTCAGGAAGAAAAAAACGTTTATAAAAACTTGAGCAAATTTATTGTTATGCAGGATAACCCGGTTGTAGTTGTCGGCAATTTTGGTGTTCCGGCATGGTCAAACACTTTTCAAAAATTCTTAAACAAGACCGGACTTGAAGTAAAAAACAGAATTATCATGAGCAATGGGGCAATATGGTTTAACCCCTTTGCGGTTCCGAGCCTAAATATTTTAGCTTATAAAAAGTTTGGTGTTAAAGATGTTAGCTTTCTGCCCAAAGAGAAAAACAGCTATCATCCGCTGTTAATTGAGCTGAGTTTTTAACTTATTTAATTCTTTTTCAAGCAAAACAGACATTTCTTCATCTTCCAATTCAAGGGCTAAAGTTTGAGCCGCTTGCAAATGTTTTTTTGCTTGTTCAAGCTGCCCGATTCTCAGTTCCAAAAAACCGATATTGGCATAATCGCACACCTGACCGGATAAACGATTATTTTTTTGCTCTTGCTCAAGGGATTGTTGAAACAAACCTTTAGCGCGTTTTAAGTCGCCTTTTTGCAAAAAAATCAAACCCAAAAGGCTGTAGGCGTTGGCAATATGAAAACACGATGCCTCAGTTTTAGCTTTTGCCAAAATCTCACGCAAGACGGATTCGGCATTATCAAACAAATTTTGGGCATACAAGGCTTCGGCCTGCAAATAAAGGCTGTTTAAAAGAGCTGCTGCATTTTTATCTTGCTGATAAAATTTTTCGGCTTCTTTTGCTTTATTGAAAGATTTTTTGAAATTTTTTTGTGCCGCCCAAAGATAGCTGAACAATTCTGCATTAAGAGCTTTTCCGGCACTATTGGGCGATTCCTTAAATATTTTTTGCGCCTCCGACAATAACTTTTGAGCCTTACTAAAATTTTTGCTTAACAAATGCAGTAATCCTCTTTGATTAAGAATTTCTGCCATTTCTTCTTCAGCCTGTGCGTTTTCAAGGATGGTTTGGGCGTCTCTAAAATATTCTTCCGCAACATCAAAATGTTCGCTGGCCGTATTTTGCATTCCCAAATTTGCCAAGGCTAAGGCTTTTCCTTTCGGCAGATGAATAGCATCAAAAATTTTGCCTGCGCTTCGAAACATCAATTCGGCCACGTCCTCAACAAAGGATACGCGATAAATCGTTCCGAGCAATAAATATGTCTTGGCAAGATAAAAAGAGGCTTTTGCTTTAATAAAATATTTTTCGGCCTTTACGCAAGATTGCGAGGCAGCAAGCAAATCGCCTTCTTTCAGACACAAATGCGTTTGCGTGTAATAATAAATTCCGCATGTAAAAGGCGAGCATTTTTTCAAGTTTATATTTTCTAAAATCTCCCAAGCTTTATCAAATTGATTTTGCATCATATAAAGTGCTGCCAACAAAGCCTTAGCCTCAGTGCTTTGCGGAAAGGAGCTTAAGAATTTTTCTAAGCCTGAGAGTGCCGACTTTGGGTTAAAATGGGCTTTAAGTGCCACAGCGAGCAAATTTTTGTGTTTTTTTACTAAAAATTTTTCAGCTTTAGAGTATTTTCCCGCACACAAATCATAAAGCGCAGGCTTATTTTTGCTAAGGATTTTAATTGCCCGATAGAGGAAGGGCTCTGCCAAAAAGACATCTAAATTTGAGAATTTGGCTTTTTCCCAAATAGCCTTTTGCACGAGTTTTAAGAAATGGTCATATTTCAAGCGCTGCCAAAAAAGCCCCACCCAGAGCAAAGACGCTAAAATCAAAAAAATTATGATAAATTCTAAAAACGACATCAAAATCTTTACGCTAAATTAGTTATTTTCGATTTATGTTAAGAATAGTATTTCTAAAATTATATGTATAGGGATTTTTTCAAAATGACAATCTCGAAATTAAGCAGAGACGACCTTTATCGGGTATGCGACCCCAAAAAGTTTAGTTTTACCAGCACGGCCGACTTGGAAGAAAGACTTTCGGCCTTAGGACAAGACCGAGCCATCAGTGCGGTTGAATTAGGCATCAACATCAAATCCAAAGGCTACAACTTATTTTGCTTAGGTCCTGAAGGCACGGGCAAAACCAGCTTGGTAAAAAGAATATTGGAAAAAGAGGCCAAGAACCGACCGACACCGGATGATTGGGCTTATGTATACAATTTTGAAGAACCCTATCGTCCAAAGGCGATTAATTTTCCGGCAGGCGAGGCCACGGAATTTGCTAAAGACATTGATAAGTTAATAGAGGAATTAAACACTTCCATTGGCGCAATATTAGATAGTGAAGAATACAAAGCCGCCGAAAACATCATCAAAGAAAAATACAAGCAAAAGAAGGAAGAATATGTCCGCATTTTGCAAAAGAAAGCCAAAGGCAAGAGCGTATCTTTGCTGCATATGCCGGTAGGCTTGGTGGTTGCTCCGGTTAAGAATGGCGAAGTGTTAAGCCCTGATGCGTTTGATGAATTACCCGAAGAAGAGAAAAAGTCTCTAATTGAAGACTTAAACTATATGCAGGCCGAAATTGAGAACACGGCGCAAGACCTGCCCAACTGGGAAGAAAAGCAACGCAAAGAATCTCAACAACTGCGTGAGAAGTTTATCAAAGCCGCGGTAAAAAATCCGGTTGATGAACTCCGCCATAAATATAAAGCGCATAAGGGAGCGGTAGAGTTTTTGAAAAACGTTCAAAAACACATCGTTGATAATATTGATGAATTTTTACCGACCCAAGAACAAGCTCAAACCGGCACAGGAGATGAAGACCCATTATCGGCATTATTGAGCCGCATGAATAAGTCAGATGACGACAAGTTTGCCAAATTAAAAGTAAACGTCATCGTCAAAAACGAGAAAGATTCAGGAGCTCCGATAATCTTACTTGACCACCCGACCCAAGCCAATTTGGTGGGCAGAGTAGAGAGAATACAACAATACGGTGCCTTGGTAACAGACTTTACTTTGATTAAAGCCGGAGCATTACACCGCGCCAACGGCGGTTTCTTGTTGATGGATGCAAGAAAGTTGTTACTCCAACCCTATTCTTGGGATTCGCTGAAACGCGCTCTTTCTTCCAAGACGGTTAAAATAGAAACCCCGAGCGATGAAAGCTGCTTCACCACAATTTCGCTTGACCCGTGTCCGATTCCCTTAGATGTCAAAGTCATTTTGACCGGTGATGAGGAATTATACGAAGTCTTAAGCGAACGCGACCCTGACTTTAGAGACTATTTCAAAGTCGAGGCGGACTTTGGTGTCTTGATGGATAGAACTTATGACAACGAGATTGAATATGCCAAGTTGATTGGTTCGCTCTCAAAGAAGAAAAAAATTCGTTCTCTGAACAAACAAGCGGTAGCGAGAGTAATCGAATATTCTTCACGCTTAGCGGAAGATTCGGAGAAATTAACCGCGCACATTGCCTCAATCGGTGACTTATTACGAGAGGCGGACTATTGGGCGCGCAAGTCCAAGGCCAACCAAATCGGCAAAAACCATATTGAACAAGCAATATTTGAGCAAATCTATCGAAGCGACCGCATCAAACAAGCTATGCTTGAACAAATTGACAAAGGTACGATATTGATAGATGTTGAGGGCAAAAAAGTCGGCCAAATTAACGGCTTGGTTGTCTATAATTTCTCAAGTATGTCCTTTGGCAAACCCTCACGCATCACGGCACAGGTTCGTTTGGGTAAAGGCGAGTTTATCAATATCGAACGCGAAGTAGAAATGAGCGGCCCGATACACAATAAAGGCGTTTTGATACTGTCATCGTTAATTGCCAACCGCTTTGCCAAAGAATCTCCATTGTCTTTGTCGGCCTCAATAGTTTTTGAGCAGTCATACGGCGGGGTTGACGGCGATAGTGCATCTTCAACCGAATATTATTGTTTGTTGTCGGCAATTTCCAATATTCCGATAAAACAAAACATTGCGGTAACGGGCTCAATCAACCAGTTTGGGGAGATTCAACCAATCGGCGGTGCCAACGAAAAAATTGAAGGTTTCTTTGACGTCTGCAACCACCGAGGCTTAACCGGCGACCAAGGTGTGATTATCCCACGCACCAATGTCAGCAGCCTAATGTTGAGAGAAGACGTTCTTCAGGCGGTGGATGAAGGAAAATTCCACATCTGGGCGATTGACACGGTTGATGACGGAATAGAGATATTGACAGGCATTCCGGCAGGCAAGCCCAATAAGCATGGTGAATTCCCGAAAGGCACAGTTAACTATGAGGTTAGCAAAGGCTTAGAGCATTATTATAAATGCTATGTCAAATACGCCAAAGAAACGCACGGTTGCCTATAAAACAAAAACTCCCCTTTGCAAAAAACAAAGGGGAGTTTTTTATTGCATTAACTTTTTGCCTTCTTTTTTGAGCTCTTGAGAACCTAAAGGGTCAAATTGGTAGTAATAAATCATTTCTCTTTGATTGATTCGGTTAGCGTCGATTGCCGCTTCAGGCACACCCCAAAGAACGGAAAACGGCCAGGTAATAAGGTTCAATCCACCATAAAGCCAGTGAGAGCTATCAGCCCCGTTTCCGGTAGCCAAATAGAAATTTCCGCCCCCAGGTAGAATGTTGAGCGCACCGGCGGCAACAGGGTTTGCCGGACGAACGAAATTTCCGGCAGGTTTTTCAATCGTCACGCCTTGGCTTTGCAAATAGCGAATATTAAGCTCTTCTTGTCGGGAGAGATTAGTGCAACCGCAAAGCAAAAATAGAAAGATAAAAGATATTTTTTTGAGCATGATTTCTTTTCTCCAAGGATATTATATAAAAAAAGACCACCTCAGAGCAGGTGGTCGGAGAGTTCGAAAATCATATCATCTTAAATGACTCTTTTAGCCTTTAGGGAAACCCTTGGACATACGCTAAAAGCTCCCCGACCCTAAGTCGGGGATATAATTACTAAAAGCCGAAATTCGACTTTTAATTAACGATGTTATATCCCAACACCGAAGATGATAAGAGCTTTCGACAGCTCCGCACCGAGTGCTAAGCAAAATGAGCCCCCTCACTTTGCCATACACCAAAGTATAAAGATTATTTTGCTAAAATCAATTTTTATTTGATTAAAAAAACAAATTGCCTGATTCAAAATTGTTAATTACAAATTTTTCAAAATCCCAAACCCAAGGGCAGAAACCAACACACATACCGCAAAGTAAATATTTGGATGCTTGAGCAAAGGGCTGATTAATTCAGGATTTTTCTCCTTTTTCCCCGGCATAAATTGCAAAAACAAAAACACTAAAAGATACAAAACAAGAACTACGCCAAAACCTTTCTGGATATAAAAATTTACCGGAAGGTTAAAGCTTTTCATCGTTTGTAAATATATGTTCATCGGGTTAGCTAATGAAAATATTAAAATAAAGAATGTTCCTTTCATATTTAAATCACGGCTTCTTTTTTGTATTACAGCAATTTTAGCATAAAAAACAATCGCCAAAGAGATAAGAGAGATTAAAAAAATATCTAAAGCTAACAAATATTTCAGAAAAAAATTAAGCGTCATTATCGCGCCAAAAAACTGAAGACGATTAAAAAATCCATTAAAAGAAAAATAAAAGCTAAGAGGACTCTCCCCCCAAATATCATTATTAACGGAATTTATGATTTTAGAAATTTTAGTCATAGATATTCTTTCAGATAATTTAGCTTTAGAGTATTAAAATACATCTTAAGTCCTATTGTCAATAAGTTCAGGAATTTTCTCGCAAGTACCATTTTGCAAACAATACATAAAATAACTATCATAAGAGACATCGTCCGGAGAAACCCATATGTTATATAAGAAAGAGCTACCGCATAAACACAGGAGCAAGACGAAGGTTAAAAGCAATTTTTTTATTTTTGAAGAAATTTGAAAAGCATTAAAATCCCAAATAAGAATAATCAATGCATAGCTAATAATGCGCAAACAAATAATAACAATTCCGAATATCACAAGCAGTATAAAAGGATTGTATGGAAGAATATAAAACACATTTAAAGCTAAAAATTCCCCAAAAGTCATATTTAAAATATTAAAAGATAATATAAGAGGAATTTTCCACAATAAGGAAATCTTAGAAATATTTTTGACCTGTCCGTTGAAAGCAATTTTCCAAATTAAAAAAGGCACAATAAAGCCTACATAAATCGGAGGAATAATCAAAAATAAGAAAACAAGTTGCACCGGAAAAAGCAATGTTGACAACAACAAACCGATACATAAATATTTTTGTTTAGCATTTAGGGACATTTTATTTAGCTTATTTGAATTACGTTGACGATATAATAATAAAAATAGCCGGTAAGTCAACCGGCTATTAAATTTATTTAATTTTATTTTTTAAATATGGAGGTAAATATTCTTTACAGATTTGACTATTCCCAGTTTTGAATCCTTTCCAACTTGCTTGAACGTCATTTTTTAAATCTTTTGCACTATCTTTAACTATTCCCAATATTCCTCCATATTGGTTTCTTAAAAGAGGATTAGTAGTCTTTTCATAAAAATCTTTTATTTCTTTTGCAACACCTCCTCCTAGTGTTTCAATCGCAGACAATATGCCTCCAGAAGCTCCAACACAGCTTACAGCACTATGTTTGGCTGTATCTGAAATTTGTTCAGGGGCTAATTCTTTAGCCAATTTACTAGCTTTTTTTACCGAAGGAGTTCCATATTTTTCACCAATGGCATAAAACCCATTTGTTTTGTAAATGTTATAGGCATCTCCTAGAGCTTTTCCGATATTATATGATTGATTATACCTTTTTAAAGGAAGAGTTGCTTTATTATTAAATAAATCACGTTTTTCTAAATAAGAAAAATCATTTTCCAACAAATTTTTAGAACTGAATTGATTAGATTTATTCTTATCTCTCAAAGGAGTGGAAGACTTTTTGTTATTTTGGCTCATTTCTAATTCAGGGTCATCCTGCACAATATATTGAATTAAATTAGGCATATTTTTCTCCTCGTTTGTAAATTTAAAATAAAAAAAATCCGAAGAAAAAATCTTCGGATTTTGTACACACTTATCCTTAAGTGGCAATTTAAGATATACAACATTTTTGCCTAAAAATCAAGGATTATTTTCCTATTTTGTTTTTTTAAGCCACAAACAAGTCTTTTATTCTATCAAAAAAGCCCTTTGCCTCAGGCTGGCAACTCTCATCTTTGCTGATTGAGCGAAATTCTTCGAGTAACTCTTTTTGCCTTGCCGAGAGATTAACCGGAGTTTCTACGCGGAATTTCACGAACAAATCGCCTCTGCGTTTTGAGCGCAAGATAGACATACCCTTGTCAGCCACTTTAACTTGTTGGTCAGATTGAGTTCCAGGTTTAATTTCAATTTCGATACTGTCACCTTCAATTCCCGGAATTTCAATTTTTCCGCCCAAGGCCGCACAAGCCATCGAGATAGGCACTTTGGTGTAAAGATTTGCGCCATCGCGAACATAGAGTTTATGGCTTTTAACCGTAATAAAGACATATAAATCGCCGTTTCTGCCGCCCCTTAATCCGGGTTCGCCTTCGCCCGGAACTCTCATACGGGTATCGGTTTCAACTCCGGCCGGAATTTTGATTTTGAGGAGTTTTTCTTTATGAATAACGCCTTCGCCGGAACATTTCTTGCATTTGTCTTTAATAATTCGGCCTGTTCCTTTACAGGTCGGACAAGTTTGCTCAACAATGAAAAAGCCGCCTTGACGCATTTGAATCTTACCGTGTCCGTGGCAAATCGTGCAAATCGGCGGTTCCTTGCCATCAGCCGTACCAAAGCCGTTGCAGTCTTCACAAACCTGAGAAGAGGGGATAGAAATCTCTTTTTCAACGCCGGTAAAGGCCTCCTCCAAAGAAATCTCCAAATTATAACGAACGTCGGCTCCGTCTCTGGCATAAGAGCGAGAATTTGCGTTGCGTTGTTGTCCGCCACCCATAAAATCTGAGAAAATGTCAGAGAAAATATCTGAGAAGCCACCGCTGCCAAAATTAAACTCAAATCCGCCAAACGGATTTCCACCACCCATACCCGAAGTAAAAGCCTGATGTCCGTAGCGGTCATAAGCCGCACGTTTTTGCTCATCTTTGAGGACATCATAAGCCTCATTAATTTCCTTAAATTTTGCCTCAGCCTCTTTATCCCCCGGATTGCGGTCTGGGTGATACTTCATAGCCAAACGCCGATAAGATTTTTTAATTTCATCACCGCTGGCATCACGGCTGACCTCCAATAGTTCGTAATAGTCTTTTTCAGTCATTTTTTTACAGCTGTTTAAAAATTCAATTTTCCAAAAGTTTACCTTTATTTAGGGGCATAATTAGCAAAAAGCAAGCCCAAATAGCTTTGTAAATAAAAATTAAACTATTTTTTGCTATATTTTCAGTATATTTTGATATTTTAGACAAAAAGTGTTGTTAAAAGACAAAAAATATGCTATATTTTTTTATATCAGTAATGACACTCTCGGAGAATAACCATGGCAGAAAAAAACAATTCGGCGCAAAATGAAGAAATCTTAAAAACATATTTTGAATTAAATCCTGAGATAAAGAAACAATTTGATGCAATGTCGCCGGGAGAAAAAAGCGCTTTTAGAGAAAAATTCTTTAAAGATATGAAAACCGAAAGAGTTAAAGAATTGCACCGAGGCCGCAATAGTGACGAATGGCAACAAGCCATTGATGAATTAAATGTTAGAGTTTTGCAGGCAATGAATAAAGCACCGGCCAATTTGGCCAAAATGCCGCCCAAAAAACGCCGTGAAACGATTGAACAAACACTTAATTCTTTTACGCCTGAAGAAAATGCCAAGTTTATAGCCGTTAGCAATCAAGCCAAAAAAGAACTTCTTGAGAATTTTCCGCCCAAAAAATTGCTGAGCATTGCCGGAAAGCTGGAAGAGCTTGTGGCTCAAACGCAAAATGCCGCCACCAAACAAGCCCTGAGCTCACAGCTCAATATGGTTAATGAAGAAATACTGCAAACCGTCCAAGAAATGGCTAAAGGAACAAATAAAGAAAAACCTGAAGGCATAATTATCGACCAAACCAACATTGCCGATGTTTATGAAGGGGCAACTATGATGTTGGATTATGCCGAAAAGAAGTTCTTTAACAACAAACCGACAGCCGAAACCACCGCTGTTCGCCAACATCTGGAATCCCAAATTAACATTTATGACGAAATGCATGGCCTGAGCGGATTAACTTCCGCAGACAAGGAAAGAGTCGAAGCAAACTACCAAAAAGCTTCAAAGATTGCGCATAAATTGCCACTTGATAAAGAGATTCAAACAGCGCTTTCTAATCTGGAATTTATGGATGACAAGGGTCAGCCCGTAAAAGACCAACAAGCGCAACAAAAACTGATTTATGAAACCATACGAGAAGAAGCGGCGCGTAATCTGGCCGGTATCAAAGGCGACATTACCGAACAAATGGTAAAAGACGAAATGAGCCGAAAATCGGTTCAATGCATCGGGTCTTTGGTTATGGGCAGCGAATTTGCTATGGCGCAAAATCCAAATCAAGCCATGAATTCCATAACAGATTTGTTAAACGGAAAAAAATATCAAGTCAGCGCTCCGGGTATCATAGGTTATAGTGCGGAATACACCAATAAATCCATGGGCTATATTGACCGCTTATCGCACAAAATCGGCAATACGGCGCCTGTACTTGGTCAAATGTATCGTAAGGTTCAAAAATTTGATAAATCTTGCATAGATAGATTTGGTCCGGCATATGTTAAAGCCAAAACACTTCTGCAAACCATAAGAGGCAACTGCAAACGTGCCGTTCCGATGGCAGCGCTTGGTATAGCCTTAACTCATGTTCAGCCGTTGGGTGCTTCAATAATGGCTGGTGTATGCGTTGGTTATGCGGCTATTCGTTTAGCAAAAAGCTATAAACAAATGAAAAAAGAAGCCAAAGAAAAAGGCAAAAAATTCGGAGCAAAAGACTTTTTCAAGAAACACGGAATGGATATTGCCATTACGGCAATTTCTGCCACGGGTACGGCTTTGGGTATGCCAATGCTGGGAGCTGCGGCAATGGGTATTAACGCATTGCGTTCTGGCGTTAAAACTTTTAAGGAAAAATCTAAAGAAGGCAACAAGTTTTGGTCCGCCTTTGGAAAAGCCGCGGCGGCAGCTTCGGCAACTGCTGTAACAACTTATGCCACAGCAGCCATAACCAGCGGGATTTTAAAAACCACAGGCTTTGGTTCTTGGTTAGATAGCCAATTTAGCGGTCAAGAAGAAGGCAGAAGATGGATTCAAGACGAACCTCCTCATAAGAGCTTTGATTATAGTGATGAAGACGTTAAAGCTGCAGAGAAGTTTAATGAAACGCCGTCTCGTCACTTTGAATATGTCGGCAAAGGCCACACCATAGCTGATTACAATAATCCTGATAACTATGAAAATCGCGCCTGGTACAGTGAAGAACAACACGCAGCCGCCACGAAGAGCATTCAAGAAGGAATGAGCAAACTGGGTTGGGACGAAGGTTCCGAAGAAGTAATGCTCAAAAAATTAGCTTCCTTCACGCGTGAATATGCTAACCCCGACCACCCGCTTAATGATGGTTCTGGGCGCACCGTAGGAGAGGCCTTTACTTATAAAGACGGTGATTATTCCGTAAATCCGCAACAATTATTAGATAAGGTTTTATCAGGAGAGCCTATGAATGCTACCGATAGTCGCTTGTTGCATAATTTGCAGTTTGCTTCCAGCCCGCAAGGCCATGCTTTGGTAGATGTCGGTATCAAACCCGAAGAATTATACTCTTATGATACCGGTAAACCGCATGGAGTAATGATAAATGAAAGCGGAGACAGTGGTCACTGGGAAGAAGGACAACCGCTTGAACCTGGAATATTTGTTCCGGCCATTCCCTATGATGAACAATATCAAGGACAATTAATGAAATTAAATGAACGTGTTGGCGCCCGCGGTCACTTCTGGACAACACTGACCAAGATAACAATGCCGCCGGTAAACCAGACGTCTGCTCCGGGACAAACGCCAAAACCGCCGGTAAACCAGACGCCTGCTCCGGGACAAACGCCGAAACCTCCGGTAAACCAGACGCCGGCCCCGGGACAAACGCCGCAACCGCCGGTAAATCAAACTCCGGCTCCGGGACAAACGCCGGCCCCAAGCAAGCCAATTCTGAATAATAAGGGAATTGGAGAACCGGTGATCGATGGTGTTAATCCTGAAGATTCGGCAGATGCTCTTCCGATAGAATTTGGACCGCATTATGAAGAAAAGAAAGCTCCAACGCCGGTCAAGGGTTTAGACCAAAACATAATTAAACGTGTATATATTAGGGGACAGTAATGCATAAAAAGCCGGAGGTTTTGCCTCCGGTTTTTTTCATCTTGCATTTTACCAAAAGTTAAACCACAATAGATTATCATTTTTGCCAACAAGATTCACAGATTAAACATAGAGGCGTTCCATGCTGAGCTTAAAACATTTACCGATAAGTTCTTTTAACGAAAACTTAGCCTATCTGCATAAAGATTGCGTAGCTTATCGTGTAGATGAAATAAAATCCTTAACTAAGGTAGAGATACATGGCGGTGTAAAAACAATATATGCATTTTTGCAGATTGTTGATGATGCAAAGCTGGTTAAGCCCAATGAAATAGCCCTTAATAACGAAGCTTTTAGTCAGATTAATCTTCCCGAAGGTGCGAATATATCGCTTTCACTCTCAACACCGCCTCCGTCCTTGGCATCGGTCAAACGTAAAATATCGGGTAATATCTTAAGCTCCGGAGAATACAATTCAATCATAAACGATATTACCTCCAGACGATATTCCAATATGGATATTGCCTCATTTTTAGTTGCCAGCGGTTCATTTATGAGCGCTCCTGAAGTTTTATCACTAACCGAGGCTTTGGTTGGTGATAATATTTTTCACTGGGATAATGAGGCAATAGTTGTTGATCACCATTGTTTAGGGGGTGTTCCTGGAAACAAAACCGACATCATCATCACGGCCATAGTCGGAGCCTATGGTCTGTTAATGCCCAAGACCGCTGCGCGTTCACTAACGTCTTGTGCCGGTGTTGCCGATACATTTTCGGTTTTAGCCAATGTGGATTTGGATGATAAGACCTTTAAAAAAGTAGTACAAGAAAACAGAGCCGGTATAGCTTGCTATGATAGTTTAAATATAGCCAAAGCCAGCAAACAAATATCGGCAGTTGAACGCCAAATAGGACTAATTCAGCAAGAGCACATAGCCGCCTCAATTTTGGCAATAAAACTTGCCGCTGGCGTAACGCATTTGTTAATAGATATTCCGGTTGGTCCGAAATCGCGTATTAAAAGCACGACTGAGGCCATGCGCTTAAGAAAGCTTATAGAATATGTCGGTGATATGCTCTCAATGGAAATAGACGTTGTCATTACCGACGGCAGCGAACCGATAGGCAATGGTGTCGGAGCCGTATTGGAAGCCAGAGATGTAATGAAAGTTTTGCGCAACAAAGATGATGCTCCGCAAGATTTGCTAGAAAAATCGCTCTTTTTGGCCGGACGTTTGCTTGAGTTTGACCCCAAACTTCGAGGTGGACAAGGTTACCACGTTGCCAAAGAGATATTAACCTCGGGCAGAGCCTTAGAAGTCATCAACAAAATAATACACGCGCAAGGCAAGGCTCCACAGCCCCAACTCGGACACTTGACACGGGACATTGTGTCTAATGTCAGTGGAGTGGTTGAATCAATTGATAATGCCAGAATTAACAAAATCGGTGTTTGGGCAGGAGCCGGACAATATGCCGGTGCCGGATTGGATTTGTTAAAAAAAGTGGGCGATAAAGTTGAGCAAGGCGAAACCTTATACCGTATTCACTCTTGCAATTCCACCGATTTTGCCTATGCCAATTCTGTTGTTGAGGGCTATACCGGTTATGAAATTTCGGGTCATAACAGCAATTACTAAATATCGGAAAATTAACGTTCTTTCCCTTTAATCTGGGATAATTTTTGTGCTTGAGCATTCATATTTCTAAAAGAAGAAATTGAAGCAATATAGGTTTTTCCGCTATTCAATAATTCAAGATTTTGTTGTAAATAAATGTCAATTTTAGCCACAACCTCTTCAGGCATACCTTTTTTTCTTGCATCCACGAGCTTTTTGTCTTTTATAAGATTATTATATTGCATGGTAGCTTCGGGAGTAATTTGGTTAACACCGACAAGCTTTTTTACCTTATTAACTAATTTATTTTCTAACTCAATATCCGGCTGCCCATCTTCTTTGACAAAGCAATTTTTTTCAAAACCCACGGGTAAAAAATCAAATTTTTTATTCTGATGAAGAAATGAACAATCATAGGTTTCCCCTGTCGGAGTAGTAAGATATAAAGTTTTATTGTCTTCAAAAAAAGATGGATGATTATTTTTTGTTTCTTGCTTCATAACTTGCAGAGATGTCATAAAGTATCCGTCACCTAATTCATATAAAGACTGAAAGGCAGAAGTATAGTTTTTTTCAGAATTATCATGATGATTAAAAGTTTCACGGCTTTGCAAAGTTGAGGTTTGAGAGTATTTTTGATTAAGATGTTTCGTTACAACTTCTGTCTTTCCCTCAAGAGTATAATCTGAACTTGTAGAGTTATTTTGTGCAGCATTTGCAGTTAACGGGCTGCTGAGCAAAGTAGCCAAAGCTAAAGTTTTTCCGTTATTTTTTAACCTATTAATCCTTTGCTTTATTTTATCAGAACGCATCATTTCTCTCCACTACAACATATTTAAATTAACATAAAACATCAAACAATACAATAAAAATGCTATTTTTTTATCCTATCCGACATCTTTTATAAAAAATCAAAAAAAATTCAAAAAAAATTGTGAAAGTATTGCTTAACCATAAAGTGCTACCTATATAAGTTGATAGAAAGATTAAATTTGAGTTTTTTTATAAACGAAAAGGAAAACAAAATGAGCAATAAAGTAATAGGTATTGACTTAGGTACAACCAACTCCTGCTTTGCAGTAATGGAAGGTGGAGAAGCCAAAGTTCTTGAAAACTCTGAAGGTGCACGCACAACGCCGTCAATGGTTGCTTTTACGGATACGGAGCGTTTGGTAGGTTTCCCTGCAAAACGTCAAGCCGTTACCAATCCGGAAAACACCTTATTTGCAATTAAACGTTTAATAGGTCGTCGTTATAACTCTCCGGAAGTAGAAAAAGATAAAAAACTTGTTCCTTTCAAAATTATTGAAGGCGACAACGGCGATGCTTGGGTTGAAGTAAAAGGCCAAAAATATGCCCCGTCACAAATCTCAGCCATCGTTTTGCAAAAGATTAAAGAATATGCCGAGAGCTATTTGGGTGAAAAAATTGATAAAGCGGTAATTACCGTACCGGCATATTTTAATGACTCTCAACGTCAAGCCACAAAAGACGCCGGTAAAATTGCCGGACTTGATGTTTTGCGTATCATTAATGAACCGACTGCCGCTGCTTTGGCTTATGGTATGGATAAAAAAGCCAACGGTACGATAGCCGTTTATGACTTGGGTGGTGGTACGTTTGATATTTCTATTTTGGAAATCGGCGATGGCGTATTTGAAGTAAAATCCACCAACGGTGATACGTTCTTGGGTGGTGAAGACTTCGACCAACGTATTGTAAGTTATTTGACCGATGAGTTCAAAAAAGAAACCGGCATTGACTTGAAGAATGACCGTCTGGCTTTGCAACGTTTGAAAGAAGCTGCCGAAAAAGCTAAGATTGAGTTGTCTTCAACCACTCAAACCGAAATCAACTTGCCGTTTATTACGGCTGACGCAACCGGTCCGAAACACTTAAACATCAAATTGACCAGAGCTAAATTAGAATCTTTGGTTGAAGATTTGATTGACCGTACGGTTGCTCCTTGCCAAAAGGCTTTAGCAGATGCTGGCTTAAAAGCTAACGAAATCAGCGAAGTTATTTTGGTTGGTGGTATGACTCGTATGCCGAAAGTCCAAGAAAAAGTAAAAGAAATTTTCGGTAAAGAACCGCACAAAGGTGTTAACCCGGATGAAGTTGTTGCTGTCGGTGCTGCAATTCAAGGCGGTGTCTTGATGGGTGATGTTAAAGACGTCTTGTTATTGGATGTAACCCCGTTGTCTTTGGGTATTGAGACTTTGGGTGGCGTCTTCACACGTTTGATTGATCGTAACACCACGATTCCGACCCGTAAATCTCAGGTCTTCTCAACCGCCGAAGATGGCCAAACCGCAGTTACGATTCGTGTCTTCCAAGGTGAGCGTGAAATGGCTGCCGACAACAAATTGCTTGGTCAATTTGACTTGGTAGGAATTCCGCCTGCACCGCGTGGTATGCCGCAAATTGAAGTAACCTTTGATATTGATGCGAACGGTATTGTAAACGTTTCCGCCAAAGATAAGGCTACCAACAAAGAGCAAGCAATTCGTATTCAAGCCAGCGGTGGTTTGTCTGACGCTGATATTGAAAAGATGGTTAAAGATGCTGAAGCCAACGCTCAAGCCGATAAGCAAAAGAAAGAGTTGGTTGAAGCCAAGAACCAAGGTGAAGGACTTGTTCATGCTACCGAAAAGACCTTAAAAGAGCATGGTGACAAGATTTCAGCTGCTGACAAGACCAAGATTGAAGACGAAATCAAAGCCTTGAAGATGGCTTTGGAAGCTGATGACTTGGCAGACATCAAAGCCAAGACTGAAAACTTGATGCAAGCCTCACTGAAATTGGGTGAAGCTATGTACAAACAAGCTGCTCCTGAAGGTGCTGCAGCCGGTGCTAGTGCCGGAGCAGACGCTGGTCAAGCTCAGTCGGGCAATGGTGATGAAAAAGTTGTTGATGCTGACTTTGAAGAAGTTAAATAACAACTCTTAAATCTAAGAAAAGCCGCTTCGAGCAATCGAAGCGGTTTTTTTATAAGTTGACAAGAACACCATTTCTCGTACAATAACCCCATATTTACCATTATTTTATAGAATTATGCTGTATCGAGTAGTTTGCGGCTATTCTCAAGCAAAAAGGAGAATTTATGCCGCGGTGCACCGAGCAGATAAAGCCTTGCACCAAAATATGTATTTTTCGCTTGCTCTGGAACACCCCGAAGTCGCGGATATGACACAAATCGGTGGGGCAATGTATTTAGACGAGCTCGCGTCTGGATTAAAATTAAATATTCCGCCTGAGATGATAACATCAACATTTTTGAGCCTCAAAGAAGAGTTGACCCAAGAAGTGATAGCTACTTTTGAGAAAATTAAAGCAAGAGGTCAAGAAAGCTCTTTGCGGGAATATTTAACCGATGTTGAAGCTTATGCTAAGATTGAGCCGATTTCAGCAGTTGCTGCCCGTGTCAGAAGCCAAGCCCAAGATGAATTGCGCCAACGTCTCCAAAAGGAGGAGCGTATTCGCCAAGAGAAAGAATTGCCGCCTTTAGCACCTGCATGGTTGCGTTTTCAGAAGATTTATAGCGGAGATTAAAAAAAGAGTGCCTCATACGAGACACTCTTTTTGTTTTTTTAAGACTTATTTGTGATTGCAAATAATCACATAAACCTCACCTTCTCCAACAGATAGGCGGTGAATCTTATCGCCTTTTTGAGGCCTTTCGTCATTGATAATTTTCTCAAGCCCATGTTCTTTTGTGAGGACGCAATCACTTTTGGCATCCACCACCTCAATCACCGGCTCTCTGACAACCATTTTGATAAGGGCAATTTCTTGGTGAAATTCATCCACTTTGTTTTTGGATACACTATACGTTGCGATACATACCGCAACCATCACAACCATAAACCGCACCATATCCCAGATAAAACTACGTTTACTTTCGTGCTTTTTGTAACTATAGGTTACATAAAATATAGAGCCAAGAGCGATAGGTACGATAAAGGGTACTCCGCAGAACCACCCCCAAAGGAGCAAAGTTGAAGTCCCAAGCCAAAATATTAGCATTCCCAAAAAACCGGGTAACATATAATCTACATCAAATTCACATAGAGCATAAACCAAGACCACTCCTGCAATCGCTAGAGCCGCAATCACACGACCTGTACCCCAAAGAGAGGACCATGCATTTTCAACCCCTAAGTTTGGGTTAAGCGCTTGTTCATAGTTGCCAAAAACAAACAGCCAAACAACAGAAATAATTAAAGCAAACAGAAATGTCCATGCACAAATTGATACGGCGTACTTTTTTACATACGCCAAAACCTTGTTTTCTTTTTTTTCTTCCATAAGGCAAAGATTTTTAATTATTAATAATTATGATAATTGTAATTTTATGCACTTAATTTAGAGTGTTTTTACTTTTTGTCAAATTAAATATAAGGGCATAAAAAAACCGCCCCAAAGGACGGTTTTTTTGCTCAAAGAACAATTATTTCTTTAATTGAGCAGCAACTTCAGCGGCAAAGTCTTCTTCTTTCTTTTGCAGACCTTCGCCCAAACGGAAGCAGACATATTCTTTTAATTTGATGTCGGTACCGAGTTCTTTAGCGGCATCGGCAATAACATCTTTAACCTTTTTGTCCGGATCCATAATATAAGCTTGTTCTTCCAAAACAACTTCGTCATAATATTTACGAATACGGCCTTCAACCATTTTTTCAATGATGTTAGCCGGTTTGCCGGAAGCCTTAGCTTGTTCTGAGAAAATAGCTTTTTCATGTTCAACGGCAGCCGGATCAACGCTGGCAATATTTAAGAATTGCGGAGCAGAAGCGGCAATGTGCATAGCAATATGTTTGCCGAGTTCAGCCAATTTAGCTTTGTCTCCGTTAGATTCGAGAGCAACCAAAACACCGATTTTACCAACATTTGGTTTAGCAGCATTATGAACATATGAAGCAATAACGCCATCATTAACTTCAATCATTTTAGCGCGGCGCAAATTCATATTTTCGCCGATTTTTGCAATCATATCGGTTAAGCGTTCTTCAAAAGATTTGTGAACTTTCGGGCATTGGAAAGTTTTCATATCGCAAACTTCACCGTTATACATCAAAGCGACTTGAGCAGCATCTTCAACATATTCTTGGAACATTTCGTTTTTAGCCACGAAGTCGGTTTCGGAGTTAACTTCAACGATTGCACCTTTGTTTCCGTCAACGGCAACGGCAACCAAACCTTCGGCAGCAATACGGCTGGCTTTTTTAGCAGCACTGGCCAAACCTTTTTTGCGCAACCAGTCAACAGCTTGTTCCATATCACCTTTAGTTTCGGTCAAAGCTTTTTTGCAGTCCAACATGCCTGCACCGGTAGATTCTCTTAATTCTTTTACCATAGCGGCGGTAATATCTGTCATAATTATTTCCTCACTTGAAAAAATTTTAAACCATTGCGGCGATAACTCTAAAAGACTTAAAGGTATCGCCGCTTAAGTTTGCTAAAAGCAGTAGAATAAAACTATTATTCAGCTACGGCTTCGGCTTCTTCTTTAGCTTTTTTAGAAGATCTTTTTTTAGCCGGTTTAGCTTCAATGCCTTCGACAGCTTCATCAACTTTAACGCCTTGAGCTGCGATTTCGGCTTGCATACCGTCCAAAATAGCTGAAGATACTAATTCGCAGTAGAATTGAATAGCGCGAATAGCATCATCGTTACCCGGAACCGGGAATTCAACTTCGTTCGGATTAGCGTTAGTATCGCAAATACCGATAACGGGAATACCCAACTTTTTAGCTTCTTTAATAGCCAAATCTTCTTTCGGAGTATCAATAACGAACAACATATCCGGTTGGCCGCCCATATTCATAATACCGCCCAATTCCAGACTTAATTTTTCTTGTTCTTTTTTGATATTCTGCATTTCTTTTTTGGTGTAGCCTTCGAAAGCATTTTTCTCAAACATTTCGTTGAGTTTAACCAAACGAGAAATAGATTTGTAAACTGTTTTCCAGTTAGTCAGCATACCGCCGAGCCAACGGTGATTTACATAGTACTGGCCACAACGTTCAGCGTTTTCTTTAATCAAATCTTGAGCTTGTCTCTTTGTGCCGACAAACAAGATTTTTCCGCCATTAGCAGCAACTTCGCGAGCTGCGTTCAAAGCAGTATACAGCATCGGGTAAGTTTTTTGCAGGTTAATGATGTGGATGTTATCTTTTTTGCCATAGATATAAGGAGCCATGCTCGGGTTCCAACGACGTGCGTGGTGACCAAAGTGAACGCCAGCTTCAACCATTTGGCGCATAGTAAATGTAGGAAGTGTCATATTAAAATATCCTTTTTCCGGTTAAACCTCCGCAGACTAATCGGTCTTGAACTCAAGACACCGGAGCGAAAAACAAACAATTCCCCGCCATGTCTGCGTGTGTATTATTGTTAAAACATTTTGGAATCATCACAATTCCAAGGTTCTTTTATTCCCTATTTATTTAATTTGCAAGCATTTTTTTATATTTAAAACGAAAAAAAAGAGCACTTATCAAAGTGCTCTTTTAAGAAGATTAATGTCCCACAAAACAAACAAATAAAACCGAAAATATTGCCAGCAACAAAAATATACTGCCCAAGGCCAAATATTCTCGTTTTCTTTTAAGAAAGATTTTTAACTTTCTTTTTCTTCTGGAAAGGTGCTTTTTCATATTTTAAGGGTATTATAAATTATTATTAATGATAAAAATCTAATAGCTTAATACTTAATAAAATAATAGTTAGATGTTTGCACAATAAATATTTTCAACTTGCTTGTCAAATGAATATTAAAGCCTTTTTCTGTTATAGATTCGCTTTTAAGGCTTGAAAAACTTAATGTTTTGACGTATTTTACAACATAAATTTTAGCTAAAAGGGAAAAAATGTCAGATTTATTTGAAAGCACAGCGCCGAAACAAGATACTTATTCGGCACAAGATATTCAGGTTTTGGAAGGACTTGAGGCCGTTCGCGCTCGTCCGGGTATGTATATCGGCGGCACGGATGCTACGGCTTTGCACCACTTGGTAGCAGAGATTTTGGACAACTCTATGGATGAGGCTGTTGCCGGCTATGCAACGCGCATTGAAGTCAAAATGAACGCCGACTATTCGGTCACCATTACCGATAACGGCCGTGGCATTCCGGTTGACCCACACCCCAAATATCCGAATATGTCAGCGCTTGAGGTAATTTTGACAATGCTTCACTCCGGCGGAAAATTCGGCGGTGGGGCTTATAAGGTTTCCGGCGGCTTACACGGTGTCGGTTTATCGGTAGTTAATGCCTTGTCATCTTCTTTGGTGGTAGAAATTGCACGCGACAAAAAGTTATATCGCCAAGCTTATGCCAAAGGCAAACCCGTAACCCCGTTGGAATTGGTCGGCAATGCGCCCAATCGCCGCGGTACGTCGGTTACTTTTTTGCCCGATGGCGAAATCTTTGGCTCTAATTCCCAGCTAAATCCGAACCGCGTCTATCGCATGGCGCGTTCAAAGGCTTTTTTGTTTAAGGGGATATTCATCAACTGGAAATGCGCGCCTGAGGTTTTGAGTGAGGGTGACCAAACACCGTTGGAAGCCGAATTGCATTATCCTAACGGCTTGCTTGACTTTTTGAATTATCAGTTAGGTGCCCGCACCACTATTAACCGCATGCCGTTTACCGGTGATGCCGATTTGGCCAATGATGAAGGCCGTGTTGAATGGGCCGTAACCTGGCCGGAAGATGAAAACGGCTTTTGCTATTCTTATTGCAACACGGTCATTACGCCCGAAGGCGGCACGCATGAAATAGGTTTTCGTGCGGCACTTATTCGCAGTCTTAAAGAATATGGCGAAATGGCCAACATCAAAAAAGTTGCCTCGGTAACGGCGGAAGACTTGTTGAGTGATGCCTGCATTATGCTTTCTGTCTTTATTCGCGACCCGCAATTCCAAGGCCAAACCAAAGACAAGCTCACCTCCACCAAAGCCATCCGTTTGGTTGAACAAGCCGTTAAAGATACGTTTGACCACTGGCTGAGTTCGGACAAAGAAAATGCCACGGCTTTGATTGAATATGTGGTTGACCGTGCCGAAAGCCGCAAAAAGAAAAAAGAAGAAAAAATCCAAAATCGCAAAACCCCGACCAAAAAATTGCGCCTTCCCGGCAAATTGGCTGATTGCTCGCAAGCAGCTGCCGAAAATACCGAAATTTTCATTGTTGAGGGCGATTCTGCGGGTGGTTCGGCCAAGCAGGGTAGGGATAGATTCACCCAAGCCATTTTGCCGTTGCGTGGTAAGATTTTGAACGTTGCCAGCGCCTCGCTTGATAAAATCACCCAAAACCAAGAAATCAAAGATATGATAGAAGCCCTTGGTTGCGGAATTAAGGAAAATTATAAGGAAGAAAACCTCCGCTATGAGAAAATCATCATTATGACCGATGCGGATGTGGACGGTGCACATATTGCCTCGCTGCTAATGACGTTTTTCTATCAACAAATGCCGAAATTGATAGAAAACGGACATTTATATATTGCTACCCCGCCTTTGTATAAGATTGTTGTTGGAAATAAGAATTTCTACGCGATTGATGATGAAGACAAAGACCGTATTTTGAAAAAAGAGGTCAAAGGCAACATTCGTCCAGACATCAGCCGCTTCAAAGGTTTGGGTGAAATGAGCGCACAACAACTCAAAGAAACCACCATGGATAAGAACAAAAGAACACTCTTGCGCGTGGTTATTCCGACCCCGAATACGGAGGAGGGCAAGGAAGAATGCTTTGAAACCCGTCGTCAGGTAGAACGCCTAATGGGTAAAAATCCGGAAACCAGATTCAAGTTCATTATAGAACACGCCAAATTTGTTGATGATTTGGACATCTAAAGCAAAGAAAAATGATACGCAGCTTGCTCAAATCTGAAATTTCTCAAGTCTCCAAACTTTGGCTGTCTTCCACCAAACAGGCGCATCCGTTTATTGCCGCAAATTATTGGGATGAAAACTTGCCACAGGTTGAAGATTTGTTGGTTTCCCAAGCCCAAACATATCTTTACGTAGATAAGCACCAAATTAAAGGCTTTATCAGCTTGTTTGGAAATGGGTATATCGGCGCTTTGTTTGTAAGGCCCACCGACCAATCGCAAAAAATCGGTTCTAAGCTCTTGCGCTATGTTTTGCGCAATAAAACCTCGGCAAACTTAAAAGTTTACACCCAAAACGAACCGGCTATTAATTTTTATCGCTATCATGGCTTTAAAATCATTCAAGAAAGTCAAAATTTAGCTACTCAGGCCCAAGAACTGATAATGGCCTGGAGCAAAGGCTCACAAAGAGGTATCGTCCGTCTCAAAGGTGATTCTTAAAAAAAATATCAAAATCTCCTTGACTTAGAGGTAACTCTAAATGTTACACTATAAGAAACAGGAGGATAAAGTCATGCAAGAGCCAAAATCATTTTATTATCATTTTGATAAAATCAATGCCTGGTTTATCTTTAACATGGCATTATTAATAATGCTGTCTTACGTTAGCATAAAGTGTGTTTGCTTGCTCTTTTGGTGGCAAACACAAGTCTTGTGGGGCGTGTGTGTGTTCTCTTGGGCCATGTGGGCTTATAAATATATTTATCCGCAAAGATTGGCTTTGATAGATGACAAGAGTATCACGATTGACCATTGCCAACCGCTGTTATGGAAAGATATTGACTATGCCGAAGAAAGAATAGTTCGTTGTTGCTTTAAGAAGTTAAAAATAATTGCCTTAGTGCCGAAAAAGGGACTTAAATATCAATATAATTTTTTGCAAAAGCATAACGGAGAGTTTACGCCTTTCTCGATTCCTTTGTATAATATTGTGAGCGAGGCCGATAAGCAAGAATTGCAACAAATCATATCCCAAAAAGTAAAATATAAAAAATTGAAATAAAACAGGAACGCCCGCGGCGAATTTAGATACCTAAGAGGTATTCACCTCCAAGAAAACGCAGCTTTATTTTATAAAGCGAAGTTTGATTGGGAAAGACAGTCTAAAGGATAAAAAAATGGTGGAGCTGAGGGGAGCGCTAAGCAAAAATGACCTTAAATGTCATTTTTGTCTGCAAGCTCTTAGAAAATCTTAATGAGCAAGGAAGGAACGCCCGCAGCGAATTTAGATGCCTAAGAGGTATTCACCTCCAAGAAAACGCAGCTTTATTCTATAAAGCGAAGTTTGATTGGGAAAGACAGTCTAAAGGATAAAAAAATGGTGGAGCTGAGGGGAATCGAACCCCTGACCTCTTGAATGCCATTCAAGCGCTCTCCCAACTGAGCTACAACCCCACGAGGATAAATTCGTAAAACAAAGAGAATATAGAAAAACTCTTATCACTTGTCAAATACTTTTTTCTCTCATTTAAGAACATAAAAAAAGGCGCTTTAACAGCGCCTTTTTTGAAAGCATTAAACTTATCTTACAAAAATTTGAACTTCTGGAGAATTAGCCTCTGTGCTGGAGCGAGAAGAGAGCATAACTCTTTCGGGACTAACTCCCATTTCAACAATTTCTTGGAAGATTGTTGAGGCGTTATTTTGTGCATTACTTCTTGTTGTAGCATTACCGCTAACCGGAGTAACGGCAACAACTTCAAAGACAACATTAGATTTTTTAGCTTTTGCAGCTTTTACAGCTCTTTGCAATCCATCATGATAATTTACGCCTGATTTATTGAATTTAGCAACAAAGAGGGGTTTTCCGGCAATCGCCGCATTTGAACCATAATTCATGGCAACGGGTTTTGCAGCACGTGAAGTCATGATAGGCATCGGAGCGGTCAAAGGCACATTGTTTACGCCATAGCTACCGCGTTTGATGGCTGAATCCAATTGAACGATATTACTGTTAGCCGTTTCGTTATATTGAATTTGGCGGGTAACATCGCTGTTAACTTCACTAAGCAAGCTATTGATTAAAATAGCGGTTTGATTTGTTTCATTTTGCAAGATTCTCAATTGACGGTGATCTTCATCAACGGCGCCTGAAATTGCAAAAGTTGCTTGGATTGAATCCGAAAGGTTATTAACGACCGAAGCATCGGAAGTAACGCGAGCAGACAATTGTTGCAAAGCATTAGAATTAATGTTCATTTGTTGAACATTATTTTGAGCACTTTGCAGCATAGCATACATTTGCGGGTTGCCCGGAGTGGTGCCGACTTGGAGCTTTGCTTCGATAGCCCCTAAAGTTTTATGATATTGACTAGCGTTAGCGATAACGGAAGCACGAATTTTTTGCAGTTCAGCATTGTTTTCGCGAATAGAATCTTGCAGTTGAGTTAATTCACTACGGAAAGATATAACCTTTTGTCCGACAAAAGTGCCGGTATCTCCGCCGTCAGAAACCTTAACCGGTTCAAAGTTAGAAGAACCGAGCATAGGTAAACCTTCGCTTGCAGGAGCATTTTTATCAGCATTAAATGCTTCTTGGTCGCTGCTGCCGAGCAAAGAAGGGAATAACGCATCTGAGCTAAAAGCACAGCCGTTAAGTAATAAAAGAGAAGCGGAAACGAAAGACAATGCGCGAATTGAATTTTTCATCTGTCAAAATACCTTTTTGAAACCCATGTTATGACATATTTGTTTTTGACACTAAACTCTCAATTTGTAAAGGTAAATTTTCAAAAAAAGGCGAGAAAATAATGTCTAAGAATAAATATATCTCCGAATTAAGCGTAGCATAAATGAAATAGATTAAAATTCTTTTAAATTAAATGAATTTTTTGCTTGCAAAATTATTTGAATCGGGTTATTAAGAATTCCGTTAAGCATTAATGCACTCGTAGCTCAATTGGATAGAGCATCTGACTACGGATCAGAAGGTTGTGAGTTCGAACCCCGCCGAGTGCGCCATAAAACATCCCTCCCAAGTGGAGGGATTTTTTTATGGCCTCACGAGGCCAGTGAGAACTCACAACACAAAAAAGAGTTAGAGTTCGAGACTGAGCGGAGGCGTCAGCCGAATGCCGAAGGCACCGCGAAGGACGGCGAAGCCAACCCCGCCGAGTGCGCCATAAAACATCCCTCCCAAGTGGAGGGATTTTTTTATGGCCACACGAGGCCAGTGAGAACTCACAACACAAAAAAGAGTTAGAGTTCGAGACTGAGCGGAGGCGAAGCCGAATGTTTTTTTCCAAAAATTTTTTTATTAACCTATTTACAAACCTAAAATTTGTGCTACATATGCAGACCAATTCACTATTATTTTGCATAAAATATCTGCTCTTGCAGACATTATAATTTATGTTTAACTTAAAAAAATTTGTTTATGAAAAAGACAACGATTTTAGGAATTGTCGGCGGAACATTGGTTGTTGCCGGTGCGGTAGTAGCTTGGTTTAAACGAGACTACATCAAAGAAACAGCTGCTGAATTGGCCGTTGAAGTAAAAAAGTATTTAGCAAAAGGAAAAGAAGAGCCGGCCGAAGCAAAAGAATAAAGTAGGCCCGCTCTAAAAAACTAATCCCTGAGAGCAAAGATTCTCAGGGATTTTTTTTAACTAAAAATCAAACAGATATAAGACGCAAAACTTTGCTTTTTTGAAAGCGAAGTTTGATTGGTAATTTTTGCTAAAAGAAGTAAAGACTGGTGGAGCTGAAGGGAGCGCTAAGCAAAAATGACCTTAAATGTCATTTTTGTCTGCAAGCTCTTAGAAAATCTTAATGAGCAAGGAAGGAACGCCCGCGGCGAATTTAGATACCTAAGAGGCTATCCCCTTCCAAGAAAACGCAGCTTTATTTTATAAAGCGAAGTTTGATTGGGAAAGACAGTCTAAAGGATAAAAGACTGGTGGAGCTGAAGGGGATCGAACCCTCGACCTATTGATTGCGAACCAATCGCTCTCCCAACTGAGCTACAGCCCCACAAGTGACATTAGCCATAAACAAAAAGGATGCAAATGTCAATGACTTTATGATTTAGTTGCTGAGAGATTTTAGGAAGTCTTCTTTCGTTGGAGATTGTGGCAATTTTTTCAAATCCACATAAGAGCAACTTCCGGAATCTATAAAGGGCTGGAGCATCCGATTAGTAATATCAGAATCTCCGCTGTTCCAATCTAAGTTTTCTTCAAAGTTAATCATATTTGCTTCCAAAGCATCTGTATATTTTTGCACATCAGCCGGTGTAAACAAACAGTCAAGAGTAGTAACATTTCCTTCTTGCGGCAAGTCCTTCAACGCCTCAGGTACGCCGTCAGGATAAATTTTTTGTAAATCGACGGGTTTATTTTTAATTGTATATGTATAGTGGCAACGTTCTCCGTCTTTTCCCTCTACACGCATAATATTATCCATATTTGAGAACACGAGTGTTTTTTCATAAGGAGTGCAACTCATCAACCTATCACGTAAGTCTTTTGTATAATCAACATTTATGATTTTCATTTGGCACACTTCGGGATCTGATATTAAAGATTTTACGGTAGTTACGAGTTGATTTTTTGCTTCGCTGAGAGAAACTTTTTCTTCTTCTCTGAAATCTTGAATAGCTTGTTGGTAGGCGGCCAAATTATCTTTATCAAAATCGCAACGATTAATAAAATGTCCGACTTGTGATGTTGAAATAAATTCACAACGGCATTTATCTCCGACCCAACCGATGATTTTATACTTAAAATCATAACTCAAACCGCTTGCGTCCTGAGTTTTTTCTTCAATCATAGGTATACAATCTTTAATGTTATTGATAAAACTATCGGACATTCTGACTAAGTCAACCTGTCCGTTAAGGTCAGTATTAATTCTATCTGCTTTTGCGGGAGTAATAGATGCAATCATCAGAAGAAGGGGGATATAATAGTATTTCATGGGCCGTCTCCTTTGTTGCAATATATTGTATCATTTTAGAAAAAAAGATTCAATTCTTATTGAAAAAAATGTGGAAGAGAGAGAATGTAAAAAGCAAGTAAATCTAAAGGTTGCGGGCCTCAATGTTTAACAACTTGTTTTTAAGAGCCAACCCTCCGGCGTAACCTATAAGTTTTCCGTTGCTTCCGATAACACGGTGGCAAGGAATTAAAATCGGAATAGGATTTTTGTTATTAGCCAAACCCACTGCGCGGTAGGCGCGAGGTTTCCCGATTTGCTGCGCAATATATTTATAGGATACCGTTTGCCCATAAGGAATAAGACAAAGTGCACGCCATACTTGTTTTTGAAATACGGTTCCCTGAGGGGCCAGCGGAAGATTAAAGGATTTTCTTTGTCCTGCAAAATATTCATTTATTTGAGCACAAGCATTTTCCAATAAAGGAGTATTCACTTGTTCTTCCGTGTCAAAAAGAGCATTATAACTAAAGGCCAAACGGACAATATGGTTATCTCTTTCGGCAATATAAATTTTGCCCAATTTGGTATTACAACAACAAAAGGCCATGACAGATTTAGAACAGATTTAATCCTCTTTCAATTTTAACTCTTTGTTGCTCTAGAATAGTTCCCATATTTAATTTACCGCTTCTAAGCATACCGCGCACTTGGCAAGCAGCATTAACATCAGGATTTGCAAACAAGAAGCTTGCATTGATTCTTTTAGGAGCACCCTCTAAAATTTGGTGAATACAAGCCAAAAATCCGTTAGCAACCAATTCATAAGCCATTTCTTCACTAATACCGCTTGATGCAGCATATTTTACCAAGGCATTTACGGCATCACTAACGTTATTGGAGTGAATTGTAGAAAGCACCAAGTGTCCTGAAGTAGCAGCACGAAGAGCTTCACTTGCCACATCAGGAGAACGAATCTCACCCAAATAAATATAACGAGGTTTAGAACGCAAGGCAGATTTAATACCCTCTTCCCATTTTCCGCCCGGAGGAGTCGTTTGTTTACACAAACCGAGTTCGGCCTCAGGCGTAACGTAAACACCATCCAAAGGCAATTCAATCGGGTCTTCAATTGTAAAAGCATAACCGCCTTTTTTCTGCAAATATTCTTTTAACAAGGCGGCAATTGTTGTACTTTTACCGGAGCCCGTAGCACCGGCCAAGAGGATTAACCCGCTGCATCCGGCTAAAGAAATTAAATGTTCGTATACACGATAAGGCAAGCCTAAATCTTTAAGGTTAGGCACGGAGGTTGGCATTTTTCGAGCGCAATAATTAACACCTTCCAAGGCAATAGTTCTTTCCACACGATAATTTCTGCCCTTATAGTTTAGCAAATAGCTTCGATTTTCGCCGTCATAAGCTTTTTCGAGCTTATCAAAGAAATCATCAAAATCATCAAAAGTAACGATTTTTAACCCACAGTTTGTTCTTCCGCTCCAAATATAGCATTTTTTATCAGGAGTAACATAAACATCGGAAAAAGCCACGTCGTTAATCGGGCCGGAACTGTACTTAGAAACCAAAACATCTTGAAGATTAATCTTGGGAGCGGCCGCAGGATGTGTATTTTCCGCCAAGTTTTTGGTAGAAGGAGCTTGGTTAACCTGAGGCTTTGGAGCTTGGGCGTTTTCCTCCATAGCAGCTGTGTTATTTGGCGTAGGATTCGCCTGAACTGTACTTTGCGGCTGAGCATTTTGGCTCACTTGAGGCCTCGGAGCACCTTGTGCCGGATGCCCTGCTGCTTGAGTTGGAGACTGAGGAGAAGTTGCTTTAGGGGCTTGCGCAGAAGTGCTAGCCTGAGGTCTGTTATTTGCAGAAACCTGTTTAAGTAGTTCTTCGCTGGAGTGCCCTGTATTTGGCCTTCCACCCATTCTGTTTAGTACATCTTTATCAAAAAAATTCATAGACTTTGCCCTCTGAATAAAACCTCAAAACTTAATTATCAGTATACAAATAATTTTATTGAAATAGTGTTAATTTTTTTTGACAAATAGCTAACAAAATGAATAAATAAAGCCAATATAAATAAATTCTGGACACTTATAAAAATGAGACAATTTTATCCGATAATTTTACTGATAATATCTAATATTTTTATGACTTTTGCATGGTATGGACATTTAAAATTTAAATCCACATCACTCTGGATAGTCATTTTAGCAAGCTGGGGCATTGCTTTTTTTGAATATATATTTCAAGTACCGGCCAATCGTATCGGGCATGATTACTTTAGCGCCCCGCAGCTGAAGATAATGCAAGAAGCAATTACCATCACCATATTTTGCATTTTTTCGATTCTGTATCTGAAAGAAGACTTGCGATGGAATTATCTGGTTGGCTTTGGCCTAATTTTGCTGGCGGTATTTTTTTGTCTTTAAGAAATGGGATTAAAAAGAGTAATACAACAAAACCCCGCATTTCTGCAGGGGTTTCTTTTAAATGGCGGATAGACAGGGATTACTCGTCGCTCCGCTAGAGTTGCACAGGCGCTCATTCGCTGCCGTTCACCGGCGTTCTCACGCCCGCCTTTCGCTGGTAGTCGAACCCTTTTTATCCAGGGTTCAAATCCGGCAATCCTCATCATTTACAACAAAACCCCGCATTCCTGCAGGGCTTTCTTGTAACTGGCGGATAGACAGGGATTACTAGTCGCTCCGCTAGAGTTGCACAGGAGCTCATTCACTGCCGCTCACCGGCGTTCTCACGCCCGCCTTTCGCTGGTAGTCGAACCCTTTTTATCCAGGGTTCAAATCCG
>CALXZH010000009.1 GCA_944393175.1 uncultured Alphaproteobacteria bacterium | reverse complement strand
TAACATATGGACATGGTCACTACAGACCTCTGCTTCTATTATGCCTATTCCTTTCCATCGGCATAATTCTCTTAAAATATGCCCTATTTCTAGGCGACGACCTCCGTAAAAGGCCTTTCTACGATATTTGGGTGCGAAAACAACATGATATTTGCAATTCCATGTTGTGTGTGCTATTGTATGTGTGTTCATAAAAAAAACTCCTTTGCTTTTGTTAGACTCTTGTCAGACCGTCTAACTTACTGTAGCAAAGGAGTTTTTTATGTGTAAAGCTATAAGCTCTCCGGAACTACCGGCCTAGCCGGTAGTTTTCTTGATACAATAAAAAAATCCCCGAAATTCGGGGATTTTTTATTAAGCTGATTTACTTTCCTCAACTTCTTTTTTCACATACTCAGGCTCTTTTCCATCATTAATAACAGCCTCGTTAATAATGATTTCTCCAACGTCTTTTTTATCGGGAATATCATACATAATCTGCAAGAGATTTTCTTCCATAATAGCTCGTAAACCACGTGCTCCGGTTTTACGCTCAATAGCTTTTTTAGCAATTGCACGCAAAGCTTCATCCGTAATGGTAAGTTTAACACCTTCCATATCAAACAAGGCTTCATATTGTTTTACGAGAGCATTCTTAGGTTCAGTCAAAACTTTAACCAAAGCATCTTCGTTCAAATCATCCAAAGTTGCAATAATAGGCAAACGACCGATAAATTCAGGAATCAAACCATATTTAAGCAAATCTTCGGGTTGAACATCTTTCAAAATTTCACCGATTCCTTTATCATCGGGACTAGCAACTTTTGCCCCAAAACCAATAGATGACTCATGGCCTCTGCGTGCCACGATTTTTTCAAGACCTGCAAAAGCACCGCCGCAAATAAACAAAATATTGGTGGTATCAACGTGCAAAAATTCTTGTTGCGGATGCTTACGTCCTCCTTGCGGTGGAACATTGGCAACCGTACCTTCAATAATTTTCAAAAGAGCTTGTTGCACGCCTTCACCCGATACATCACGCGTAATTGACGGACCGTCTGTTTTGCGGGTAATTTTATCAATTTCATCAATATAAACAATACCGCGCTGAGCTTTTTCAATATCATAATTAGCGGCTTGCACCAGTTTCAAAATGATATTTTCAACGTCTTCACCGACATATCCGGCCTCAGTTAAAGTTGTTGCATCCGAAATTGCAAACGGTACATCCAAAATCTTAGCCAAAGTTTGAGCAAGCAAAGTTTTACCGCTACCGGTTGAGCCGATGAGAATAACGTTTGACTTGGCAATCTCGACATCTTTGTTATTTTTCTCAGCATTGTTTAAGCGTTTGTAGTGGTTATAAACCGCCACGGACAAAACTTTTTTAGCCTCATCTTGACCGATAACATATTGGTCCAAAAATTCTTTAATTTTAGACGGTGTCGGCAATTTTTCATGCGGAATACCGGCTTCGGCTTTGCGTTCTTCTTCCAGCTCATCGGCAACGATATTGATACAAACCTCAATACATTCATCGCAAATATACACGCCTCTTCCGGCAACCAATTTTTTTACTTCTGCTTGGCTTTTTCCGCAAAAGGAACAATGGAGCATTTCGCCGTTATCTTTTTCATCACTCATGTTTTTATCCTACATATCATTACGAGAGGTTACAATATGGTCAATCAAACCAAACTTCAGAGCTTCTTGCGGGGTCATAAAGTTATCCCTGTCCATGGCTTTTTCAATCACCGAGAGTTTTTGTCCCGTATTATCTGCATAGATTTGGTTCAAGCGTTTACGCATATCCAAAATCAATTTAGCCTGAATTTCAATATCCGCAGCCTGCCCTTTAGCACCGCCAGAAGGTTGGTGAATCATAATTTGCGAGTTTGGCAAAGAATAACGTTTTCCTTTTGTACCGCCCGCAAGCAAGAAAGACCCCATAGAGCAAGCCTGACCGATACAAATCGTCGCCACATCGCAACTGATATATTTCATTGTATCATACATTGCCATACCCGATGTGATAACGCCCCCCGGAGAATTAATGTATAAAGAAATATCTTTTTTGGGATTTTCAGCTTCCAAGAACAGGAGCTGAGCACACACCAAAGAAGAAACTTCATCATTCACCTCACCGGTCAAAAAAATGATTCTTTCTTTGAGCAAACGAGAATAAATATCAAAAGAACGCTCACCTTTAGAGGTTTGTTCAATCACCATCGGCACGAGCGTACTATTATAAATTTCAAAAGGACTTCTCTCCGTCATTGTTTTTTCCTTATCCGATAAGAGTACAGACTACAAATTTATACAAAGTTACATCAATATAATCAATAAATTATTAATAAAAACGGCGAACTCTTTATTTTTGAGCCTCAAGCCAAATATTTTTTCCCAAGAACGATCCAAGTGTCAATTTATCCCATAAAATACTTAAAGGCATCACCCATTTATCATAAATTTTCAACAAACGAGGATTAACATTTCCTTGCGAATTTTTATTAAATTTATAGAGCCAAGAAGCAAACCAACCGATTCCATCCATATAACGACAAGCCACTACTCTAAAACCTGCTTGTTGGACTTTAGCAATCAATTCCGATTTTGTATACCTGCGCCAATGACCGACTTTTTTATCCATTTCCGAATAAAGGCACGGAAACGCCGGCACATACAAAACCAACTTTCCGTCTTGTACCAGCTTATCATAGAGTTGTGTCAAGATTTCTGTATCTTTCTCAATATGTTCCAAAACATTGAAACTATATATTAAATCAAGGCTATCATCATCAATTTCATCTAAGGAAACTTTTGCCACCACTTGAGATGAACATTGGAGTAAAGTTTCATCAGGCTCCAAGGCCATAATGTTACAAGCCGGAAACGCAAACTTGACCTTATCTGCAAATTCACCTTTTCCTGCGCCAAAATCCAAAATTTTCATCTGCGGTTCATCAATTGATTTTTTCAAATTATTCAATAAATAGCCATTATAGACATGAGCCTCAGACATCGCATCAAGATTATCTTTTCCTTCGTATTCCATCAATTTCTCAATTAAATTTTGTAATTCAAATAAGCCAAGCGTCGAACTTCTTTTCTGCTTTTAGAAACGCTGTCCAAAACAAACCCGACCAAAAGACTGACAACTGAGCAAATCACCAAACCTGTTGCTAAAACAGTAGTTGGAATTCTTGGCACCAATCCTGTATTTAAAAATTCCTCAATAACGGGAATACCGACCAACAAAGATGCCAAAAAGAAGAAGATACTGATCCAGCTAAAGAAGAATAACGCTTTTTCATCTTTTATCAAATTAACAATCATCAGTAAAATTCTGATACCGTCTTTCAAAGTAGAAAGTTTACTAACCGAGCCTTCGGGACGAGCAAAATAATCTGTTTCCACTTCTTTTATAGGGATTCTGGAAGATAAGGCATGCACGGTTAACTCCGTCTCAATTTCAAATCCTTTGGACTGAGCCGGAAAAGTTTTCACAAAGCGTTTTGAAAATACTCTAAACCCTGACAACATATCTTCCAACGGCGAATTAAAGAAATATTGTACCAACTTGGTCAGCATCCAATTTCCCCAACGATGACCAACGCGATAAGCTGCCAAATCGACCTCTTTACGCATACCGATAACCATATCTAACTGTTCATCTTTTAAGGTTTGAATAAGCTTTGGAGTCTTTGCAATGTCATAAGTTTCATCCCCATCACTCATCACATAAATATCGGCATCAATATCGGCAAACATTCTTCGCACCACATTGCCTTTTCCTTGCAAATGTTCCGAGCGCACGATTGCCCCTTCAGCCTTAGCTTTTTCGATTGTGTTATCGGATGAATTATTGTCATAGACATAGATTTTCGCCTGAGGCAACACCATTTTAAATTTACGAATAACACTGGCAATCGCAACTTCTTCGTTATAACAAGGAATAATAACGGCTATTTCATCACTCATTTTTGTTTTCTCTTTCTTTCAAGTGGTTTATATTTATCAAGTTTCTGCGGTTCTGCGCAAACGAACACTCTGGTAATAACATTATTTTTCAAAGGCACACATAACACCTTATCTGCATATTTTTTAGGCATCACTTTTGTCATATCCAAATAATTCATCATTGAGACAATAAACAACTCCGGTTCACCGTACTTTTTAATAATATCTTGCTTTGCCTGAAGCCATTTTCCTTGATTAAAGAAACCGTTTAAGCTGTCATCCGTCATCATGGTATAACTGTTATCGACATAACCTATTGCTTTGACATCGGCCATTTTACTCAAAAGCGGCAGAACAAACGCATTAGGTAATCCCCCGAAAAAGACGACCGTTCCGTCTGGAACATTTAAATTTTCCATAGTTATAAATTTCTCATCATATTTTGCAAATTTATTCAAAGGAGAATAGACCCCTTGCAATTTTCCGTAAGAAGATATATCCCAACTTTCATCGGTATTTTTTCTTTTTCCCCAATCATTACTAAACAACGGAGTGGTAAGTAAAGCAAAGAGCAAAATATTAAGCATGGAAAAATATAAAATTTCATACTTTTGCGTCTTGGGCTTGATAAAAACAAATGCCTGAACAATAAAGATTGCACCTAACACTTCCATAATGATACAATAACGCAAAATAGCGAACATGCTTAACCAAACAACATAAGATACCAAAAAGAACCAAACGCTAAATACCCAAGCCCGATGCAAAGGAGTAGATTCTCTTTTGACTTTACGAATTTTATTTTTAATCAGCCAAATACCATAACCAAGTGCCAAAATAAACCACAGCAACAAACGAATATCTGTAACAATCATATCATCATAGAAATGGAATTTACTTAACGACCAAACGACTGGGAAAAACACATATTCATACCATGTCTGGGGCAAAAAGCGCATATCTTTAAAATTAACCGCAGGCATCCATTCCGATTTGAACCACTCATTGGCAAAAGGAAAGAAAGGATTATCGAATTTTTGCCACAAAAGCCACATCCAATAACCGTGAAACAACAAAAAAGCACCCACACCGCCGAGCGCAAACCAAAAAACATTCTTAAACGAAACTTTTGCAAAACAAGCATAACCGATAATCACAATACCAATACTCAGGCAATAAACCGCAGAAGTTAATTTAAGTCCCATTGCCGCGCCCATTAAAAAACCTGCGAGCAAAAACATTTTTCTCCTTGGATGTTCAATCAAAAACATTTCTTTTTGCAAGAAGTAAAAGCCGAGCAAAGTCAAACAAGACACCATAATTTCGTTAGAGGCAGAGCCTACCTGCGTGCTAACTGCCAAACCGGTCATAATCATCAATAAAGCCACCAAGGCTTCCAACTTACCCAACAAAGTATTGAGATTAAAATACTGCTTCAAAAACAAATAAGAAATAAAGAGCAACACCCCAAAAGACCACCCTTGAATAAAACAAATAAGATTGGGATAGTCATTTAAATACTCAATTAAATAGTACAGAGGAATATCAGCTATTGGATTAAAAAAAGCATGATAACCGGCTAGTCCGACATCCACCCATAAACGATTGTTAAGCAAAGCCCAAGGATTGTAATAATGATAATTTGCAAAATCCCATAAAATCTCACGTTTCAAAAACAAACTGCCCAAACAGCCCAATAATAAAAAAACAAAAAATAAAAATTTATTGGATTTCATAAAAGACATCATACATAAACCTATCGTTTTCAAATATAACACTGTTGCAACCTAATGTACCAAAACCAACAAAAATCTCAACCACATACCAAATTATTCACAAGCAAAAAGGCGGCTTGTTACCAAACCGCCTTTTATAATCAAAACAAAACTCGCAAAATTATGCCGATTCTTTAACCGACTTTTTGCTGCTTGATTTAGCTTTTTCTTCTGACTTTTTAGCTGAAGATTTTTTTGCTTTTTTATTATCTTCATCAAAAGAATAGAGCTCTTCAATGCTGACTGTCTTTTCGCTGACATTAGATTTGCTCAAAACATAGTCAACGATTTTTTCTTCAAATACTGGAGCTTTCAAAGCCTCGATTGCTTGTTTATTCTTCAAATAATAATCGAATACGGCTTTTTCTTGTCCCGGATATTTTTTAGCTTCAGCCATAATAGCTTTATTAATATCATCCGGAGTAATGTTAATTTTGGCATCTTTACCGATTTCCGACAGCAACAAGCCCAGTTTAACGCGACGAACGGCAATATCTTTGTACTCAGCCATCAAGTCATCTTCAGACTTAGATTTTTCACTTTCGTCAAGTTGATTATATTTTTTAGCTTGTTCATATTGGTTAACAATACTCTTATATTCGGCATCAACCAAACCGGCAGGAACTTCAAACTTATATTCACTGTCAAGGTTATCCAAGAGTTGGCGTTTTAACTTCATTTTAGAAGCAGCTTCATAATCACTCTTAATGCGTTCGGCAATAGAGGCTTTCAGTTTATCCAAGCTCTCTTCACCCAAAGATTTAGCAAATTCATCGTTGATTTCAACCGGCTTATTAGCGCGCAATTCTTTAATTTCAACTGCGAAAACAGAGTCTTTTCCGGCCAAATCTTTTGCATGATAATTTTCAGGGAAAGTAACTTTAACATCAACTTTATCACCGGCTTTTTTACCGATAAGTTGGTCTTCAAAACCCGGAATAAAGGCATTAGAACCGAGTTCCAACGGATAGTTATTGCCCTTTCCGCCCTTAAATTCAACACCATCAATCGAGCCGACAAAGTCAATCACAACGGTATCACCTTTTTGTGCGGCTCTGTCTTCTTCAACCTTAACGGTTTCGCGACGAGATTTTGCAATATAATCCAAAGCTTTTTCAACTTCTTCAGCCGGAACTTCAGCCATTAATTTTTCCAATTTGATGGCAGACAAATCACCGATTTTAATTTCCGGCATCAATTCGATACTGAGTTCAAATTCAACATCTTTACCATCTTCAAATTTTGTAACTTTGATATTCGGAGCCATAACCGGATTAAGTTTATTTTCTTTAATAACTTCTTCGGTAGCATCGCGAACCATATCATCCAAAACCTCACCCAAAACTGAAGCACGATATTTTTGCTTCAACATTTCTTTCGGAGCTTTACCCGGACGGAAGCCAGGGATTTTGGTATTCTTAGCAATTTTGGCAATTTGTGAATCAATGTTTTTTTCAAAATCAGCAGCCGGAATGACGACGCTGTAATTTTTCTTCAACTTTTCAGACTTTAACTCAGTAGCTTTCATAACATTCTCTTTTATTATGGTTAACAAACGAATGGTGGCTTGATTTGGTGCGGACGAAGAGACTCGAACTCTTATGCCTCTCGGCACCAGAACCTAAATCTGGCGTGTCTACCAATTTCACCACGCCCGCAAAACAAGACACTAACAGTTGTTTGCATACTACATAAAAAAATTTTTAAATCAAGCAAAATTCACAGCTTCAATAAAA
The DNA here is from genome assembly GCA_944393175.1 of uncultured Alphaproteobacteria bacterium. Taxonomy (GTDB): domain Bacteria; phylum Pseudomonadota; class Alphaproteobacteria; order RF32; family CAG-239; genus Scatocola. The sequence continues at coordinate 4,354 of CALXZH010000009.1, read as the reverse complement.
TTATTGTATTATTTGCAGATATTTACTAATATGCGTTTCAGAAGCATAAAAAAAGACATGCGGTTAAAAATCAGGGAGTAAAATTGTGTTTATATCCAAAATAGTTGTATCAACGGCATTAGCCGCAGGATTACTGAGTTCATGCTCATTTATTGAGAGTCATACTTCGCCTGAAACATACAATCTTCTCACCTTGGGAGACAATGGAGCTAAAGAGGCCTCGAAAGCCACACTGGCTTACTCACAAGGTGATTTTAATAAAGCCGACGAGCATGTCCAAATGTCTTTAAGACAAAATCCTAAAAACACGCAAGCCCTGATGGTTGGAGCTTTAACCGCTGAAAAAACCGGTCGCCTCAATCGTGCCCGCCAATATTATGAAGACATCATCTTGGTCGCCGGCGATGATGAAACCGTTTTGGGCACAGACGATATGCAGCCCCAAAAGATGGTTGACGTAGCAAAAAAACGCCTGCGTTTGCTCACCATTAATCAAAGCAAATTGGTAATAGAAAATGCCGACGGCACCACAAGTTTCAGCATCAGTGAAGAAGCAGCCTCCCGCCAAGGCCGCTCTGCCTTGGAAGAAGCACTTTTTGTGCGTGAGCAAAAAAATGCCGCCGATAACAAAGCTGTTACCGAAGCCGACGTCAAAGCGGTTGAAGTTTTGTTCACCCCGCAAGAGCAAAATATCATCTCTCGTTTTCTGATATTAAAAGAATTAGCTGAAAATGACATGATAACAAAAGAAGAATTCTTGGCTGCCCGCCAATCCAATATCGGCGGTCTGTTACCGCTCACCAATGCGCCGGCAGGGATTACGGCCGATAAATCCGTTCCTTCTCCTGACATGATTATTGAAAGGATTAACGCCCTCAAATCCGCCACCGAAGAAAGAGCCATTACACCGCGTGAATTTTCAGCCGAACGAGACTTGATAATTGAGGCAATTTTGCCCCCCTCTCCGCGTCAACGCCTCAAACGCCAAGCTCCGGCCAAAGATTTGCTCTCTGCGGCCAAAAACTTGCGCAAGTTAGAGGTGATTTATGATTTAGATTTAATCACCACCAAAGAAAAACAAAAGGAGCAAGCCGCCATTGAACGAAATCTTGGCATTACTCCGGCTAAAGAAACAACAACCACCACCAAAGAAAAAATAAACATTATACCGGCAGAAAGTTTAGAGCCACAGACCACGGCACCGGTTAACACGGCGCCTCAGCTTCCGGAATTACCGCAGGCACCGCTTCCAAGCACAGAGCCGCAGCCTCTGATTCCAGATGTTTCGAGTCCGTTTAACGGCTAAAAACTAAAACCGGAGTTAAAGCTCCGGTTTTTTTGATATAAAACTTGCAATTTCAATTTATTTATTATAAATAACAGCTAAATTGAATATTTTAGAAGAACGAGTTAAGAAGATGCCTGAAAATAAGATTAATCCGCGCAAAACTTTTGCGATAATTTCTCACCCGGATGCCGGTAAAACCACGCTGACTGAAAAACTGTTGCTTTTTGGTGGTGCAATTCAACAAGCCGGCGCCGTCAAAGCCAGAGGAGAAAACCGTCGTGCCCACTCCGACTGGATGAAAGTTGAGCAAGAGCGTGGTATTTCGGTTGCCTCTTCGGTAATGACTTTTGACTATAAAGGCATTACGTTTAACTTGCTGGATACGCCGGGCCACGAAGACTTCTCCGAAGATACTTACCGTGTTTTAACGGCGGTAGATTCGGCCATCATGGTATTAGATTCCGCCAAAGGTATTGAATCTCAAACCAAGAAATTGTTTGAAGTCTGCCGCCTGCGTAATGTCCCGATTATCACCTTCATCAATAAGTTAGACCGCGAAGGCCTAGACCCGTTTTTACTGCTGGATGACATTGAAAAAACACTTGCCATGGATTGCACACCGGCGAGCTGGCCTATTGGCATGGGCAAAGACTTTTTAGGCTGTTATGACTTGATTAACGACCAACTGATTTTGATGAACAAAACCGGCGATAAATCCACCATCAATGCCACGATTGAAACCTGCAAAGGCCTAGACGACCCAAAGCTTGACGCCTTGTTACCGCAATATGCCGTCAGCAAACTGCGTGAAGATGTCACCATGGTTCGAGAACTCTGCCCGTCTTTTGATTTGGAATTGTACTTGGCAGGCGCCATGACACCGGTCTTTTTCGGGAGTGCCATTAACAACTTTGGCGTAAAGGAAGTTTTGGAAGGCTTGCACCAAATGGCACCCACACCTCGTCCCCAACCCGCTGTTGAAAGAACCATCCAGCCCACCGAAAACAAAGTCACCGGCTTTATTTTCAAAATTCAAGCCAATATGGATCCCAAACATCGCGACCGCATTGCATTTATGCGCATTTGTTCCGGCCACTTCAAAAGAGGGATGACACTAACCCAAGTTCGCACCGGAAAAGGCTTAAAGATTCCAACTCCCGTAATGTTTTTAGCCCAAGAAAGAGAGCTTGCCGAAGATGCTTACGCCGGAGACATTATCGGTATCCCCAACCATGGGCAATTACGCATTGGCGATAGCCTAACCGAAGGCGAAAAAATCCACTTTACGGGTATTCCATCCTTTGCACCCGAACTCTTAAAGAGTGTCCGTGCCCTAGACCCGTTAAAATCCAAACATTTAGGAGCCGCTCTGCAACAAATTGCCGAAGAAGGCGGCGCCAGCATTTTTAAGCCAATCATTGGCTCGGAATATATCGTCGGCGTTGTCGGCGCTTTGCAATTTGAGGTTATGGCCGACCGTATTCGTACCGAGTTTAATATTCCGGTTATTTTTGAACCGACCTCATATTATACGGCGCGTTGGGTCAGCTGTCCCGATAAAAACGAGTTAAAGAAATTCTTGGATACCAACCAAGCCAACATAGCCGAAGACCACGACAAGGAATTAGTCTTTTTGGCACGAAATGCATGGCACTTAGGCAAGATAAAAGAGGATTTTCCAAAGCTCATCTTAAGCACCACCCGCGAACAAGTCATATAAAACTACACATAAAAGGCTGAATTTTCTTCAGCCTTTTATGTTTTTGAAACAGTATTAGAAATGTACTGCAGGTTTCACTCCTAAATAACGTGTACGCTCAGATGAGACGTTTAAATATCGATAGTGAGATACTGTTTTCTTTGCAGGAGCAGGATAACCCTCAAGACCATAACCTTCTGAAGAATCCCAAGCTTCATTAGCATTAGCCGCTGTTGAAGACCATGCTACTAGGCTCCCCATATAAGAAGATTCAACATCATCTATATCAATATAATTTCCATAACTTCCATCTATTGCCAAATATGATGTAACACTAGGTAAAGCTGGTAAGAACCATTTTCCTTTTTTACAAAAATCAGCTTTACAATTTTCCGGTTCATAAGCATTCGCAGCATTTGCAGCATAAGTCACACCGGAACATCCCCCGTTGGTAGCTAAAATAGCATCTGTATTTGTTCGTCCATCCTCCTTACGACAATAGTCTGACGAAGTACATGTAATAAGGCCTGGAATATTGCAAATTTTACTAGACCAAGGCATTTCTTCTTCTCCAACACTGCCATCTTTTTTCACAAAATAAAGAGACAAGGCAATTCGTAGCTCCTCATTTTCAACAAGTCCTATTGCCATATTTTTGATAATTTCTCTATCAAAGTACTTATAGTTCACAAATTTTTTATCTCCCGTCAAAATTTCTCCTTTTTTAGGTTCCATTCTGCAAAGTTCAAACTTTCCGTGATAAATACCACCGTCCACTGCTCCGGCACAATTTTCCAAGGTATATTCATAACTCTTTCCCGCCGGAGGATTGAGTTTTATTACAGTACGTAATACCGTTCCTGTGGTAGAGGTTGACCCGTCAGACATAGATACACTACCATTATTTGCCATATAGCTTCCGGTTAAAACTCTGCCACCCACTCGATTAATGGTTTCATTCACTTTATCTTTATTATAATAAGCCATTTGCAACAAATCGATTGTTGGAACTTCCCAATCTCCTATAATTGTACCGCTTGTAGTATAGTTAGGGGCTGTAAGAGTTGAATTACCAGATGTTCTTATATAAACATTAACGCCAGAAGTACTTGAAGCATTCTGCAAAGCGATTGCATAATTCACATCGCGTCCGGTAGTAATCACCACACCGATAGGTTTTTTAGTCGAGATAATATTGGGGCTGGTTGTAAAATCATCATATAAAATATCGCCGATATTACTATCATACGCATCCGTACTTCCTTGAATACAAAAATAACGACTATCATCATACGGACATCTAACCGAGCTCATCCCTTGACATTCTTTTTCACTATACAAATACCCTAAAGTTTTGCAATCAGGAG
>CALXZH010000008.1 GCA_944393175.1 uncultured Alphaproteobacteria bacterium | reverse complement strand
TCCCAATACTTCTTGACGGTATTGCGGGAGATCTGCAGGGATGCAGCAATCTGCCGCTGACTCATGCCCTGCAGTCGCATCTTGCGAATCTGTTTGTAAGTTTCCACTGTGATAACCACCTTTATTCGCCCCCTATATAGTCTGCGACTATTATAGGGGATTTCTTTGGGTGGCTCAATAATTCATGAGCGACCACCAGCCAAGTGGCTCACTTTTATATTAGCGTTTACAATCATCAAAAAACAGGGTCAAAAACAGGTCAAAACCATTGTGTGTATTTGACTTTGTGAGTTCCGCAAAGGTGTGACTTTTTACTTGTTTGCAAATTGCGGTCCCCAACGGCCGTTGGTCACCGCACCAGCGGCCGCTCAGCACCGCAGAATGCAACTTGTTCCCCTATTGGGTTCCCTATTATCATCAAAAATTGGATTCTTAGAGCCAAAGAAACATAATGAACACAAGGGTTTTAAGGGTAAAAGCAAATCGACGCTTGTGACAAAATTTTGGGTTGGCTCCCTATTCGTTTCGATTTTTGATAGGTCGTGATAGTGGAAGTTATTGTCCTGTCAGTGTTTAGTGCAGTTTTTATGACCGAAGAAAATGATGTGTCTCCCTATTGGGGTGCAGTTTATAGGGTGCGATTGTGATAAGAAGTTAGATTCTATAAGGGTTTATTGACCAAAAACTAGTGTACACAACTTCAAGATTGGTGACAAAATAGCAAAACCGCCCTGCTTCATTTCTGAAACAGAGCGGTTTTTGTTGATTTATTGTGACTTACTTAATCTTCTCAAAGTATGCAATGATTCCGTAGTAGAAAGAACTTTGGTGGGCATAAGTCATACATACTATCCGATAGTTCGGGTTTGCCTCTAAAAATTTGTTCAGCTCATCTTCTGCAAATTTTGTCATTGTACCTTGAAAACGCTTTACAAAACGATCTCCCATATTGTATCCCTCTCATGTCTATGATTTTGAAAATGCAAATCTCACATCTTCCTCTTGATAGTATCATATGGTTCGCAAAAAGTAAACATATTGTAGTGTATTAAAACTACAATTTTTAAGATAATATCATTACAGGGTGATGAAAATGGATAATAAGTTTGTAGTTCGTCCACGCAAGCCCGCCTTTGGTAAAACTTCGGTTGTATCAGCCAGATTGCCGGATGATATGATAGAAGAACTTGATGATGTGGCAAAGCAAACAGGGCGCACAAGGAATGAGTTAATACAGATGTGTATTGATTATGCTTTGAAAAATCTTGAAATATCAGAGCAATAAAAATCCCCCCAGAAAAGCCAATGGCTAATCTGGGGGGTGCTATCCTATTAAATTATCAAAACCCCATTTTATTTTTTTGTTCTTTACCTTTTAGTTGCACCAAAGGCGAGAAGGATTCAAAGTTTTTGGTTATGTCAGCATCAAAGATGGCACAGTAATGTTTTGTCATGTCAAGTGTAGAATGACCAAGGAGCCGTTGAAGGGTAAAGGCATTACCCCCACAATCAACAAGGTATTTCTTAGCAAAGGTGTGACGGAACAGGTGTATGCTTGTCTTTTGCACTCCACGCTTTCTGTTGTATTTAGCGATACTGCACCGCAAGCCGTTTTCCGTCAGTTGTAGGCCGCTTTCGTTGGGAAATAGGTAATCATCCATCCCGCCGCCCCGAACCCGCAGGTATTCACGCAAAACGCCACAGAGGGCTTCACAGAGGGGAATGACCTGGGCTTTTTTGTTTTTGGTGTGCCGTAAATAGATAACACGGTTGTCTAAATCAAGGTCACGGATTTTGATGTTTCGGATAGTGGCGGCTCTACACCCATTATTCAGCAGCAAATTGACCGTAACCCAATTCCGATATTCTGCAAAAGTGCATTTCCGAACATCGGGCTTTTTCAGAAGGATTTTCAATTCTGCATCGGTGTAGGTTTCTTTCACCGTTTCTTCTGCTTTATAGAGGGGAAGGTTAAGCCGGGTAATTCCTGCTTCGTTGCACCATGAGAAGAACGATTTAAGGGTTCGGGTATAACTTCTGATAGAGTTTGCAGAAAGGCCCGCATCACGCATACTTGCAATCATGCTCTCAATATCTGCCTTGCTCAGTTCGTCAATGGGTTTATCTATTTGCAGATGTTTTGCGATTGCTGAAAAGTGTTGCCCATAGGTGATAATGGTTTTTTCACTTAGTCCCATTGACTTCTTCGCCATAAGAAAGTCATGGAAGGTATCAGCCACAATTACGCTAACTTTCATCTTGATTTTTGCCATAATTCAACACTCCTAATTCTTTCGTTTCCTTTGAAAAATCAAGCGTGTCAAATTTCTAATCAAGAGTGCAAAAAAAGAAAAGCAAAAAACCGCAACCCACTGTGTTTCAATGGGTTACGGCTTTTTGCTCTTTTCGTGGTGGAGATAAGCGGGATCGAACCGCTGACCTCTTGAATGCCATTCAAGCGCTCTCCCAGCTGAGCTATACCCCCTCAAACACAGAAAGTATTTTAGCATATATATTTTTTTTTGTCAATTAATTTTTGATATGTAAAAGATAGATTTTTTTTATGATAAAATTATAGAAGAAAAATTGACTATATAAATATTTAAAAATATACTAATGTCAAAGATAAAATAATTTATTCTATTATATAGCTCCACAATTTTAAGCCGCACAGCTAAAATAAAGGATTTTAGACGTGTAAAAATGTACTTTTAAATGTACTTAACAGCAGGTTTTCATTTGAGCCGCAAACTGTCTCTGGAGCCATTGAAAATAAATGGCTCCAAGGGGCAGGATTAAAAAAATAAAATCCCCGCGAGGGGACGGAAACGTCCTTTGGTGTGGTTAGTATTTTGACGGCTATTTTTATTAAAAAAATAAAATCCCCGTAAGGGGACGGTATGTAAAAAACAGCATAAACATTTAAATTATAAATTTATAACTTATTATGGATATTTTATAATTTAAACAAATTATACTTTAAGGGCTTGATTATCAAGCTCTTTTAATTTATTAAATTAAGGAAATATTACTTTAAATATAAAGTGAAAAAATTAAAATGATAATATGAATTCTTATGGTGGGCGTTATATGAATTTTTGTTAATTACATAAACGCCTAATCTTCGATAGCAACATGAACAGAAGTAGGTATTTGAACTATATTTTTTGTAATTTTATGTTTATTAGTGAAAAAATACGGAATTTTAAAATAAACTATTATTTTTATAATACTTTCCGGCGCTGTTTCTTAAGGGTGCAGCTTTTTGAGCATATAAGTATAAAACTATA
>CALXZH010000007.1 GCA_944393175.1 uncultured Alphaproteobacteria bacterium | reverse complement strand
AACTCATTGTCGAAAAAGGTTGACACGGAGCACATCCTACCAAAATTTTTATAGCATCTTTACTGTAGCAATTGTTTATTTCATCTACAGTTACCTCTTTGATGTTACGACAATGAAATTTTGTGTTATTGTTATGAGAATAAGTATATTCGCATGTTTCATCGTTATCAAACCCTGCAACAACATTAAATCCTGCTTGTCTCATGCCGCAAGTAAGACCTCCGACACCGCAAAACAGGTCTAAAACCTCAATAGGCATTTATATACCTCCTTTTTAATTTTCATCAAGAGAATAAACGCCTTTAAAGACTGATTGATGATGAAATCTCAAATATTTTATTCTTTTATCATCCATAGGTAGGGCCTTAATAAATGCATTGTTTTTCAAATTGATTTGTTTCCAAGTGAAAGAAGATATAAATTCGGACAAAATTATATGTCGATCAGGGGTAAATGTAATAAACCCCCTGTCAAAAAGCCTATCGTATAACGGAGAAAGCATATATCCGTTATACGGATCCGTCTTCTCTTCCGGTTCGGATGCGGCCCATGGTTTGATATGACTTGCAATCAATAAGCGCTCATCGGATATCATAGTAAACGGGCAGAAATGACACTGCTCCAACAAAAGTTCTCTATATTTACCTTGTCCGTCTCGTGCGCGACGAATTTCTTGTTCTTGTTCAATTTGCTTCTTAGTAATCTTCTTTTCCGGCTCTTTAAGGTCTTTTTGTTTACCATATGTAAAGACCAAGGGGCCGTTTTGCCGTTCCCAAATCGCTTCAAAATCGACAAACAGTTTCCAGTAATATAAAGGAGCTGATTCTGTTCCGACCTTCTCTACATAAATATAACTTACCAAAGGTAATGCAAGCTCTCTTATAATTTGATACCCTCTGTCATCAGAGTTAATATAACCTCTAGGCCCAACTATTTGGTCTTGGTCCTCAATGAAAAAAAATATTACATCTTCAAGATTGGAAATCATGGCCATACGCTTATCCCACAATTGAGGAAAAATATCTTTTTTAGCGTATTCTTGGGACGGTTGATAATATTCGTTTTTAATAGCTAACATGTAAGCTATTAAATCAGTTTTTAGCATAAAGCATTTTGCCCTAAAGCCTGGAACGCCATAAAAATCATACATCTCTTTTTTTGACGTAATATAAAACTTAGCTTCTCCATGACCTTGTCCTAATTTATTGCTCCCCACAACAAAACAGTCTGGAACGGTCATCATAGAAGGGAAAACTGCTAACGTGCTCAAATTTTCGCCATTAACTTTCATTCTTCTACTCCATATTTTGTAATATCTAATTGTTTGAGTATCGCAATCAAAACATCAACCACAATACTATTTCCAGATTCTTGATACATTGCCGTATCGGAAACAACAATTTTAAAAGAATCTTTAAATCCCATAAGGCGAAGGCACTCGCGAGGTGTTAATTTTCTAATACGTCCTTTATGTGTAACATAATTATCTACTCCTGCACGGTGCATTTTGTGCATAGAATGCAACAGAGGACGTGCCACATCCAAATCTGTCTTTGTAGAGGTTCTAAATGTTTTTGTGCCACCGGCTAGTACATATTTTGCCACTTTATCTGACAGGTAGTATTTTTCTTCTACATCCTTTACATCAAAAACAAAATCATCGTAATCTTCCGCCAGCATATCTTCTTGCGATAGAGGATGATAAACAAAATCTCCATGCCAATTGAATTGTTGGTTACTTTTTTGACACAAGGCAATGTCACCGTTAACCTGAGTGTAGCATTTTTGCTTGTTTTTATGGCTCGTAACAAATTTGACGCCTTTTTCTCTTAAGAAATATTTTGTATCAACATAATCTTCAAGAAAATCATACATGCGATATTCCAATTCAATTGGTGCGGGAAAAAGAAAATTCGTTTGTGTTTTAAACCCTAAACAATATAATCTTTCTCGATTTTGTGGAATACCATAATCTTTGCTGTTTAATACTCTAAAATGTACGTCATATCCCAATTCCTTAAAGATGCTATAAATGACATTCCATGTTTTTCCATTATCATGATTTAGCAGCCCTTTAACATTTTCAAACAAAAATACCTTCGGCTGAGTTTCTTTGATTAAACGAGCAAACTCATAGAACAATGTGCCTCTGGCATCCTCAAAACCAAGTCGTTTCCCAACCATGGAGAACGCTTGACACGGAGCACCTCCGACTAAAAAATCGACCTGTCCCATATATTTTTTGGCATCAAATGCTCTAATATCCGAAAACCAATTTTCTTCTTTGATAGGATAGTTAGAAAAATAACTTTTTTTACAATTCTCATCTATATCTCCAGCGAAAACAACCTCGTAATTAAGTTTTAGCCTTTGAAATGCGTGCTCAATTGCTCCTATTCCGCTAAATGCTGTGGCTAGTCTAATTTTACGATTCGGAAAAGAAAATGCTTTTTCTTTCCAATTTTCAGCTGAAAGGGCTTCCTGTGCAATTTCCATATTTTCTAAATCAACCGCTTTTTTGGAAATTGCTTTTCTTGCCAAAAGAATTTTATCGGATTCTTCCTTGATGCTTTTCTCTACCTTAGTTACATAACTTTTTGCCATTATAATCCTCAAAAAAAAAGATTTTCAATAAAAATATTTTTTGTAAATTTAAAGACACCTGTTCCTGTATGCTTGTTCAATTTTATTGGCACAAGCTTTGACGTCTTTTTTTATTTCAAAATCCCAAAAGCGAAGAACAAGCCACCCTTGCTCAATTAGTTCCTGCGTGACGAAGTAATCCCGTTCCATATTGCGCTCGATTTTGGGAATCCAAAAATCCTGATGGCTCTTAAAATCTGTCTTTTGATGTTCCCAATCGTACCCGTGCCACATTCTGCCGTCAACAAAAACGGCGATTTGTGCACGTAAAAATACGATATCCGGTTTTCCTTCCAAAGTCTTGACATTTTTCCGATAACGCAGCCCTCGATGCCAAAGCTCCTTGCGCAATATCAATTCCGGTTTCGTATCTTTTGACTTATTGCTCCGCATATTCCGAGCTATTTGTTCTTTGGTTTTAGCCATTATGTTGTTCAAATTTAAGCCCTTTGCGTTCGCATAATTCACGAAAAGCCTTTTTCGCTTTGATGCTAGGTTCAACTTTACCAGTTTCCCAACGGCATACCGTTATAGGTGTTACGCCCAATTCTGTCGCCAACTCTTCTTGCGTAAGCAAAAGAGATTCCCTGGCCGCCTTGAATTTTTCAGGATAAGTCATACTTAAACTCCGACTATCTTTTTATTATCATTATTTTAACATTT
>CALXZH010000006.1 GCA_944393175.1 uncultured Alphaproteobacteria bacterium | reverse complement strand
GACAAAGTCTGATGTTTTGCAGTTTATCGGAGAGCAAAATTTTGCAAAGTTAGCCGTTGGCGAAAAAAGCGAACTCAGACTTGGAAAGGCTTTTGATTTGAGTGTCAGCGGAAAAGTTATAAATGTTCAAAAAATTAATGATTCAACCGTTGATGCGGAGGTAGAAGTTGTCTTTCACAATGCCGCAACGCAAAACGAATCGGTGTCCTTTGTGCAAAATTTTAATTCTTTGTGGAAAATACTTGCTCAAAGTGCGGATATGGTAGAAAAAACAGCCGAAAAAGCACGGTGGATTATCAAAGTTCCGGCTCAAGGTGAGGCTAAGCTTTCGTATAAGGTTAGATTAAGCAGTGTTCAAAATCAAAACTAAAATATGGTTTTTGTTCGGCTCGTTGGCTTGTCTTGTTACCTTAGGGCGGAATGTTTGCGCCGGTACGGCAGATTTTGCTAAGTACTTTAAGGTTGATATGAATGCTGATTTGCCGAGCTATGCCGAATTGGAGCAAAAATACGTCATCAACGGAGGACGCTACAGAAGACGTTATGATTATCATTGGGATATAGGCAATTTATTTGATGCCGTGTTTCGGGCAACCATTACCGATTACGGTTCTACGGAAAGACGTATTCGTAATGAACATGAAGAAGATTTACTCACTATGCTGGCTCTTATGCCCAAGGAGTATTATCAATATATCGGGCCTTATTTGCATACCGTGCCGAATATGCCCGAAAAAGTGCTTAATATGCCGGGGATAAAAGAAACAAAAAATAAATTTCCGACTCGGATTGCTCCGCAATTACAGCATATTGAAGATTTGGAGTTTTTATCGCCCTATCTCTATTATTTATTGATGCCGGAAATGTGGTCGGAAAATCGTGTGCCTCAGGAAAGACCCGTGGTTAGAAAAGCATCGCCGAAAGTGGAATATGATGAAGCTTTATATCAAAAAATCAGAACTTTGGTGCCGGAGGAAAATTTTGTTCCCGGCGCAAAACCCGAGGTAAAAGTAGGGGCAAGCGATTTAAGAACAATAAATCCTGATATTAACAGTCCGTTGACAAGTGCCGATGTTAAGGCGTTTGCCCGAACTTTGCCTCAGGTTTATAAAATAGGCGATAATCTTTTTACCATGGGAAAAATTTATAGCGTCGGAACTTTGTTTGATATTTGGGAAATAGAACATGGAACCGGTCTGCCGGTTAACGGGTTGAAAGATATTGTTAATCCCTGTCAGCGCTTGGTGCAAAAGTTAAAAATAGCCGGATTGGAAAATAATTTGAGAATGGCTATCGGCGGCGAAGGATTTTCTCCCGAAGGGTGGGCATATACCTGTGATAAAACCATAAAAGCTTACCGTTTGGGGAAAATGCATAGCTCTACTTTGGCTTCGGTTAAAGCTTTTCAAAGAGGAGCTTATGATGCGTATGTTCGTGATACCTTGGGGGATAAAACGGCCAATTTGCAGTTTGCAACCATGCAAGCCGTGGTGGAAATGTATAAGGCGCCGCTCAATGATGTGTTGGAAGTGCGGAAAAATGCTAAACTGCTGAAAAAAGAATTTGAGGCCGGAAAGTATCGTATTTTGGGGCAGCCTATCTCCGTGGCTAATTAGATTTGCTTTTTTTTGAAAATTATTATTGCATTTGTGCTTTTTAATATGTATAAAGCTAAAAAAACTCTGTTTAATTTTATGGGATGAGAGAAAATGGCTCGTGTTACTGTAGAAGATTGCGTAGATAAAATTCCTAACCGTTATGAATTGTTAATGGTTGCCGCTCAACGTGCAAAAGATATTGCCGCAGGTGCTCCGCTTACGGTGGCTCGCGATAATGATAAAAATACCGTTGTGGCCTTGCGTGAAATTGCCGATGAAACCGTCAGCATTGAAGAATTGCAAAAATCTTTGGTTATGGGACTGCAAAAATACGTTGAAGTGGAAGAACCTGAAGAAGAAGAAATGGAAATTATGGCCGCTGAAAAAGAATTGGCTGATTTGGATGATCAATTTTCAGGTGTGTTGTTGGATAATGAAGTTGCCGACGGAATGCAAGTCCATGGCGAAGATGATGATGTTTTGGATTTGGATGCCGCTGATACAAACAGCGATGATTTGTCTTTAGACGATGAAGACGGCATGGATGATAATTTTGACCTGGGTGATGACTTAGGCGATAATTCGGATGATGAAGAATAATCATTAATCCAAAAAAAACTCAAAAGCGGAGCTCCAAAGGCTCCGTTTTTTTTGTGCCCAAATAAGAGCTAAAGGCAGAAAATGAGGGGCTTTTAAAGCAAATATTAATTTTTGTGTTGTAGGTTTTAACATAAATGGTGTAGTATAAATTGAATTGCTACGGATAACTTCTTGTTTATGGGTAAAAATGTTAAGACAGTATGAATTAGTCGATTTAGTAAAATCTTATGATCCCGATGCTGATGAAGATGCATTGAACCGTGCATATGTATTTGCAATGAAAAAACATGGTGCGCAACTTCGCGAATCAGGAGACCCGTATTATTCGCACCCGGTCGAAGTTGCCGGTATTTTGACCAAATTTAAGCTGGATTCAGCTTCTATTATTGCCGGATTGTTGCATGATACGGTGGAAGATACGGACACAACGGTAGAGGAAATTCGTTCTCTCTTTGGCGATCAAGTGGCACAGTTGGTGGATGGTTTGACCAAGTTGGCCATGATTGAACAAAAGTCGGCTAACAATAAACAAGCAGAAAATTTCCGTAAACTCTTGCTCGCCATGTCAGAGGATATTCGTGTTCTGTTGATTAAATTAGCTGACAGACTTCACAATATGCGGACGTTGCATTTTGTAAAAAGTCCCGAAAAAAGAGCAAGAATTGCCAAAGAAACTTTGGATATTTATGCTCCTTTGGCAGAACGCATCGGTATGCAGGAAGTTAAAAGCGAATTGGAAGAAATTGCCTTTGCCGAGCTCCACAAAGATGCTCATGATTCAATCGTGGCTCGTTTGAACTTTTTGCGCGAACAGGGAAGCAATATTGTTCCGAAAATTATTAAACAGCTTGAAAAAGATATGGAAGAAAACGGGATTAAGGCAGTTGTTTCCGGACGTGAAAAAACACCTTATTCCATTTGGCGCAAAATGCAGCAAAAAAATGCTTCATTTGAGCAACTTTCAGATATTATGGCATTTCGTATCATTGTGGATGATGTGGCAACCTGTTATCAGGCTTTGGGCGTGGTTCATAGCAAATATCATATGGTGCCAAGACGTTTTAAGGACTATATTTCAACGCCGAAACCTAATGGTTATCAATCTATTCATACCGGTGTAATAGGGCCTGAAAATACCCGTATCGAAATTCAAATTCGTACCCATGAAATGCATGAAATCGGCGAAAAAGGTGTGGCCGCTCACTGGGCTTATAAACAAGGCCAAAAGGCGGAAGGTAAGCATTATCGCTGGATTAGAGAACTTTTGGAGATTTTGGAGCAAGCCTCAAATCCTGAAGAGTTTTTGGAAAATACCAAGCTCGAAATGTATAATGATCAGGTCTTTTGCTTTACGCCAAAGGGCGATTTAATCGGTTTGCCGGTTAATTCAACGCCGGTGGATTTTGCTTATGCCGTTCACTCTTCGGTCGGTGACACTTGCGTAGGTGCCAAAATTAACGGCGAAATCAGACCGCTGCGTACCGTGTTACAAAACGGAGACCAAGTTGAAATTCTAACCTCAAAAGCACAACATCCTTCAACCGAATGGGAAAGATTTGTGGTTACGGGTAAAGCAAAGGCTGCTATCAGGCGCTATGTTCGTGCAAATAAGCGTGACCAATTCATCACTTTGGGACAAGAAATTTTGGAACGCTTATTCAAAGGAGAAAATTTGGAATTTTCCGAAAAATCCTTGGTTAATGTGTTGCCGAATTTTGAAGCTGAATCAATCGAAGATGTTTATGCAAAAGTAGGCGAAGGCTTGGTAACAGGATGGGATGTCTTAAAAGCAGTCTATCCGGCTTATAAGCAGTCGAAATTTGAAAAAGTGGTTAAGTCAATTAAAGTTCCGAGCCTTAAAAAAGTTATTAAAAAAGAAAAGAAAAGCGAACCGCTTAAAATTAAAGGGCTTATTCCCGGAATGGCAGTGCATTTTGCGGGATGTTGTCATCCTTTGCCGGGAGACAGAATCGTCGGTATTGTGACGACAGGTAAGGGTGTGGCTGTTCATACAATTGATTGTAAGGCGTTGGAAAAATATGCCGATGAGCCGGAGCGTTGGCTCGATATTGCTTGGGGAGATGAAGCTGAAAACGAAATGCACACCGGACGTCTTAAAGTGATGCTTGCTAATGAGCCGGGGTCTTTGGCTGAACTTTCTAATTTGATTGCCAGAAATAACGGCAATATCTCTAATTTGAATATTGTGAATCGGACAATCAGTTATTTTGAATTATTGGTCGATATTGATGTTAAAGACTTAAAACATTTAACCGATATAATTGCCGCACTCAAAGCCAGCAAGGTGGTTTCTTATGTGGCAAGAGCCAACCAATAAAACAGACAATCCACAATTTAAGTTTTTTCTTTAAACTGGGTTGCGGTGGTGAAATTTTTATATTATATACCAAATGTTTGTGTGGTATTAAATGGGTAGAAAAGGGTTATTTTTATGATTTTGGGTGTCGGAAGTGATTTGGCTAACATCAGCCGTATTGAGGAAACCATCAGTATTTTCGGTGAAAGATTTTTAAAGCGTTCATTTGCGCCGGTAGAATATCCTGAAATTAAAAAACGTCAGGCAATTTCAAATAAAGAATATGCCTGCACTTTGGCTAAGCGTTTTGCTGCAAAAGAGGCTTTTGCCAAAGCTTTGGGAACAGGTTTTCGTGAAGGCGTCTTTATGAAAGATATTGCAATCGTGCACCAAAAATCAGGAAAACCTCAGCTCAAAATTTACGGCGGTGCGCTGAAACATTTGCAAAAATTAAGTAAAGGCAAAGAATATAATGTTCAAGTGTCGATGAGTGATGATTATCCTTGGGCGCAAGCTTTTGTAATTATTGAATTAATTTGATTTTGTTGTTGCTATCCGTAAAATATGCGGATACTATGCAACAAATTGATTGTTTTTGAAAAATGCACAAATCAATGCTTTTTTCAAAAATAATGGCTTAAAGTTATTTTTTTTAGACATTAAAAGAGATTGATATGGAAGAAGATGAAAGTTTAATGGATACGGTGAAAACGTTGTTTTATGCAATCGTTATCGCTATCTTGATTAGAACATTTCTGTTTGAGCCGTTTAAAATTCCTTCGGGGTCTATGTATCCTACGCTTTATGTCGGGGATTATTTGTTTGTTTCAAAATATACTTATGGTTATTCCAAACATTCTTTGCCTTTCAGTATTCCGTTGTTTGAGGGTAGAATTTGGGCCGATGAGCCAAAGCGCGGCGATGTCGTGGTGTTTAAATTTCCGCAAGATAATAAAACTGACTATATTAAGCGGGTTATCGGCTTGCCCGGAGATAAAATTAAGTTGGAAGACGGACGCTTGTTTGTAAACGGTGAATTGGTAGAACGTTCAGAAATGCAAGATTTTGTTATTCGTGACAGTCAAGGAAATGCCGAGCGCTATCACCAATATATGGAAACCTTGCCGGGAGGTAAAAAACACAAAATTTTGGAAGTTTCCGATTTTGAAAATGAAGATAATTTACCCGAGTTGACCGTGCCGGAGGGAAGTTTCTTTGTAATGGGTGATAATCGCGATCGTTCTGATGACAGTCGCGTTAATGTCGGCTTTGTTCCGTTTGAAAATTTGGTCGGTAAAGCTCGTTTCTTGTTCTTTTCAAACAGTGATGACGGTGCTTGGTATAAACCTTGGACCTGGCCGAAAATGATCCGTTGGGAACGCTTGTTTAATAAAATTAAATAAAATACATAATAAACAGGTTAGTGTGTAGTTATTTGATAATTGAGAGTTTGTTATGCTTTCTGATTTAGAAAATATTTTGGGGTATAAGTTCCATAATCAACATCTTTTGCAACAGGCTTTGACGCATAGCAGTCATTCGGCGCGCTTGTGTGATAATTATGAACGTTTGGAATTTTTGGGTGACCGAGTTTTGGGCGTTTCTATTGCCAGTCTCTTGTATCGGATGTTTCCTAATGAACCGGAAGGGAGCTTGTCGCAACGCCACACGGGTTTGGTTTGTAAAGAAACAGTCGCTGAGGTTGCTCTTACTCTAAATTTGGATAAATTTATGATTGTGGCTGATGAGGAAATCAGACATAATGAAAATGTGTTATGCGATGTGTGTGAGGCTGTTATCGGTGCCATTTTTATGGATGCCGGTTGTGAAGAAGCTGTCAATTTTGTAAACCAACACTGGAAAGAACTGATTGATAAAAATGTTGCCCCTCCTAAGGATAATAAAACACTTTTACAAGAAGTTGCTCACAGCAAAGGTTTGGGCACTCCGATTTATGAACTTACCGGTCGTGAGGGAAGCGAGCATGAGCCGACTTTTTATATGTCGGTCGCTTTAACCGGTGTTGCTCCTCAAATCGGTGCCGGACGCAATAAAAAATTAGCAGAGCAGGAAGCCGCCGCTAAAATGCTTGATTTTTTGGGATATCCGCATGGCCACAAATGATTCTCAGGTTTTAAGATGCGGCTTTGTAGCCTTAATCGGTGCACCGAATGCCGGAAAATCAACTATTACCAATAATTTTGTCGGTTCAAAAGTCTCCATTGTCTCGCCGAAAGTGCAAACCACGCGTACCATGGTCAGAGGCATCGGGGTGTATGAAAATACGCAAATCATTTTTATTGATACTCCGGGTATCTTTCGCCCGAAAAGACGTTTGGACAGGGCTATGGTGTCTTCGGCCTGGAGCGGAGTGAAAGATGCCGATATTGTCGTTTTGGTGGTTGATGCCAAACGTGGGTTTGATGATGAAACCCGAGCCATTATTGACCAGCTCAACAAAAACAAAATCTCAGCCATTTTGGTTTTGAACAAAGTTGATATTATTGACAAGACCAAGCTCTTGGCTTTAAGTGCCGCATTGAATGAGGTCGGAAATTTCAAAGAAACGTTTATGATTTCCGCCCTTACCGGACAAAATATTGATGACTTCTACAAATATTTGGCTGACAACTTACCGGAATCTCCTTGGTATTATCCCGAAGAGCAGATGTCTGATATGCCGCTGAAACTTTTGGCGGCTGAAATTGTGCGTGAGAAGCTCTTTTTATATTTGCGGCAAGAAATTCCTTATGAGCTCACTGTTGAGCCCGAATTATGGGAGCGTCGTGAAGATGGTTCGGTACGTGCCGAGATGACTATTTATGTCAAAAAAGACAACCAAAAGACCATTATTTTAGGTCGTGGCGGTGAGATGATTAAGAAAATCGGTCAATCGGCGCGTCGTGAGATTGAACGAGAGCTCGAAGAGCGCGTTCATCTGTTTTTATTTGTGAAAGTACGCGCCAACTGGATTGATGATCCGGCAAGGTATAGTGCGTGGAATCTTGACTTCAACTCTTAATAAAAGCTTGTATAACGGCTTTCTACTTGTAAATTTTTTACTCGTGTAACTAATTGTACACGTCGTAAAAAACTTACGGCGTATTAAGCTCGTTCTCCAAGTTTTTTTGTTTTATTGCGGTGGCAGCTCTCTTAAATCTTATTATCAATCTCATATAACGGGTTTTGGGAAAAGCTTGTATAACGGCTTTCTACTTGTAATTTTTTTTCGCGAGGCTAATTGTACACGTCGTAAAAAACTTACGGCGGGTTAAGTTTGTTTTTCAAATTCTTTTTTATTTCCAAAAATAGGGCGTTTTTTTGTCTAGACAGTAGGGCGGAGATATGGTATTATTAAAGTCTATTCATTAAGACTATTTCTATTATTATGCCTTTACGTTTCATATAAATATGGAGACGGCTTAGGTATAATATTTTTCTTTTTTTATATCTGAGGCCGTATGTTTGCATGCCTCAATTCTAAATGCAAATACTTAATCCTATAATATATGAAATCATTAGAAATTGCCTTTGCAAAGACAGCTGCAGAGGCGCAAAATTATGTGAACCTGGGCTATTGCCCAGTAGAATGCTCCTACGGAGGTGTGTCAATCGTCGATGGTCTTTTGATGGATCATCATGGAAAAACCCTCGACGGTAAAGATTTGTCAAAACTTGAATCCGTAGCAATTCGTGCTTATCGCGATTGCTATGGAGCAAGACGGAAAGACCAGCGGTTCGTAATCAGCCACATTGATGCGGATTGCACCTTTGCAATCGCAGCATTGGCGGGTTACCTGCCTTCTCCTTTCAACAAAAACAGCAAGTTCTTGAAAGGAAAAGTGGCAGAAGTCATGAGTCGTGATTTCACGGCTCTGGCTGGGACTATTGCCTTGCTTGATACCGACCCTGTTGGGCTGGACCGCATGGCTTTGCCGTTTGGTAAAATGCTGTCCTTGTGGCACGCATTTTATTCCGGCTTTGGCGGTAATGCCGAGTTGGCAGTGTATGGCTGGCGGAAGCTGATGGTTTCCGAAGAGGAAATGTTAGCTCCTTTCTATGCCGCAGCCGTGCAAGAGCAGGAGCGTTTGATAGCCAAGGCTGAGGCCGATATGGTAGAGCGCGGACACAAGGAAAGTGGAATCCTTGTGATTCGTGGAGCTTCCGTATTCGGCTTTGATACTTGGTATCAGAAAAAAGACGGAAATGTCCGCACTGCAGCGGCATGGGAAAACCCGGTTGTTGTTGCCTTATATGACGAGGGTAACATTTTAATCGGAACTCCATGTGCCGAGGTGGCAGAGGAAATTTTCGGTGAGAACGGCCTGAAAAAGGTCTATGCCAAGCTTAATGAGCTGTATGGACTGGAAGAAGGCACAGGTTTCGGCGGACACGTCGGAATCGGTGGTTCTCCAAGAAACAAAAAAATGACTTATGATGATGTGAAGAGCATCATTATGGTTATTAATTATTTCCGTAAATAACCTACCTCCGCAAGGAGGATGAGAGAGAGGAGCTTCCACCCTCTCTCTTTTTTTTTGTTTAAATCACTGAATTTTCAAAACAAAAAATAATCTGTTAAAAGTTTCTTAAAATTTGGCACGCAATTTGCATTATTCATAAGCAAAGAAAATTATCCGATTTTTATTGGGGAGAATAAATTAATGGATAATACCAAATATATTGCACTTTCACGCCAAATGGCCTTATGGAAACAAATGGATATTGTTTCCAATAATATGGCGAATATGAACACCACAGGTTACAAGCAAGATGGTGCAATTTTCACATCTTATTTGACACAGACGCCTCAAGCGCAAGGTTTTTGTAAAGTTCCGGTCTATTTTACCATGGATTACGGACAATATCATGACTTTAGCGAAGGGGCGATTGTGGAAACCGGAAATGTTTTTGATTTGGCAGTTCGGGGCGATAATTTCTTTGCCGTAGAAACACCCCAAGGTGAAATGTATACCAAAAAAGGTAATTTTACTTTGGATGTTAACGGGCAATTGGTTACGAGTGATGGCTATGCCGTTATGTCGGAAAATGATGAACCGTTCTTTTTTGCTCCGGGAGAGAAAGATATTACCATTAGCGAAAGCGGTGATGTTTTGACCGAAAATGGTCCGATTGGTCGTATCAAGGCGGTAAAATTTGCCGATAATCAGAAATTGGAAAAAGTAGGCGATACCTTGTTTGCCAATACTGACGGCAATGACATGATTGTCGGCGCACCAGATGTGCAGATTGTTCAAGGCGCGTTGGAAAAATCCAATGTCGATTCAATCAGCGAAATGACCAGAATGATTAAATTACAACGCTCATACGAAATTGTGCAAAGTATGATTGATGAGGAACATGAGCGTTTGTCTAACACTATTACAGCTTATTCTCAGCTGGCTTAATTTAGAGGGGAGAGAAAATGAGATCTTTAGCTATCGGTGCAACGGGAATGCTGGCTCAACAAACCAATGTTGACGTTATTTCCAACAATATTGCCAATATGAACACCACGGCTTATACCAAACGCAGAGCAGAATTTAATGATTTGCTCTATCAAAATATTGTTCGTCCGGGGGCGGCGTCTTCGGCCGGTGAAACAATCGTTCCGTCCGGTATTCAGCTCGGTCTTGGCGTCAGAACCGCAGCAGTTTATCGTATTACCGGCGGTACGGGTTTGACAAATACAAACAATTCTCTCGATTTGGCCATTCAAGGCAGAGGATATTTTCAAGTAGAACTTCCGGAAGGCAAAGGTACGGCTTATACCCGTGACGGTGCTTTCCAAAGAAACGGCGACGGTGTGATCGTGACACATGATGGTTATATCGTTCAGCCGGAAATTACCATCCCTGAGGATGCTACAGAAGTGTATGTGAATAATTCGGGTGAAGTTTGGGTAAAACAAGACGGTGAAACCGATGAGGTTAATGTCGGACAGTTGGAGTTGGCTACATTTGTTAATGAGGCCGGTTTGGAAGCTATGGGACAAAACCTGTTCTTGGAAACTCAGGCGTCAGGCGCACCGGTGCTTGATAATCCGGATGCCGAAGGGTTTGGGTCAATCCTGCAAGGATATCTTGAAACATCTAATGTAAATGCGGTTTCGGAAATTACCGAGTTGGTTTCGGCACAACGTGCTTATGAGATGAACTCTAAAATTATTCAAACCTCAGACCAGATGTTAAGCACAATTACACAATTAAGATAAGTGTTGTAAAGGGCTATTTATGAAAATTAGATTGATTTGCAGTTTGTTGTTCTTAATCTTAACCGCCGGAAATATACAGGCGGCAGAGGCAACAGGAAATCTGTTGATGGTGAGCGAAGATGAGGTATCAGCGGCAATTAAAAAAGAGTTTGTTGAGCAGGGACGGCTGGAGGCTGTTGATTTGGAATTTTTCGGTGGGCAAACTGTCTTTCAAATCGAAAATGCTCAGCATGCTAAAATTTTGGTAGAACAATTAGAAACTGATGAACTGCAAAATAAATTCTCTTGCAAGGTGGAAATTTTTGCCGATGGGCAGCCTTTTGCCCAAACAACAATTAGCGGTAAGTTCTATGTCTTGGGTGATATTTATGTGCCGGCAAAAAATATTGATAAAGGCGAAATTATTACACCCGATATGCTCAAAACAATTCAAGTGCGGATGAACAGAATTAAGCCGATGTTTGTGGTGGAGTTGGATAAACTCGTTAATAAAGAAGCAAAAAAATATCTTAAAGCCGGAAAAATTATTACCGACCGTGATATTGGCGAGAAAATACTTATTCATAAAAATGATTTGATTACGGTGGTGTACCAAACCAAAAAAATGCAAATTACCGCCCGCGGGCAAGCACGTCAAGACGGAGCCAAAGGCGATAAGATTGAAGTCGAAAACACAAAAAGCAAAAAAATCCTTGTCGGTGAAGTGGTTGATGCCGATACGGTTAAAGTAGATGTCCAATAAAGGGGAGATTGGATGATGAATAACTCGAAACTCAAATTTTCTAAATTAGCCGCAGTACTGATGATGGCAACGGCTTTGAGCGGGTGCAATACCTGGTCGAGATTGTCAAATATCGGTAAAGAGCCGGATTTGGCACCTATTCAAAATCCGGTAGAAGCGCCGGGGTATCAAGCCGTTTCTATGCCGATGCCGGCAAAGCCAGAACAATATGCCGGGGCTAACTCTTTATGGAAAAAAGGATCATCCGGATTTTTCCAAGACCAAAGAGCTGCCAAGGTAGGTGATATTATAACGGTTAATATTGTCGCATCGGATAATGCATCTATGAAAAATAAAACCGAACAATATCGTGATGACAACGAAGATACGGTTAATGTCAATACTTTGGCCGGATATGAAAAATATGCCAAAGATTATTTGCCTGATGGCGTCGATGTAACGGATTTGTTCAACGTAATGTCCAATCATGATGTTCAAGGTGAAGGAAAAATCAATCGTTCGGAAGATATCAGTATGACAATGGCCGCAGTTGTAACCCAAGTTTTACCTAATGACAATCTGGTGATTGAGGGAACTCAGGAAATCAGAGTTAACTATGAACTGCGCCAACTCACCGTCAGAGGTATTATCAGACGTGCGGATATTAAGTCTGATAATTCTATCGAATCGAGTAAGATTGCCGAGCTCAGAGTATCTTACGGCGGTCGGGGTACGGTTTCTGATATGCAAGAACCGAGATATGGTCGTCAGCTGATTGATATTTTGTCTCCATTCTAATCATAGCATAAGCCTTTTGCATCGAAATTCTCCCCATTTGTTTCGGTGCACTTGGAGAGAAAACTTTAGTACGAGGTGTTTCTCTCTGTTATGTCCTAAGGCCTGCCATTCTCCCCATTTTAGGTGGGCCTTGGATATAAGTTGTGGATGTCTGTTAATTATTGTTTAAATAACTAAGTTGTAAAATTATATTTTGTATGAACTATTAACTTTTGAGGAAGTAAAAATGAATACGAATAACCAAGTGAAAAATGCTGAAAATGAAGCCGTCGTTTTGCTTAATCATGCGATGTTGTTGGCTAAAGCTTCTACCAGCAATAACCAGCATGAAAAAATCCAGGCTCTTGACAGCAATTTGAAACTTTGGGTTGAAATAGAAACTTCATTGAAAAATGCAAAGAATTTGCTTCCCGAAGATATTAAGGCTAATTTGATGAAACTTTCTAAGTTCGTAGAAAGAATGATTCTTTCTAAGGGCTTGAAAATGACTAAAACAGACTTCGATTGTCTGGTTAATATTAATATGCAGATTTCCGAAGGCTTGGTCGAAGCCGTTAAAAATAATTTGGCCAGAGAAGAGGCTTTCTCTTTGTTGAAATGTGCAGTTGATTTGTCTAACGCAAGAGAAAATAACAGTACTGCCGATTTGGTCAGTGCGCTGGATAATAATATGAAATTGTGGGTTTATATCAAAACTTTGGCATCTGATGAAAATAATCCTTTGCCCAAAGAAACCAAAGGCAATTTGATTAAGTTGGCGGATTATGTATCTTGCAGAACTTTGGAAGTCGGTAAAAATGTTGATGCTTTGAATCATAAGGCTTTGGATAGCATGATTATGACAAATCTGCAAATTTCCGAAGGCTTGATGTCTAAGCGTCCGGCTTGCTAATTTGACTTTTCCTTATAAAAAAAAGCACCGAAATCGGTGCTTTTTTTTATGCACATCATTAGAATTGCGTGGTTGCCAAAGTGGTGTGAGGGCTTTATAAATTTGGTATGAATGAGGAGTTTGGATAATGATTTTTTCAAAGTTTGAACGCTTGGTGGCCAGGCGTTATATTCATGCTAAACGTAAAGAAGGCTTTATTTCGGTGATTACCGGATTTGCTTTTACGGGAATCGCGCTCGGTGTGGCTACCTTGATTATTGTGATGTCGGTGATGAACGGTTTTCGTGAGGAATTGCTTGCGCGCATTTTGGGGATTAACGGGCATATAGGTATTATGTCTTCGGTGGGTATGCCGTTTAATAACTATCAGCAAGCCGTGAAAGATATTGCAGAATTCGAACATGTAAAAACCGTTATTCCAATGATTGAAAATCAGCTCTTGGTGACTGCGGGGAAAGCCGCTGAAGGTGCCATGGTGCGTGGTATTTCAAAAGAAGACATCTTAAAAAAAGATATTTTGAAAAACAGCCTTAAAAATATTGATATGTCACGCTTTGAAGGTAATAACGTTATTATCGGTTCCAGGTTGGCTAATAAAATGGGATTAATCGCAGGGGATGAAATCACGCTTATTTCTCCAAACGGCAAAATTACGGCATTTGGTACAGTACCGCGGATGAAGTCTTATACGATTTTGGGAACTTTTGAAGTGGGAATGTTTGAGTATGACTCAAGTTTTATTTTTATGCCGTTAGAAACTGCTCAGACTTATTTTAGTTTGCCGGGGGCCGTGACAAATATTGATGTGACTTTAGATGATGAAAAAATGCTCAAGCCTGTCCGTTTGGCCATTGAGGAAAGTGTCGGGGCAGGGGCTTATGTGTATGATTGGAAACAAAGTAATTCGGCCTTCTTTAATGCCATTGAGGTGGAGAGAAATGTGATGTTTATTATTCTTACACTCATCATTATAGTGGCTGCCTTTAACATTATTACCGGTTTGATTATGCTTGTGAAAGATAAGGGACGTGATGTGGCCGTTTTGCGTACCATGGGTGCCACAAAGGGGATGATTATGCGAATCTTCTTTATGGACGGGGCCGGAATCGGGGTGGTCGGTACGGCCTTGGGTTTAGTCTTAGGCTTGCTGTTTTGTGATAACATTGAGGCCATTCGTCAAGGCTTGCAATCCTTGCTGGGACAAGATTTGTTCTCGGCTGAGATTTATTTCTTATCAAAATTGCCGGCGAAAGTTGATGCGATGGAAGTCGGTGTCGTAGTGGTTATTTCTTTGTTGTTGTCATTTTTGGCAACGATTTATCCGGCATATCGTGCCGCTAAATTTGATCCGGTGGAGGCTTTGAGATATGAATAAAAATGTTGTGCCTACTTTGGAGTTGCGAAAAGTTGTGAAAACCTTTAAGCAAGGCGGTCAAAATTTGGATGTCTTGCGTGGGGTGGATTTGGAAATTATGCCGGGAGAGGTTGTCGCATTAATCGGACCATCGGGGTCCGGAAAATCTACAATGTTGCAAATTGCGGGATTGCTTGATAGGTCGACAAAAGGTGAAATCTATCTCAACGGGCAAAAATGCAGTAAGTTGGGTGATGGTATGCGCACAGCCTTAAGGCGCGATTATTTGGGTTTTGTGTATCAATATCATAATTTGTTGCCGGATTTTGATGCGACCGAAAATGTGATGTTGCCGCAGTTGATTGCAGGTGTGAAATATAAAGAAGCCAAAGAAAAAGCCAGATGGTTGTTGTCGCGTTTGAAGTTGGAAAAAAGATATTCGCATCGTCCGGCGGAATTGTCGGGTGGTGAACAGCAAAGGGTTGCCATTGCGCGAGCCTTGGCTAATGCGCCGAAGTTGTTGTTGGCGGATGAACCAACCGGAAATCTGGATCCTAAAACAGCCGAAATCGTGTTTGCGGAGTTATTGTCAATTGTAAAAGAAACCGGCTTGTCAGCGTTGATTGCCACGCATAATTTTGAATTGGCAGACAGAATGGATAGAAAAGTATCCTTAGAAGATGGCAAATTGGTTGATAAAAGGATGGAAGCATTTGTTCCGGTGGAAGGAAGCAATTTTTATTAAGCGGAGGCAAAATGAAGTTTTGGATTTTGTTGATTGTTGGTTTATTGTGGTGCGAAAGTATCAGTGCCAAATATACCTTTCCCGAAGGTGCCAACGTGAAAACACGTTCGGAAGAAATTGCCGCTTATCAAATGCGAGAATATGACCAAGATAAAGACGGCTTATTGTCTTTGGAGGAATTTGAGTCACGTTTTGATAACTTAACCCGAGAGGATAGAAGAAATATTCGTCGTAATAAGAAAAAAGGCACATATAAAACCCCTGAAGAACAATTTAAAGAAATGGATAAGAATAAAGACGGATTTATTGATGGCACGGAACGTGCAGAATATATCCGCAAACAAAGAGACAGCGGAAATTATCTGTATTAGAAAAAAAGAAAGATTAAAAGCACTTTATTAATTAAAGTGCTTTAGTTTTATAAGATTTAGCCAAAATAAAAATGCGATAATATTATTTGTTGACACTTTCTGAGTAATATGCTAAGTTATAAGTGATAAGGTTCAGTTATAATGGAGTGTATTATGAGAAAGCA
>CALXZH010000005.1 GCA_944393175.1 uncultured Alphaproteobacteria bacterium | reverse complement strand
CATGAGTCATAAAAGCTAACCTCCTTGGCACTTATTTTATCCAAAACACTCCAATGCTTCATTCCCCCATTTTCGCTAATTGAAAGAATTACTGCGGTATTTTTGGCCTTTAAGAATGTCTTTAATTTTTCAATATCCGGTTCTTGCCCATAAAACGGCTCGCTTATCTCAATTTTTAACTTATACTTATCAAAAAGTATTTTTTGCGTTGTTTTGAGCAATTTAACCGCTTTGGTATAGGATACGCCTTTTTTCTCAATATTTTGCAACCCGCCGATTGAGACCAATTTTTCCAAGAGCCGATTAAATACATAAATTTGACTTCTATATCCCAATTTTAAGCTCGAAAATTTAGACAAAGTATTGGTAATTGAATACAAACAACAAAAATAGTCGCAGTCCCCCTGTTTTAGAGATTTTATCCACGCCATGGCTAATACTCCTCAGCAAACATAATGGTTAAGACACGGTTGGTTTGTGTCTCATCATCTGGTTGTGGAGAATAAAACTCATAATTCAAATCATAGAGGTCAATCTTCCAGAAGATTTGTTGTCCCAGATATTCAAAACAGCCAAAGTCGTGTTCACCATACGGGTCGTTATCTTCGGTAAAATTATTAAAGGTTCTAACTTTTTGCATAATCTCTTGTTGTTGCATCAGTGGCAGAGATGAAATACCGCAAGTCAACAGCACCTTGCCTCCTTCAAAAGTCTTACGAAACTTGTCGTTTTGAGCTGCAATTTTTTTCACATCAATTTTATTTTCCATATCGCACCTCCTTTTTATTCTACATCAAACCAAGCCATAACCGTTGCAAGCAAATGGTTATAATCCCCGGACATGGCTTCTTTCATAAATTGGTCGATTTCTTCTTGCGGGAGATGAGCTCGTTGCATGGCTCTCTTACATAAACCTAAAATCATAAATGCATTACCGTCTTGTCCCGAAAGTTGTACCGTAATCTCGGGGTGTTTTATATTTGTCATTATTTTTACTCCTTTAAAATAAAAAAAGAGCCTCAATCCTAGTGATTGAAGCCCATAAAATGTTAAATTTAAGACAGACGATATGCCATATAACAAACTTATTTTTGAATTTGTATGCTATTGATGACATATCGTCCTCCAACCAAAAATGACCTTATCCGCTCCGATGAAAAAAGCAGACTATATAGGCCTAAATTTTGGTGATTTATATTTGAAGTCAAAACGAATCGTTCAACTTCAAATATAATATATTATAACATATTCTAATATAAATTGCAAGCATAAAATCAAGCAAAATCAGATAGTTAAGTGATTATTGTTTTGTTTATTTTTCGACTTTTACACGAGTCATTACTCCCTGTTTAATAAAACCATCATAATAAAATTTGCAAACAAAGCATTAACTTTCTTGATTGTAGAAAATATCATGCTAATATATCCCATAAGTTTAATTTGATTAGATGTCATATAGAGGTTGTAATGGCGGGTAAAAATAACGCAAACATTGGTTTTGAAAAGCAAATTTGGGATGCAGCTTGTGAGCTTTGGGGGCATATTCCGGCGGCAGATTATCGTAAAGTAATCGTCGGGCTTATCTTTTTGCGCTATATTTCTTTTGCTTTTGAAAAGCGTTATCAAGAATTGGTGACTGAAGGCGATGGTTTTGAAAATGACAAAGATGCCTATACCGAAGAAAATATATTCTTTGTGCCGGAAAAAGCTCGTTGGAGTACGATTGCCGCAGCTGCACACACACCGGAAATCGGAATCGTGATTGATGAAGCGATGCGTGCCATTGAAGATGAAAATAAAGTTTTGAAAAATGTTTTACCCAAGAATTATGCCAATCAAGATTTAGATAAACGCGTTTTGGGTAATGTGGTGGATTTGTTCACAAATAATATAGATATGTCCGGAACGGATGAAGACAAAGACTTGCTCGGTCGCACTTATGAATATTGCATTGCTCAGTTTGCCGCTTATGAAGGAACCAAGGGTGGTGAATTTTATACACCATCAAGTATTGTTAAAACGATTGTTGAAGTTTTAAAACCTTTTGATAACTGCCGTGTTTATGATCCTTGCTGTGGTTCGGGGGGAATGTTTGTTCAATCGGTTAAATTTTTGCAAGCTCACAGCGGCAATCGCAATCATATTTCCGTATATGGACAAGAATCCAATGCCGATACTTGGAAAATGGCTAAAATGAATATGGCAATACGTGGAATTGATGCCGATTTTGGTCCTTATCAAGCCGATACATTTTTTAATGACTTGCATCCAACTTTGAAAGCCGATTTTATTATGGCTAATCCGCCGTTTAACCTTTCCAACTGGGGACAAGACAAATTGCTTGATGACGTGCGATGGAAATATGGTATTCCTCCGGCAGGAAATGCCAACTATGCGTGGATTCAACATATGATACATCACCTTGCACCTAAAGGAAAAATCGGTTTGGTTTTGGCAAACGGGGCTTTATCTACCCAAACCAGCGGCGAAGGAGAAATCAGAAAACGCATTGTTGAAGCTGATTTGGTAGAAGGCATTGTCGCTTTGCCGCCGCAACTGTTTTATAGCGTTACTATTCCGGTTACCTTATGGTTTATCAGCCGCGATAAAGCACAAAAAGGCAAAACTTTGTTTATTGATGCGCGCAAAATGGGCTATATGGCCGACCGCAAACACCGCGATTTTACGGATGAAGACATCAAAAAGATTGCTGACACTTTTACCGCCTTTCAAGAAGGAAAATTGGAAGATGTTAAAGGCTTTTGTGCCGTAGCCAGCACGGAAGATATTGCCAAACAAGATTATATCTTAACCCCCGGACGCTATGTGGGGATTGAGGAGCAAGCCGATGATGGCGAACCTTTTGAAGATAAGATGAAACGGCTAACAACCGAGCTTAAAGGTATGTTTGAGCAGTCCGACTACTTGCAAAACGAAATCCGAGAGAAACTAAAGGTGATTGGCTGGGAGATGTAAGAAGATGTATCCTTGGCAAAATTTTATAATTGGATTATGTGAACATTTGGCGTGGCCAATTATTGCTATCGGTTGCGCTTTTATATTTAAAAAGGATATTAGTAATTTGCTTTCCAGAATTAAAACTTTACCCGGAGGAACAAAATTAAACCCTCAAGTTGTTGAGAAGCAAGCAGAAAGTAAAAAGGATTTTGATGAATTATATATAAAAGAACAAGAAAACCAAAATAAAGAAATTGAACAAACAGCTTCTACAAAGAATAAGGAGGCACAATAAATGATTAATTATAATAAGCAAAAAGCCTTAGGGGAACTTTTAGATGTTATTAATAAAGGTATTAGCTTATTAGCTAGTAATTATTTGAGTCAAGATTTGTGTCAAGCTTATGAAAGATATGTTTTTTCTACAATGCAATTAGTTGATAATGCTTTCACTACAAGCTATTCTTTAGAATTTTCTAACAATTATTTATCATTTGGGCATTTATCTTCAGTATATGGAAACTACAATAGGCTAAATGCTATGACATTTGGACATATGCCACATAGCGCACAAGGTATTTCTCAAACACTTGATGTATCAGATACTAGAGACCACAAAGAAGAATTACAAAACCTCTTACAGCGATTGGTGGATATAGTGAAATTTTTAATTTCAAGATATAACGAACAAGCTTTGCTTTGATACGTTACTTGAATATAAAGACACAAAAGAACTAACCTAAAATTTACGAATTAGGAGTAAGGTTGAGAGGATATAAAGGCAAGGAGTGGAGGAGAGATGAATAATTCGGAACTGGACATTTCAAACTTGGCAAAGTGTATTGATAGCCTTAAGACTTGCACGGCTGATTATAAGGCGACCTCAAGCGATGTGATGAAAGGCTATATCGCGGATGCTTGTGTTAAGCGGTTTGAGTTTACGGTTGAGACCGCGTGGAAAACGATGAAAAAATATCTCAAGCTGGAGTATGGCAAAAAAGATGATGAACTGACCATGAACAACATCTTTCGGCTGATGGAAGGATTAGGTTTTGTTCAGTCTTGGGAGAAGTGGCGTTTTTATTATGACAAACGCAATGACACCAGCCATGAATATAACCAAGAAAAAGCCGCCAAACTTTTGCCGATTGTTGATGAATTTGTGGCAGATTGTGAATTTTTATATGAGAAGCTAAAAAAAGCACTAGGGGAATAGATGATAGCCGGCATAACCGAAAAAGAACAAAAAATAATTGAGCGTATCTTGGATAAATATCGCAAGGATTATGCCTTTTTTTATTATGGCTCGCGCGTTAAGGGCACTTATGAAAAAACTTCTGATTTGGATGTTTTAATCAAAGGCAAGGCTGAAATGCCTTTGGCTGTTTTGCAAAAAATAAAAGAAGAATTTGATAAGAGTGATTTGCCCTATATTGTTAATTTTTCAGATTATTATAAATTAGACGGCTCTTTTTATGAGCGTATCAAACCCGACCTTATTCCCTATAACTGGCAAGAGGTTAAGTTGGGGGATGTGTGTTTTTATGTGTCACAAAAAATGGATACACAATCCCTATCAATATATAATTACATATCAACTGAAAATATGCTACCCAATAAATCGGGAATTACAAATGCCTCTTCATTGCCAAATATATCCATAACCCCATCTTTTAAAAAAGATGATATATTGGTTTCTAATATACGTCCATATTTTAAAAAAATATGGCTAGCACAATTTTCTGGTGGTTGTTCTAATGATGTCCTTGTATTTAGAGCCAATAAAAACATAGACTCAAAATTTCTTTATTATATTTTAAGCGATGATAGATTTTTTGAGTATTCTACACAAACATCTAAAGGCACAAAAATGCCAAGAGGAGATAAAACAGCTATCTTAAAATATGCAGTTTCATTACCTCCTCTTGATGTGCAAAAGAAGATTGCGGGGGTGTTGGGGGCTTTGGATGATAAAATTGAGCTGAATAACAAAATCAATAAAAACCTTGAAGCCCAAGCCCAAGCCTTGTTCAAATCTTGGTTCGTGGACTTTGAGCCCTTCGGCGGCCAAATGCCCGATGATTGGAAAATCAAAACCATTGGAGACGTTTGTGCTTCAATATCTGAAACGTATAATCGCAAAGATGAAAATGTTGTTTTGATTAATACTTCTGATGTATTGAATGGTGAAATTTTAACACATTCTCTTGTCAAAAATGAAAATTTAAAAGGACAATTTAAAAAAACGTTCCAAAAAAACGATATTTTATATTCAGAAATTAGACCTATAAACAAAAGATTTGCATTTGTTGATATTGAAAATACATATAACTATATTGCATCAACAAAGCTTATGGTTATAAGACCTGATACATCAAAAATTTCTCCTCTAATTCTTTATAGAATATTAAAATCTCAAGACTTGATTGATGAGTTGCAACACTTAGCCGAAACTCGTTCAGGAACATTTCCTCAAATTACATTTGCATCAGAATTAGCGATACAGAAAATTGTACTAGCACCATTGAATGAGCAAAAAATAATTTCAAATGTATTAGAAGTATTAGAAAATAAAATACGAAAAAACATTCAAGAAAACTTAAGATTAGCAGAGTTGAGAGATACTCTCCTTCCCAAGCTCATGTCCGGCGAAATTAATGTAGATGATGTCAAAATAGATTAGGATATTAATTAACGATGACCAGAAAAAATATTTTTGAAATTTTAGGAGAAACTTATGATATAGAAAATGAATTTAATGTTATAAAAACATTATTTTTTGAGCCTACTCTCGTATATGGTCCATATTTAGGAGAGAAAAGTTATATTCCGATTGAACATGTTGTTGATAATAATTTATTTTTTGCGTGGAAACAAAGATATTCTTGTCTTAACACTGTTGATTTGAAACAAAAACTTAAACTAAGCTTTGTTTCTAATGGAAATTTAAACAACAAAATTCTTTGCTTAGAATACATCTGCAACATGATTGAATTAATTAATACAAAATTATCGTACCCTACGTATCAAAAAACTAAAGAATTTGTTATATTAGAGAAGAACATAGAACTTTTTTTAGAACATATTAATTACGAAAAACTAGTCATTCAAGATGAGGAAAAAGTTATTCTTATTCCTAAAGACACTGCAGCAACAGCAGTGGCTGAAATTTCTTCAAAAGATGTTGCGTTTGCAATTTTGAAATATCATCATGCATCACTCAAAGGACAAATTGAAGAAAAAAGGAAGCTCTTGCTATCTATTGCTAATGAATATGAACCCTTATTGAATAAGCCGCTTGCAGGCTTTAAGGAGTATTTTGATAAAGCAACAAATATGCTTAACAATATGAATATTCGCCACAACAACAAATCCGGCAAACATAAAAAAGAGCTTATTGCCCAAATGGGTGATGATGAATTAGAAAGCTGGTATGATGAGTTGTATCAACTCCTTTTGTTCTGTGTCTTGATAAAAGACAATAAAGAACGTAAAGATAAAGTTGATGATTTGCTTAAACGCATAAATGCCAAACCAGAGAAACAATAAAGGACTTCGCCATGGAATTAAAAGATTTTATTGAACAATCCGTTTCTGATATTGTGGAAGCTACGCAATCATTAAAAAAGAAATTTAATAATGGTTATGTAGAATCTGATTTCGAACGCAATCCAATATCTCCACCTCAAGCAACTCACTTGAATCGAGATGACCACTCCATTGATTTTGATATTGCTGTTACCACATCTGAAAACGGTACTGCTAAGGCGGGATCGAAAATAGGAATTAGCGTATTAGGAGCAAATGTCAATGGAGAAAAAGGATTTACAAATGAAAATTGCTCTCGTATAAAATTTTCTATTCCCTTCTATCCTGAATTTATAAATAAGGACTAAAGCTCATGTCCGGCGAAATTAATATCGATAATGTTAAAATAGATTAATATCTCTATAGGAGAAAATAAATGAAAAGATTTGAAACTATTAATGTAAATAATCTAATTGTAAATCCCGAAAATGATAGGCATGGAGCGCTAGAAACTGAAGAAAATGCTATTAATTGGTTATTGCAAAATAAAACAGAAAAAATGAGAGCTTTAGCCAAAGATATTGCAATTACAGGACAATTATTTGAAACACCTTTAGTAAAAGATGAAAAGAAAGAAAAATTTATTGTTTATGATGGAAATAGGCGTATTACATGTTTAAAAATTTTATTAGGGCTTTGTGATTCTTATGATTTATATGATAAAGAGTACTATGTCAAAATTAGAAATGATTACAATTGCAATGAAAAATTGCCTAAAGAAATCATATGTGAAGTAAATACCTCACAAGCAGAAATAGATGAAATTATAAGACGTCGTCATGCTCCTACTAGTTCTGGCGAAATTAAATTAAATTGGGAACCCTATGAAAAAGAAATCTTTTTAATAAGAACAGGTAAAAGCGATAAAATTAATTTTGCCAAGGAAATTCAAGATTTGTTACAAAACAAGGAATTACTGTCAAATCAAGATAAAATTCCATTAAGTAATTTTAATAGATTATTTTCTTCTGAAAAATACAGAAACTTGGCCGGTGTAAGTATAAAAAATAACAAAATTGAATTCACCGCCAAAGAAGATGTATCTCTGAATGCTTTATCCTATATTGCACGATTAATGATTACTGGAGAAATATCATTAAAAGATATCTTAAATGATGAATTGAAAATGCAAGTCTTTTCTCTATTACAAGAGAAAGATATACTTCCCAAACTTTCTGACAGATTAAAAAAACCAATACAAGCTCAAAAAGAAATATCTCCTAGGCCAGATAAAGAGATTAAGAAAGTCCTTGGTCAACTTACCAGAGACACTCTATTGAATAAATCATTAATTCAACCACAAAGAAATCAATATTGCACAGCTAAAATATATAATTTATTTATAGAACTGCAATATGATTTATTAATAAAAAAGCACATAAATGCTATATCTATTTCTTTTCGCGTGTTAATAGAGCTACTAACTCAAGCTTATGCAAATAAGCATAATATTACATTTGGAGAAAATGAAAAATTGTCAAATAAAATAGGAAGAGTTTTTGATAGCATACAGTCACCTAAAAAAGATGTAGAGAATGTAAAATTCATAAAGAATTTATCTCAAAAAAATACTTACTTTTCAATAGGAACTTTAAATGGGTTTGTACATTCCCCATATAATCTTCCTATAGCTCAAGATCTAATTAATTTTGCAGATAATTTTGAAAGTTATATCACTCTAATTATCGAAGACTTAAATCAAGATAATAATTAAAGAAAATCATATGGCTTCATATTTTAAAAACTCTCAATGGATTACTTTTAAGGATATGCTTATGTCCGGTAAAATTAATGTAGATAGAGTCAACGTTTAGGGTCAATAGGAAATTTTCAGAGAGGATTAGCATATGCTTAATAGTATCAGTATACACGCAATTAAAGGAATTCAAAATAAGACTTTTAACCTTGACTTATACCCTAATAAACCTTCAATATTGGTAGCTCCTAACGGTTTTGGCAAAAGTTCTTTTGCGATAGCTTTTAATTCTTTTAACAATAATCGACTTGACTTGCACGATGATGATATATGTGAAGGACATACGGCCTCTGAGGCATCAATTGAGATTGTAGTAGATAGAAATGCATATATTATAAACTCTTCTAGAAATACATTCAGCCATAATTTCTCAAGTTTTGTCATTAATAGTTCTTTGTATGCCAAAAGTGTCGGACAATATATGGGAAGTTTCATGGGACATAGAGCCTTACTTGCTATTCAAGATATTGAGTTAGAAAGTAAAATTCCTGCTAAACCTAGTATTAACTATTCTATAAGTGACAACAAACGGGTTTTTGGAACAAATAGCAAAATATTAACTAACGTTTTGTATTTGATAAAAAATACCAAGTTCATTAACTCTCTAAATACAATAAACCTTAATGAATTTAAAAAAATACGTACTTATGTAAACCCATTAAATGCCATAAAAAATATAATCAATCAATATTCTGGTACCATAGATGAAATTTTATTAAAAATAAATGCTAATTTAATTACTAACTTCAATAATATAACATGTTTGCATACTTTAAAAGAAATCGTTAAAAATTTTAGTTCTAGCAATAATGATGCTATATTATACTTAGAAAGTATACAGATTGCTGATTTTATGTTGTCTAACGAATTTAGCAAATATAAAAATTGGTGTAATTATGATCTAAATAAAAAATATATTGAAGGATTAATTCATTGTTTTGACACAACACAAAGCTCTGAATTAAAAATTCAGGAAAAAGGAAGAAACCCCAAAAAGTTAATTATAACTTTTCCTTCTGCCCAAAGGATATCCAATGGTCAAAGAGATATTTTAACCTTTATTTCTCAATTGTATCGCGCTAGAAGAGAACTTAAAAAGAATAATAATATTTTAATTATTGATGAAATATTTGATTATTTAGATGATGCTAATTTAATCTCTTTTCAATATTTTATAACTAAATTTATTGAAGATTATAAAAAAGAGGGAAAAAATTTATACTG
Organism: uncultured Alphaproteobacteria bacterium; assembly: GCA_944393175.1. Lineage (GTDB taxonomy): Bacteria > Pseudomonadota > Alphaproteobacteria > RF32 > CAG-239 > Scatocola. Next base: position 3,908 of record CALXZH010000005.1, on the reverse strand, counting down.
TATTTTATTAACTCATTTAGATCCATGCTATATAAATAATTTTTGTTTTAGCCAACATAAACTACAGATAAGATATTTGATGGCGACAGGAACAACAAATTCATCTTGCGTTCTACCTTTAATGAGAAAAAGAACATCGGGCAATGATGACATTGATAAGTACCTATTTCATTATAATAATGTAGAGAATGAAGTAGAGAGATTAAATAATAAAAGTTGGTATGATGATTTATATAAAGAAGTTACAGATCGATATTTATCTGGACTTAATTATGACAGTTTAAAAATTTGCTTAGCTGTTAGAATAAAAATAGAAGAAACGGCCTATAATTTACTATCAGAACCTTCTGATAAGAATAAATTTATAAAAACTCATAGAACGAAACAAAAACTCTCTTTTATAGCTCAAGATAAAGGAATAGATTATCCTGAAATTTGGTCTCTATTAGGCATAATTTATAATGATAATTTACATTGGAAAGATAATAAAGATTATGAAACACCTCTCCGTTCTAAGCTATCAAATATCATAGTAAGAAATATGATTTCAAATATTTTTAACCATTAAAGGAAATAAACATGGCCTCGTATTTTGAAAATCCTGTCAATGAAAATGCTTATGAAGCCTCGATTATTGAGTTGTTTCAAAATATGGGGTATGTTCATGTTTATGGGCCGGATATTGACAATCGCGATTTTACCTCTCCCTTATATGATGTAGTTTTAGAAGAAGCATTGGTTCGGCTTAATCCAAAACTTCCGCAATCTGCTATTAACGAGGCTTTGTTTAAGCTGCGGAATTTTGAAAATGCCGAATTAGTGCAGAAAAATTCCATTTTTATGGATTATCTGCAAAACGGAATTACCGTCCGCTATACGGAAAAAGGCGAACCTAAAGATACGATTGTTTATCTTATAGATTATAACAAGCCAACCAACAACTCTTTTATTATTGCGAACCAATGGACGTTTGTTGAAAATAGTGAAAAACGCCCTGACATTTTGCTATTCATCAACGGTTTGCCCTTGGTTTTGATGGAGCTAAAATCTCCATCTCGTGAAGAAACTGATGTTTCTGCCGCTTATCGCCAAATTCAAAACTACAAATACGAAATTCCTTCTATGTTTGTTTATAATGCCATTTGCGTGATGAGCGACTTGTTGACGTCAAAGGCAGGAACTCTCACTTCCGGCGAAGACCGCTTCATGGAATGGAAAACGGTTGATGGCTCTTATGAAAATACGCAGCACGCCCAATTTGATACTTTCTTTATGGGCATCTTTGCCAAAGAGCGTCTATTGGATATTTTGAAAAACTTTATCTGTTTTTCTAATGAAAACAAAGGGCTTGTTAAAATTATGGCGGCTTATCACCAATATTTTGCCGTCAAAAAAGCCATCACCTCAACCAAGAATGCAACTGAAACCGACGGTAAAGGCGGTGTCTTTTGGCATACGCAAGGAAGCGGAAAATCTTTATCTATGGTCTTTTATGCTCATCTGTTGCAAAAAACCTTAAACAGTCCAACAATCGTGGTTATTACTGACCGCAACGACTTAGACGACCAGCTTTATGGTCAATTTGCCAAGTGTAAAGACTTTTTACGTCAAGAGCCGATTCAAGCCGAAAGCCGCGCTCACCTTAAAAAACTCTTAAGCGGAATTAAAGCCAACGGCATTTTCTTTACGACTATGCAGAAGTTTGAGGAATCCGGCGAAGCATTATCAAAACGGCGCAATATTATCGTGATGGCCGATGAAGCCCACCGCGGACAATATGGTCTGACCGAAAAAATAGATGAAAAAACCGGAAAAATCAAAATCGGAGCTGCCCGCGTTATTCGTGATTCCTTACCCAATGCCACATATATCGGCTTTACCGGCACGCCGATTTCTACCAAAGACCGCAGCACACGTGAGGTTTTCGGCAACTATATTGATGTTTATGATATGACACAAGCGGTGGAAGATGGCGCAACACGTCCGGTTTATTATGAAAGCCGCGTGATTAAACTTCATCTGAAACCGGAAGTTTTGCGTTTGATTGATGCCGAATATGACCTTATGGCTCATAATGCCGATCCCGAAGTGATTGAAAAGAGCAAAAAGCAACTCGGACAAATGGAAACTATTTTGGGCGATGACAGCACAATCAATTCTCTGGTTACCGATATTTTAGACCATTATGAAAATAACCGTGCTAACCTCTTGACTGGAAAAGCTATGATTGTGGCTTATTCTCGCCCGATTGCGATGAAAATATATCGCAAAATCTTAGAACTCCGCCCCAATTGGCAAGAAAAAGTCGCCGTGGTTATGACTTCTGATAATAATGACCCTGAAGATTGGCACAATATCGTTGGCAACAAAGCTTATAAGGAAGAATTAGCCCGCAAGTTCAAAGATAATTCTGATCCGCTCAAAATTGCCATTGTGGTTGATATGTGGCTGACCGGATTTGATGTTCCGTCCCTTGCAACAATGTATGTTTATAAGCCGATGAGCGGACACAACCTGATGCAAGCAATCGCTCGTGTTAACCGCGTTTTCCAAGACAAAGAAGGTGGTTTGGTGGTCGATTATGTCGGAATCGCCAGCGCTTTGAAGCAAGCCATGAATGATTATACTATCCGCGACCGCAAAAATTATGGTGATACGGATATTTCAACCGTTGCTAAACCGAAGTTTATTGAAAAATTGGAAGTTTGCCGCGGTTTGTTACATGGGTTTGATTATTCCGGCTTTGCTAAAGGAAGAAATTTGGAACGAGCAAAACTTATCAGTGGTGCCGTAAACTTTATTATCGCCCGTGAAAAAGAAAAACAAAAAGAAGATTTTGTTAAAGAGGCTTTGCTCCTCAAGCAAGCTCTTTCTTTGTGTTCATCCTTAATCGAAGAAAACTTGCGTATTGAAGCCGCTTTTATGGAAGCTGTGCGTGTTTTGGTTGTTCGCTTAACCTGTTCAGGCAATAGCGGCAAGAAAATCTCTCTGCCGGAAATGAACGAGAGAATAAACGAACTTCTGAGACAAAGTATTAAAAGCGACGGCGTTATCAATCTGTTTTCTGACATCAAAGAAGAATTTTCTTTGTTTGATCCTAAGTTTTTGGAAGAAATCTCAAAAATGAAGGAGAAAAACTTGGCGGTTGAATTACTCAAAAAATTAATAGCTGAGCAAATCAGCATTTATCGCCGTACAAACGTTGTTAAATCTGAAAAATTTAGCGAAATAATCCAAGAGGCAATGAACCGTTATCTGAACGGCATGCTCACCAATGAACAAGTTATTGAAGAACTCTTAAACTTAGCTAAACAAATTGCCACAGCGCAAAAAGAAGGTGATGATTTGGGGTTAACTTCTGATGAAATGGCCTTTTATGATGCTTTAACCAAGCCTCAAGCCGTTAAAGATTTTTATGAAAACGACGAGCTCGTCGCCATTACCAAAGAATTGACCGAAGCTTTGCGCAAAAATAAAACTATCGATTGGCAAAAAAGAGAAAATGCCCGTGCCAAAATGCGTATGATGATTAAAAAGCTCCTTAAAAAGCATAAATATCCGCCGGAAGGTATGGAAGATGCCGTCCAAACCGTTATGACTCAATGTGAGCTTTGGACTGATAATGTTATGGAAGCGTAATCTCAAAACTTCAGATGTAAATTTTTAATATCCTTCGTTTTCCGCGGTGGACGATGCAGGAGTATTAAAAAACGGTCAATGATACTCAAAAATGAAATGCCATTATTCTCCGGTCAAGAGACGAACGGGAAATGATATGTTTATGTGTGCAATAAAATAATTTCGTTACGTATTTTAACAAAACTCGAGTAAAACCAATGGATACAGATGAAAAAATCAAATATGTAAACGAAATATTTTATCTAAAAAAAGAAATTAAAAGGCTCAGG
>CALXZH010000004.1 GCA_944393175.1 uncultured Alphaproteobacteria bacterium | reverse complement strand
CACTTGTCTTAAATTTGTCAAACGCTTATTTTTTGAAAACATTGTTTTTACAACTCCTAAATTTTGTTAAATTAAAACAAAAACCCCGCCGTTTTTTTCAATCAGGCGGGGGGAGTTGCAAACTGTACAAGAACAGTCCGAGTTCTTCGAGCCATAGCCTTATTCCCTCGGCTCCCCTCATTAAAGGAGCGTTCTTTTTTCTTGTAGGAGTTTGCATACTCCGCAATCATCTCTGATTGCACCAATCACTATAGAGATTAAAAGTTAAATTGCAATTAAAAATCTATAATGACATTAGGGGCTTATTTTCTGAAAAATTTATTTCTGCTTTACTTTTTGATTATTTACATATACATTTTTGAGTGGATAGGATGATAACCTGTCTGAGGTGTGGTAACCTCTGTTCATGCGCGTCTAATACAGTGTAAAGACGATACTTTTGCACGTCTGAAAGTCTTACGATGACTGGAAGGCGGCAAAATACGCTATTCTAGTCAATATGTCGCACTATCTCGCATGAAATAGTTACCAACTTCCAGTCGCTCTCATCAAGCGGCTTTTTTGTTGGGAAAATGATTATTGTTTTGAGGCGTTGTTGAAATCTCCTCAAGCAATGGTTATGTCCTTACAAAATTATAGGAATAGAGCTATTGTTTGAGGAGTGGAAAAAGTACAAGGCGGTGATAATTGCAAAAGGATGTGTCTTTATCCTTAGTTTGATTTTTTGCACTCTTGCTCAGGCTAAAACAGAGATTTATTTTTCGCCCTCAACAGACTGTGAAAATAAGTTGGTTTGGCTAATCAACAATACGCAATCTTCTATTGATGCCGCAGTCTATTCTATTAATAACGATAATATTGTTGAGGCTTTGAAAAAGGCTCATAAGCGTGGTATTAAAATCCGAATCTTAACCGATAAATTACAAGCTCGAGGAAAAACTTCAAAAGTTTATGAGCTCTATCAATACGGGCTTGATGTTAAAGTAAATTCAAAATTTAAAATCGAGCATAATAAATTTGCGGTGTTTGATGGTGTGTCTGCCTCAAGCGGATCATATAACTGGACGAATCCGGCAAGCGAAAAAAACAGTGAAAATTGTATTTTCTTTCTGCAAGATAAGCAGCTTGCTGGAGTTTATCAAAATCGGTTTGATGAGCTATGGCTTAAAAATTCAAAGGAAAAATCGGATATCTGGTTTAGGCAAAAATTTTCTTGCCTGCCAACTCTTTATCAGGCTTTTTAAGTTCTTTACTTGACAAAATGACAAAAACATACTAAAAGGTGCAATTAAATGCTGTACTTTTTGCTTTTTTTTGGGTATGATGCTTTCCGATTTTGATATTAAAGGAAAGATAAGCATTGAAAAAAATTATTTCAGCCTTTGAGGCAGGTCAGCTTATTAAAGATAATTCGTCAATTATGATTGGCGGGTTTTTGAAGTGTGGAACACCTACCAGAGTTATTGAAGAAATTATTAAAAATGGTGTTAAAGGATTAACTCTTATTGCCAACGACACTTGTTATCCCGATAGCGACAGAGGAAAGCTTATTGTTAATCGTCGCGTGAAAAAAGCAATTGTCGCTCATATCGGTACGAATCCTGAAACCGGAAGACAGATGAATGCCGGTGAGCTGGAAGTCGAGTTGACCCCAATGGGAACTTTGGTTGAAAAAATTCGTGCCGCAGGGTCTGGCTTGGGCGGTGTGCTCACTCCGACCGGTGTCGGAACCCCAATTGAAGAGGGCAAACAAACCATGACCATTGATGGCAAGAAGTATTTGTTTGAAAAACCCTTGAAAGCTGATGTGGCTTTAATTTATGCTACCAAAGCCGATAAGTTCGGTAATGCGTATTTGGAAGGAACCACACGCAATTTTAATGTGGTGATGTCATCGGCGGCTGATACCGTTATTGTAGAGCCTGATGAATTGGTGGAGGATTGTTTGGATCCCAATATGGTGACAATTCCGGGTATCTTTGTGGACTATATTGTTAAGTAAGGTGAAAATATGGAACTGAGTAAAGAAAAAATCAGAGAAATTATTGCGCGTCGTGTAGCTCAAGAGTTGCACGAAGGTGATTATGTTACTTTGGGAATCGGCTTGCCGACCGAAGTGGCTAATTATGTGCCTGAAAATGTTCATCTGATGTTTCAATCCGAAAACGGTTTGATTGGTGTCGGTTCAAAACCCGAACCCGATAAAATTGACCCGAAAATTACCAATGCCGGCGGTATTCCCGTGACAATCAAAAAAGGGGCGGCCTTTTTTGACTCGCAAATGTCTTTTGCCATGATTAGAGGCGGGCATGTCGATGCAACCGTTTTGGGGGCTTTGCAGGTTGACCAAGAAGGAAATATTGCCAACTGGCTGGTGCCCGGTGTCTTTGCTCCGGGGATGGGCGGTGCTATGGATTTGGTGGTCGGTGCCAAAAAAGTGATTGTCGCCATGGAGCATTTGGCTAAAAATCAAGTCAAAATTTTGAAAAAATGCACGTTGCCTTTGACCGCGGCTCATGAGGTGGATTTAATCGTAACGGAACGTTGTGTGCTCAAAGTCGAGCCTGAGGGCTTGGTTTTGCAAGAGATTAATCCGTTATTTAGTTTGGAAGATGTTACCTCAACAATCGAAGCTGAATTAATTATTCCGGACGATTTGTTGCAAGCTGCTGTTTAGTCTTTTGTCAGTTTGGTGAGAGAGTTTTTAGCATGAAAAGTGAACTTTTGGCGCCGGCAGGTGATATTGAGTCCGGATATGCTGCTTTGTATTATGGAGCTGATGCCGTTTATCTCGGTTTGCAAAAATTTTCGGCGCGAGCAACAGCTACTAATTTTTCTGAGCAAAATTTAGATGAATTTGTCGGTTTTGCGCATCATCTCGGGCGCAAAGTTTATGTAACCATCAATACCTTAATCCAAGAATCTGAACTTGATGATTTGCTAAAAACTTTAGATGTTTGTTCAAAATGCAGAGTTGATGCCTTGATTATTCAAGATTTAGGCGTTGCCCGAATCGTTAAAAGTTCTTATCCCGAGCTTGAAATGCATGCCAGCACGCAAATGGCCGTGCACAATAAAGAAGGCGCTCTCGAACTCCAAAAATTTGGTTTTAGCCGCGTGGTGGTAGCCCGAGAGTTGACGCTTTCCGAAATCAAAGAAATTGCTGCAATCCCTAATCTTGAAACCGAAGCCTTTATTCACGGAGCTTTGTGCTATTCTTATAGCGGGCTGTGCTTGTTTTCGTCTTTCGAATCGGGCAGAAGTGCCAATCGGGGTAAGTGTTTGTATCCATGTCGCTCAATTTTTGACGGTGAGGCGGGTGAAAAGCACTATTTTTCTATGAAAGATATGGCTTTGAGCGAAGATGTGCTCAAAATGCCCGTTACTTCGCTTAAAATTGAGGGACGCAAAAAGTCTCCGCTCTATGTCGCGGCCGTTACCGATTATTATCGTCGGATTTTGGATGGAAAAGGCGCTGATGAGAATTTGGCGGAGCATATCAAACAGATTTTTTCCAGACCTTGGTGCGAATTTCACTTTAGGGGCAAAGACAAAAACGTTATTGAACGTGATTTTGTCGGTCACAGAGGGCTTTTTATCGGTCAGGTGAATAAAGTCATTAAAAATGTTTTGATGTTTAAGACAAACCATAAAATCGCCCGTTATGACGGTTTACAAATTGAGGTTCCGGGAATTGAAAAACCGTTTGGGTTTTCGGTGCAAAAGCTAAAACTCAATGGCAAAAATGTTTTTGAGGCTAAGGCAGGAGATGAAATTGCCGTGGAACTTCCTCCTCAGGCTCCTTTTTTGGAAAAAGGGTGCAAGATTTATCTTTCCTCCTCATCAGAAGTGAAAGGGGCGTATGATTATACCAAGCCCAGACCAAATGAATTTAAGCAAAAAATGCCGGTGGATGTTTGGGTTGAGGTTAAGCCACAGCAAATTATGGCAAAATGCTTGGATTTTACGGCCAAAGTGGCAGGAGAGTTTGAGCCGGCGCAAGATGTGGCAAAAGTGTTGGATGCGGCGCAAAGAGCCTTTGCCAAAAGCGGGGAGAGCGATGTCGTTCTCAATTCTTTGCAAGTATCAAACCCAAAAAATTTATTTGTTCCGGCATCACTGTTTAATGAGTTGCGGCGTCAACTTTACGGACAAATTGTTCCTAAGGCAAAAGTCGGTGTCTTGCCTGCACTTGATGCGGCGATTGTTCATATTAATCCGGCCAAGTGGATTGTTAAAACCGATGATTGGCAAAAAATAAGTGCTTTACCCCAAGATGAAATCAGCGAAATTGTTTATTTGCTAAGTGAGGAAACAAACCTTAATGATTTGAAAAACATAGCAAAAAATAAAATTCGTCTTGCTTTGCCAACCGTGTGCCGCAAGCCTGATGTTTTTAAGCCAAAAATTGAGGCCCTTTTGGCGCAGGGCTATAAAAAATGGGAAGTCGGCAACTATTGGGGGCTGGAAGTTTTGCCGGACAAAGGTGTCGACATTAGTTTTGATAGCTCGTTATACACGCTTAACACCCAAGCCGTACAAATGGCAAAAGAAATGGGGGCAGGGCGCGTAACTTTGTCTTTGGAAGATACGCTTGAAAATATGAAGACTCTTACCCAAAAGGCAAGTTTGCCAAGTGTGATGGTGGTGTATCAAGACGTGCCTCTCTTTACCAGTGCGGCTTGTATTCGCTCTAATGCCTGCAAAGACTGCAAACGGGAAGAAAAATGGCTGAACCTTACCAAAGACGGGCAAAAGTATCAGGCGCTTTCTAAAAATTGTCAGACCATGTTGTTTGCGCAAAAGCCTTATTGTGTGGCAGAATTTGCGCCTCAAGTCAAAGCAGATTTTTATCGGGCAGATTTTGCCTTTAAGCCGTATGACAGCCAAAAAGTGGCGCAAATTTGGGAGAAACTTAAAAATTTCCAAAATATTGCTGAGAGCCAACAAGCTAATTTGTCCCGACTCGGCGGTTTCTAAATTTTTTAGATTTTTTTGAACAAATTGAAAATCTCTTCGTTTTAAGTTGTGTAAGATGAAAAAACGAGGAGATTTTTGTTATGTATAAAAAATTGATTGCCGGAGTGGCTATGGCTTTAGTGTTAAGTACGCAATGTGCAGAGGCTTTTCCGCATGGCGGACCAAAACATTTGCCGCCAAGACCGGCGCCGATTCATCACCGGATTCCTGCAAAACACAAATTTCATCGCGACGGGGTTGCTTGGGCAGTGGCTGGAACAATTCTCGGGGTGGCAGCATTGGCTAGTGGTGCAGTTCATGCGCAACCGGTGCAAACCGTGGTGGTTAATCAGCCCGTAACGACGTCTAATTGTACAACCACTTATCAGAACGGCGTGCAAGTGCAACAATGCACCACAACATCTTATTAAGAATTTATAAAATAAAATGAACTTTAATGAGAATAATGTCGTTTTAAGTAGGGTAAGGAGATTGAAATGAGCGATATTTCGGAATTGTTAAAAGAGGCAAAACCTCTGTATTTTGAGCGAAAACGCCGCAGAAACCAGATTAAAGCGACATTGGCAACGCTTGTGTGCGTGGTGATGATGAGCAGTCTTTGGCCGCACAAATACGACTCGTATATGTTATTGCCAGACACCGAATTTGAAAGCAAAGTAGCGCAAATTGAAAATGGTTCGGTGATTGAAGATTTAGGCTTGCCGGTGGATGAATATGGTTTGTTGGTGGTTGGTTAATGAAAGATATTATTGCGCAAAATCAAGGGCGGATTAAAGCCATCATCAAAAAGCTTACCGGCTCTTATAACGAAGATATTGAACAAGAAATTTACATCAAAACTTGGAAAAATATGAATATGTACAAGGAAGAAGGTAAATTTGTTCAATGGATTAGTACTTTGGCCGCTAATGTTTGTCGTGATTATTTGAAATCAAAACAACATCAGGCAGAAGTACGTAAAGTGGGCGATGAAACTTTGTTGGACAGAGTCGCCGTTGGCGGACGCCAAGAGGAAGTTATTGACGCCAAAAGAAGGCAGAAGATTATTTTGAAAGCCGTTGATACTTTGCCTAAGAAACTGCGTCAGGTGATTATTTTGTATGAGTTTGAGGAGATGTCTTACGAAGAAATTGCCCGTAAAACCGGCGATCCAGTAGGAACAATCAAATCCAGACTCTTTAATGCTCGAAGACTTTTGAGCGAAGTGTTACAACCCTTAAAAGGAGAATGAATAATGAAAAAACTTTTGTTAACTGCTGTTTGTGTCAGCGTTTTGGCTCTCGGAATGTCTCAGGTTCAGGCCGCAGATGATATGCCGCCTCCGCCGCCGGCTCCTCAAGGTGAATTGTTGCCTCCTCCTCCGCCGCCGGCTCCGGAAATGGATAAAAAAATGGAAAAGAGAATGTCTAAACGCTTGGCTGATGATTTGGGCTTGACCAAAGAACAACAAGATAAGGCTGAAAAAATCCGTAAAGACGGACGCGAAAAACTTAAACCTTTGTTTGAGGAGATGAAAGATATCCGCGAGAAAATGGATAAAATTCGCGAAGATAATATGATGGAATTTGAGAAAATTTTAACTCCGGAACAAAAGACAAAGTTAAAAGAAATTAAAGACCATCACAAAGAAATGATGAAAGAGCATAGAAAACATATGAAACCTCGTCATGAAAAAAGAAGACATCATCTTGATGATTAGTTAAAAAGACAAAGGAAGCCGGCTTTGTAAGCTGGCTTTTTTTGTATCAAGAAAACTACCGGCTAGGCCGGTAGTTCCGGAGAGCTTATAGCTTTACACATAAAAAACTCCTTTGCTACAGTAAGTTAGACGGTCTGACAAGAGTCTAACAAAAGCAAAGGAG
>CALXZH010000003.1 GCA_944393175.1 uncultured Alphaproteobacteria bacterium | reverse complement strand
TTTTATATTCCAGTTTAACTAAGAAAGCTCCGTATTATACTACTCAAGGTACTATTTTTGGGGATTGGGAAGTTCCAACAATCGATTTGTTACAAATGGCTTATTATAACAAAGATAAAGTGAATGATACCATTAATCGAGTGGGAGGAATGGTATTAACAGGTAGTTATATGGCGACCAATAAAGGAAGTTTGTCAATGTCTGATGGATCAACCTCCACCTCAGGAACAGCGTTGCGTACTGTAATAAAGCTTAATCCTCCAGCAGGGATGAGTTATGAATATACCTATGAAAATTGCGATGGGGTTGTTGAAGGGGGAATATATCATGGAAAGTTTACAAAATGTCGTCCCGTTCAAGTCGGAGATTACCTGACAACCGATAAAAAATTTGCGATTCATCTTGATAAAAGTTTGATAAATAAAGCTGTAGGTGTCGTCTTTGATACTGAAAAAAGATTAGCCGTAGCAAGAACTGCCCATTCTGAGCTAGTTCCATGGTCAAGTAACAATTGTGATATTCCTGAACTGGAAAATTGCACAAGAGAAAATTATAAAACCTGTGCGACTGATGGGCGTGCAAATACGAATATTTTATTGGCAGCAGATGGAGGATGTGCCGGAGAAATGATAGCCGCAAAAGCAGCAAACGAATATGAAGACAAAAACTGTACAGCAGAATTTTGCCAAAAAGGAAAATGGTTTTTGCCGAGTATGAGTGAATTATATTCGAGATTTAATGTATATCAGATAGAAAAAACATTAAAAAAAATTGGATATGAGAATACTACTTCTTATGGATGGTACTACTACGAATGGAGTTCAAACGACACCGGCAATGGCGCATTAGCAGCTGATAGCAACTCTAGTATTGCTTCAATTGATAAAACAAAAAAAGACTGGGAAACAGAATATATACGCTACGATGGAACCACTGAGAACTGGTATTATTATATGCAGGTCCGTCCGGTTCTGGCGTATTAAAACTAAGCAAACAAGCGGGGAATTTCCCCGCTTGTTTAAGCGTCAATATCGGCAATGACCTGCATGGAGATAATTTCATCCGGGTCAGCAACCATACCATTGGCACCTTCACCTCTTTTAATCATATCAACATATTCCATACCGGAGGTAACTTCACCCCAGACGGTATATTGTCCGTTGAGCCAAGGGCAATCCGCAAAGCAGATAAAAAATTGGCTGTCGGCTGAATCCGGCAACATCGAACGAGCCATGGAGACGGTGCCTCTCTTGTGTGGTTTGGTATTAAATTCGGCTTTGAGCTTTTTACCGCTGCCGCCAGTACCCGTTCCGTAAGGACAACCGGTTTGAGCCATAAAACCATCAATAACTCTGTGAAATTTTAATCCGTTATAAAAACCGGCTCTGACTAACTCTTTAATTCTTGCAACATGGTTTGGTGCTGCGTCGGGATACATTTCAATCACAACATCACCATCTTTGAGTTTCAAAAGCAAAGCATTTTCAGCATCTTTTACCTTGTAAGAATGCTTAATCTTTTTTGCTCTGGTTTTACTCATATTAATTTTTTTGACGTCGGATTGTGCCAACGTTTGTGTCTTTGATTTTGCTAACTTCTTGGTATCACTCTTAATCATTTTTGTTTCCGAAGTAGCTTTTTCAGATGTCACTTTTTTTGCCATTTTGTTTACTCCTTCATCTCATCTGATAAAGATTTAGTTATTTTTCAAAACAAAATCAAGCCTCTCTTGCGGGCCAAGTTTTTTCGGATAGTATTTATCGATTTTCTTTAAGACCTTGGCCAAACCGACATGGTTTGCAATTTGGATAGCAAGCCCCGGACGCGCATTAAGTTCAAGCATCATCGGCCCTCTGTATTTATCCAACACAATATCTGCGCCCAAATAGCCCAATCCGGTCATCTCATAAGCTTTTGTTGCAATTTCCAAATGTTCCCGCCAAAAAGGTACTTCAAGTTTCATTAAATCAACACCGGTATCGGGATGATGCGTAATCGGAAGATTATGCATAACGGCATTGACGGCTTTTCCGGTCCTTATATCAAGCCCGACGCCGACGGCACCTTGGTGCAGATTAGCACGCCCGTCAGATTCTGCAGTTGCCAAACGCATCATCGCCAAAGCCGGATACCCACGGTAAACAATAACACGCACATCAGGAATTCCTTGGTAGCTGTAATCTTGAAAAATATTGGAAAAGTGCACCAACTCCTCAATCACGGCAACATCATACTTTCCGCCCAAGCTGTATAAGCCGCTCAATACGTTGGAAATATGTTGATAGAGCTCGTTATAGGTCAGTTTTTTGTTTGAGGTGGTGGTAAAAATGTCATTATCATAATCTTTAATCACCAACACGCCTTTACCGCCGCTGCCATGAGCAGGCTTAACCACAAATTCTTTGTAGCCTTTAACAATCTCCAGAATATTTTTGACCTCGTGTTGGTATTCAATCACGCCGATAAGCCCCGGTGTGTTAATACCTATTTTGTTTGCCAAAATCTTAGTTTGCACTTTGTCATCAACCAAAGGATAGAGCCGCCGCTTATTATATTTTGAAATAACGTTAAAGTTACGACGATTCATACCCAAAATACCGGCCTCACGCAGTTCTTTCGGGCTGGCATAATTGGCAAACAGTTTTCCGAACCAATGAAACATCTTAGTTGTCCCGAACCAAAGGAGCAAAACGTTTTAACTCAGTCAGACGATAGCCGGTGTATGTTCCAAATAACATCACAATAAAGAGAATAACCAAGTTCAACTCATTGAAGACAAACATAATATGGCGCGTAACTTCGTTGTTCACAATAGCATAAACCAAAACGGCGGCAATTACACTATATATTACTTCGCGCCACGCATTGGCAGGGCCTTCCTCTTCCCAGGTAATAGAAGCGCGCTCAATAATCCACGCCATAATAATGATGGGGAAGAACACCGCAGATAAACCAATGTCTACGCTAAAACGATAGCCTAACACCGTCATCACCTGCATCATAAGAATCACAAAGATAACCACGGCCGAAATTCTCGGAACCAACAAAAGATTAAGCTTCGAGAGTAAAGCGCGCAAACCCAAACCTATAGACAAGATGATACTAAAGCAAATAAGTCCGGGAATTAAGCCGGTTTTGACCAAAGCTAATGCAATCAACATCGGGGTAAATGTTCCCATGGTGGTAATACCAATCACGTTACGAATAAGCACAATCACCAAAATAGCCAAGGGGAATATTGTGAGCCATTTAATGGTATTTTGCTCATATAAAGGCAGACTAAAGACCGAAAGATTAAAGTTGTCTTCTTGGTTAGCCAGTTTGGCTCTCTTTCCTGCCAGATTAAGGGAAGAGGTAATTGATTTCATCACCGAAAACTTAATGGAAGAGTCGTTTCCGCCTTCAACGTCGATTAAAGAGTTTCCGCCTCTTTGAAAAAGAACGAAGTTTTCAGGTTTTCCTTTTTTTGCGGTTTTAATATCATAGAGTTTCCAAACGCCGTCAATATAAGCCTCCATCATCAAATCGGCCGAAAACGAAGTTTTGTCTTCTTCTAATTTAATGCCGCGCGCCGTACGATTAGGAATTCCTTTGAGAGAAAGCAAACGGCTAATGGCAAGACTGAGTTCTTTTTGCGTCTTTTTCATCGGTAAAAAAGCCACAACTGTTGAATCTGGCGGTGTCTGATTAAGCAAACGAATAACTTTTTGCACCTCATCACCTTGCATGGTATCAGCCAGCTTTAGCAGTTTTGCAGCGGTTGCGGCCATTTGTTCATCCATAATTGGTTTTTTGGGAGCAGGAGGAACTGGAGCTGCAATTTTTCCCTTAGCGTCTTCATTATCAAACAATAAAATTCGATAATAAATATTTTGTTCTTCTTCAATACTGTCAGATGTTAAAATGATACGTTTGTTTTTATCATCTTTTTTGACCTTATAATTAGGAGCAACAATATCTTCATCTAAAATTTTGAAATCATCGCTGGCATAAGGGGAGGCGAGGGATACCTTAATAGGGTCTCCATTAGGCGTAAAAGACACATGCGCTTCAATAGTCCAAATTTTGGTAGTCTGTTTCGGCCAAAAACTAAATCCCCAGTAAGTTATTTTGTAATAGATACTATAAGCGGCAAAGATAATGGAAAGAACCAAGCCGAGTGTCAAAATCTTTCTAACGGAAGCAAATTTTTTCAGCATAACTTAATCTCAGGATAAAATTAGTGTAACGTATTAGACAAAGAGGTATCAACGATGGCTCTGCCGGTTAAAATATTGCGTCCGACCAGAGCTTGGTAGTCAAACTTTGTTCGGTCAGCAAGTGAAAATCTTGCTTTAATGATTTGACCGCCGAATTTCACGTTCATCATCACGACAACGCGTTTTTCGCTTTCATTAACTCGAGCAATTGTTGTGTGTTTAACTATTTTTTTCTCAAAATGGTGTTTTTCACCGCTATCTTGATTAATGAGTTCAAAAGCGACCCATTTTTCGCCGTCACGTTCAAAATAGCGCATATCTCGCACGTCTAAGGATGAGTTTTCCGCACCGGTATCAATTCGAGCCTGAAAAGGAGTCTTCATCGGCAAAAAGTAAATTGGTTCCACGGCACCGATAATTCCTAATTCATGTTTAGGCATTGACGGACGTTTAACTTCAACTGCCGGAACAATTTGCGGCGCAACCGGCTCATTTTGAGTACTTTGGCAAGCCCCGCACAAAATGAGCAAAACAAAGCAAGTGAAATATTTAAAGAACATATCAATCACAATCATTAATAAAGATTTAAATTTATAATTATTTACAACGAAAGAATTAAGAAAGTAAAGTTAAATTTATCTTCCCTGTATATAAAAAAAGAGCCTGTAAAAACAGGCTCGTAATTATACAAATGTTAGAAAAATAAGGTCGTACGGAGCGAGAAAACCGTTGCATAATCGGATTTTTCATTTAAGGCCGGATCAATATAGAATTGAATATCAGGTGTAATCGTCATCCATTTGGAAATTCCCCAAGCCCAGTAGCCTTCAATAATTTTTTCACTGTTATGAGCCAGTGTAGAGCCGACGGCTTCTTCATCAATTTTATTATAAGCAAAAGCAATACCTATTTGGTCTAAGGGGTTTCTATCCAACGGGTCATTATAAACCGCGCCCAAAACGTAGGATTGATTAATCGGTTCGGTATGTCCGCTCACACCGTTAATTCTACCGAAAATAGCCATTTTTTCACTAATATTTTGGCTCATATTTAATGACCAACCGTTGGTCGTTTCCGGTTGTTGTTTTACAGCCGGCTGATTATAGAGCAAAATAGAATATTGTCCGTTTCCTAAGCCGGAAATTTCAGGAGTATAGGAGAGAGAGGCAAAAGAGGTATAATGTTCATCACTAAAATTGTTAAGTTGTACACTCGTTGCGTCAATATCCGTAGCATCTTGCGCCCCGAAAGAAAATGACCAGTCATCATTGGGTGTAATTTGGGCATACATACCGACCCCGGCTGTAGAATATGAAGCGGATGCATTTTGAGATAGCGCATAGTTAATAAAGTTAATTTGTTGGTTTGAGTCATAATTGGAGCCATCAAAGTTATATAACGGAAATTGACCAAGTCCGAAGGAGAGCCAATTCCAATCTCCGCCTAATTGATAAGTAAAATAGAGTTCATTAAAAGTATCATCAGGGGTATTGGAATCATTAATTTCGGTTTGAGCACCGATATTGCTCCCAAGTTTTGCGGCAGAAATTCCGCCGTAACGCACAATGGAGTAGGCGGCGTTTAAGCTCATCTGCCCATATTCGTTATCAAACATATTCCAGGTAATCGAAGGCGAAATATAGGTCTGCATGGCATTTTTCTTGCCGTTAGGTGCACCTCTTTGTCCCATGTAAGAAATATCAAGAGAATAATCGATACCGTAATTTTTGTTTAAGGAGTTTTTAAAATCCGTGTAATCTTGCCCGAGTTTAGAAAAAGATAAATTACGTAATTCTTGATTAGCCGAAACGCGAGAATTAGCCCCCTTAGAGGATTGAAATTGGTTTTGCAAATCATCATCTTCAGGGGTCGATGAAGAAGCCAAAGCATTATGGGTGCACATTAATAAAGTCAAAGAAAATAAAGAAACATAACTCAGATAATTTGTTGTCATCATAAAAATTCCTTTTACTTGAGCCTAAATACGCAAACAATTTAATCTTGAATTTTCAAATTCAAAGGAGGTTAGAAAATTTTTTATTGACAGAAGAGGCAAGTTGTCATAGCTTGACCAAATCAAATAATTACTATGTCTAATCCAAAATAAATTACTATGAGCAAGGTTATCACAATGGAAGATGGCTTGCAAAAGATGAAACGAGCCTTTCCCGAATCAGCAGAATTATTGAAAGAAAAACCTAGTTTAGGAACGGTTTTTACCGGTTGTCATAAGACAATTAGATTTTGTCTTCTTCTTTATGCCGAAGGTTTTTACTATGTGTATGAACTTATCTCAGGACATGCGTATAAAGCAAAAAAAATAGAATGTTCTGAAATGTCTGTCGGCGCACACTATGAGAATTTGACGGTAATTGAGGATGAACACCATCAGTTGGCCGTCCAAATTGATTAAACAATAAGGAGTTAACACTTTGTGGTGTTAGCTCCTTTTGTTTAGATATAAAGAAAACACTTGTTATGGAGAAATAAAGCACCTATATTAAAGAAAAACACATAACAAGGAGAAACTAAAATGACTTTTCAGTTACCCCCATTGCCTTATGCAATGAATGCCTTAGAACCCTATATTTCAGCCAAAACTTTAGAATTTCACTATAGCAAGCATCATCAAACTTATGTTGATACGCTAAACAAACTCATTCAAGGAACTGAGTTTGCAAATATGACTTTGGAAGAAATCATCAAAAAGACCTATGGCAAGCCGGAATATACCGGAATTTTCAATAATGCGGCGCAAACCTGGAATCATACTTTTTTCTGGAAGAGTATGTCACCGCAAGGCAGCCATGAACCTCAAGGCGAATTGAAAGATAAAATCATTAAAAAATTTGGCAGCTATGAGAAGTTTAAGGAAGAATTCAAAACAGCAGCCACAACGCAGTTTGGTTCAGGCTGGGCTTGGTTGGTTGAAGATGAAAAGGGAGAGCTACAAGTCATAAAAACTGCCAATGCCGATACCCCGCTAGCTCACAACTTCAAACCGATAATCACTTGCGATGTCTGGGAGCATGCTTATTACCTTGACTATCAAAACCGCCGTGCAGATTTTGTCAGCGCATTTCTGGACCATTTAGTCAAATATTAAGTCAAAATTTTAATCAAGAGCCGTCTTTCGAGGCGGCTCTGCTTTTTTGTCTGTATATGTTTAAATATTTAATTGCTTTTTAATAAATATGTGGTTTATTAAATAAAGTTTTTAAGAACGATTGTTGACTAATTTTGTCTAAAATGATAAAATAAAGTTAGAATCAACGTCAGGAGATGCCACATGAGTTATGAAAAAGTGATTCCGCAAGGAAAAATATTATTGTTAGCCGCTTGCGGTAGTATGGCAGTAGGTCTGGCCAAAACAGATAGTTTTATGGCAGATAAAGCGCCTCTGTTTGTATATGATAAAGAGGTTTCCAAAACTGAGCCTGTAGCAATGAATTCTGATGCAGCGGTTGCAACGGTTAGTTTTGCAGTTGCGGCAGCGGCCTTATATGGCTTAGGTCGCAAAGAAGATGAAAATGACAATCGCCCGATAATCAAAAGAATGATGGATAGAGTAAGAGACAGATAATGTCAAATTATACTACAGCCAATAAATTTATAGTCGCCGAAGGCGAGGGCGGCCAGTTATACCTTTTTATAGAAGCAAAGAAGGATCACCCGGATGAACCGCGGATAATATATGATGGACAAGATCACGCGATATTTATACGTTCTCCTGAAGAAAAAATCATATTAGACTACATTCACCCTGAAGTTAGGGAACAACTACGTAAAGCTCATCGTGTTATAATGGTTGAGACAATTTTGGAAAACATCAAAGAAAGCTACTATGCTGAAATGCAAATGGTAGAAAAGATACCCATAGATTGGAGCAAAATCGGCTTAAAGACTTGGGAAGAGGCCGCTCTTAAAAAATAAATTGCACAATCAAAAAAGTGCTTGCAATTTATTTAAAGTTAGCATATTAAGAGATTACTTTAAGGTCCCATCGTCTAGTGGCCTAGGACGCGGCCCTCTCAAGGCTGCAACACGGGTTCAAATCCCGTTGGGATCACCAATACCAAAACACCCTCCGTCAGGAGGGTGTTTTGGTATTGGAAATATCCCATAGAATTTGAACCCGGAAGGGAGCGCTAAGCACAAGAGCAAATGATTTTGCTCTTGTGTCTGCAAGCTCTTTGTAACATCTTATCGAGCAAGGGAAAAAATTTTTTCCCACAGCGAGATTAGATGCCAAAGTAACAAGCAATGCACTGCATTGCGTAATCCCGTTGGTGATACGTAGACTTGTTCCCCAAGGAGGAATGCGAAAGCTTTCCGAAATTGGGGTTACAAGTCAAGTGCCCGAAGCGAAGTTAGGTTTGCACTAAGGGCAAACCTTACGAAGCAAGACACCAATATCCAGCGCCAAAACGGCGCTTTTTTTATTTGTTATGCGTAGACTTGTTACCCAAGGCGGAAAGCGAGAGCTTTCCGAAAATGGGGTTACAAGTCAAGTGCCCGAAGCGCAGTTAGGTTTGCACTAAGGGCAAACCTTACAAAGCAAGACACCAATAACCAAGCGCCAAATCTGCACTTTTTTCTTTAATTTACAATAATAGAAAAATACTTTATAATAAGGGTGATTGCGAAATTACAGAAAGCATTACAATGAAAATAGAAGATTTTGAAACCTTAGTTGAAAATTGTCAAATGACGCTTAATGATGGCACGGTTCAATTTACACCATACTCAATTAAAGATAACAAAAAAGTTGCCAATATCTTGAGTGAAAATAATCTCGTCAATGTGACACTTGAACAATTAAATGAAATTAGTCAGCAAAACAGAGCACTTTATCAGGCGAGAAAAAAACTCAAACAACAACAGCTTGAAAAATATAATGCTCTTTCACCAGCAGAAGTAGCCAAACTTCCGCAAGAAGAAAAGGTTCAATATTTAGAACTGTTATTTCCACGTTCGCAAACAATGGCTGAGCTAGAAGAAGTCTGTAGTCAAAATGAGGAGAACATTCGTGCCTGCTTGTTTAATTTAGACTTTCCGCAAAGCTTTTGGCAAAAAGAGCAAGAGCAAGCTGACCGCTATGCTGGTTTAATAGCCAATTCTCCAGAGATTGTTAAAAAATTGCAAAATTGGTCTAATACGAGTTTAGATGACAAAAAAGATGTCATTAAACAGTCCTTAAAAATTTTTGAATATGTTTATGGGGCAGTGCCTAAAATTGAATTTTTTACCGAAGAAGAGGAACGAGAAAGGTTAATTAATGAAGGTTATCCGAAGGATATTCATATCAATGGTGCGTCATATGATAAAGGGATAATTCGTTTTAATGAAGACCGGTTACAAAGCAGTAATAATCTGTTTGCCGTCTCAGTTCCTTTTCACGAGGGAACACATTACCGACAAGACAGAGAGAGTTTTGGCAATCCTCTGATTGACAGACTTTTTAACTCTAATGCGAATTATGCCACGATTTATGAAAATCAGCACAATAATCAAGAAGATAAAAACTACAAAGACTTATATACGATGATGCCCTTTGAGGTTCACGCCTATGGCTTGCAAGAATATATGGAAAATTCGCTTATTGAAAAAACCGGATTGGAAAGAACACAAAATAACGATATGAAAAGAGTGAAAAATATTCACAACAAAGGTTATTGTATGTCAAAAGTCAATCAATACCGCAGTAGGTAAGGATAAATTTATGCTCAAAATGTATCACTATGCCAAAAAAGGCAACACCATCTTGCACGACGGCTTGCTTGGAATAAAAAAGAGCGGGCGAAGTTTGCGCCCTTATATTCACCGCGCCGGAAGCGATAATCCCGAAGACGTTTATCGTTGGTTAGATAGTACTTTTAGAGGAAGGAGTAATTCCATTTCTTGCCTGACAGAGAAGATTGTTTGGCAAAATCACGATCCCGTCCTAAAAGCAATTGTGGAAGACAGTGAGCTGTTTTCGTTTGATGTTGAACGTCTGGTTAAAGACCAAATTGTAACGGCAATTTGGTGTAAAGAAAGTTCTGCTGCCGGCGGTTATAATGAAGTATTTAGAAAAGTTGAATTACAAGATGTAGATTTAACACCGCTTACTTGGGAAAAATGTGACAGTAAAGCCGATTTACTCTTTGGCGCCGTCAGGCATTACTTGTTAGTCCTAAAAGAGGGCTACATCCCGCCCAAATATCTGCAAAAAGAATAAATATTGACAAACTCTCTAAAGTCTTTATAACGAAACCTAATTAATTATAATTATGTTTCACAACAGAGGATCCGGTCAAATAAGCCTCTTAAAATATTCCGGTATAATTATGAATAGCGTTGATACAAACATTTTTTTTACAACGGGTATTATTGCAGCTGTTCTTTTTGTCGCTTTGTTTGTTTTTTTACTTATTACCGTTTCCAAAGAAAGACAACGTGTTCAAGATGAACTTAGCGGTAAAGAAGGTGTTTATGTCGGCCCGGCAGGCGAACCGCAGTGGAGTGGAAAACTTCCTGAAAAAGTGGATGATTACACCAAGCCCCGTTATGTTTATGAGAATTTGGTTGAAACAACCATATGTCAACCGGAAAACGGACGCATTATCGGTTACAGAATATCCCCGACTTTGGTCATTCATTCTCGAACACAAAACGTTAAGCCGTCTTCGGTTGTGCTCTATCGTGATCGCTTCGGTGGAAAATTGTTGGATTTTTCTGAAGTTAAGACATTGGTTCCGGTGTGGAAAGAAATTTCAGAATTACGAGTTGCCGCAGGAGATAAACCTCTGGAAGGTAAATTCCTTTACGCAACAGACCGTGGCTCTGTGGTTATTTGCAATATGAATAGTATGACTTGGGAATATCCTGATGCCACGTCACAGGAAGGACATTTACTAGTTTTAAAACGCTAAGAACTTGAAAGTCTTGTACCCCAAAAGTACAAGACTTTTTTACTAAGAGTATCTAATAGCTAAGAAAATGTAAACCAATCCCCAAGGGAGAAAAGTTAAAACCAAAGCAAGATAAAATCTTTCAAAATAAAAGCGTAAAGCAAAAAAAATTGATAAAGTTGTCAGACCAATATATAAGCCCATATATGCCAAATAAACCAAGATGTTGAAATAAAGAAAACCGGCTTCAGGTTCTTCAAATTCCATATAAACTTTTGGGCTTTGAAAAGTATAAAGAATATCGGTAGCATAAAACCAATATAAAAGCATAAGTGTTGCCAAGGCAGGCAAAGAAATAATGGTAAATTTTATATGTCTTACAATTCTTTCATTTATTTTCATAATCATTTTCCTCTCAAAAAAGATACCTCTAAAATCTTAAAAAATTGTGTAAAAAACAATCAAACATTGTGTCCATATCTTCTTAATGCTATAGTTATCTCAAGTGATTGCAAATAAAGGAGCAAAAACGTGAAACCCTTTCCCAAAAGTCCGATAGCTTACTTGTGGCTCTATGCTATGAGGAACAAAAAAATCTTTTTGCCTCTGGCAATTTGCGGAATTTTATCGGTTGTTTTAGAAAAAATGTCGCCTTATTTGTTTTCCAAAATGGTGGCTCTTTTCGGAGAGGGAAGTAAGTTTGCAAATATTGAAAATAAACTTTGGCTTTTGTTGACGGGTATGGTTTTGGCAACGGTTTTTGCCAAGGTTTTATCAAATATTTTTCATTATTTGAGTACGGTACGCTTTCGGGCAATTGTTTACAAGCAAATGAGCTTGGATTGCTTTCGCTATATCAACGGGCATTCAGTATCTTACTTTGCCGATAATATGGCTGGCTCCTTGGCGCAAAAGAGTGAACAATTAGCTGGTAACGCCAGCTTTTACACTGCCTTATTTTACTATTTATCGGACATTGTGCAACTGATTGTGATTTTTGTGATGTTAATGAGCGTCAACACGATGTTTGCTTGCGCGTTTATGGGGTTCCTTTTGCTCTCTATTTTGGTTTTGTTCAGGATAGGCAAACTATCCATTAATTTGCGCTCTGCCATGGTTGAGGCCAAAAACAAAGTCAGCGGCCAAATGATAGACACGCTGCAAAACAACTTTTTTGTTCGGGTTTTTAATGGTTTTGATTATGAGAAAAAACGCCTACACAAAGAGCTCTTGTCAGAAAGCCAAATCACCAATAAATCGGTCAATGTCGAGGCACTGCAGTCGCAAGGCGAAAAACTATATTTTCAAATCATTTATATCTTATTTTTGTTTTATGGTTTTTACTTATGGAAAATCGGGCAAATTAAAGCCGCCGATATGGTCTTGATTTTTTTGCTTTTGCAAAATGTTTCGGATACGGTTTCGTACTTGATTCATAGGGGAATTATTTATAGTGGCGTTTTTGCCGAAATGCGCACCAACTTAATTCCGTTTTCGCAACCGCACGAAATTGAAGACGCCGTAAATGCATTTCCTTTGCAAGTCAAACAAGGCAATATTGAATTTCGCCATGTAAACTTTGGATACCATAAGGACAGATTATTGTTTAAGAATTTTAATCTGACGATACCGGCAGGACAAAAGGTCGGCATAGTAGGGGCATCAGGCGGCGGAAAGTCAAGCTTGATAAACTTGCTGCAACGCTTTTTTGATGTTTCATCGGGCGAGATTTTAATTGACGGGCAAAACATCAAAGCTGTGACGCAAGACAGCCTTCATCAAGCCATCTCTTATGTGCCGCAAACCTCATCTTTGCTAGAGCGTTCCATTGCCGAAAACATTGCTTATGGCAGAGTAGGAGCTACCCAATCAGAGATTGAAAAAGCTGCCCAAGACGCTTATGCCGCCGAGTTTATTGAGGCTTTGCCCAACGGCTATAAAACTTTGCTCAATGCTCAAAATCAGCTCTCCGGCGGACAAATGCAACGCCTGTCAATCGCACGAGCTTTATTGAAAGATGCACCGATATTGGTTTTAGATGAAGCAACTTCGGCACTTGATAGTGAATCTGAATTTTATATTCAAAAAGCCATAGAAAAAATGTTGCAGGGCAAAACCGTAATTGCCGTGGCACACCGCTTGTCCACACTCAAAAATATGGATAGGATAATAGTGCTTGAAAAAGGCAAAATCG
The DNA here is from genome assembly GCA_944393175.1 of uncultured Alphaproteobacteria bacterium. Classification (GTDB taxonomy): domain Bacteria; phylum Pseudomonadota; class Alphaproteobacteria; order RF32; family CAG-239; genus Scatocola. Next base: position 114,857 of record CALXZH010000003.1, on the reverse strand, counting down.
TCGAGGACGGAACATTAGAAGAGCTCTTGAGCCGTAAAGGAAAATTTTATCAGTATTGGACCCTTCAAAAATTAGAAGGAGCAAAACATGAATAAACACCTTGTCTTTGATTTCATCAAAAAATATTACGCACCTGTGAAATGGAATTTAGTGGCGATACTTATCGTCTTACCGATTACGGCTTTGTTCACGCAGTTTGTGCCTTGGAATATCAGTAAGATTATCAACTTAATCAACGCCAATCAGGTTTCAGAAGAAGTCTGGCAACAACTCCTCGCAATGTTGCTCTCGTTAAGTCTGATGCTCATAGCCTCGACTTTGCTGACACTTTGGGTAATGTATGTTTTGCAAAGCAAAATCTTTGCCCCTCTTGGCATTAATATCCGCCAAGATTTATTCTTGCAAGCGCTCGGCCAACACCAAATTTTTTGGAGCAAAAATACCCCAGGAGAAGTTTGTTCCAAAATTGAAAGTTCCCGCCGCAGCATTGCCGCTTTTAGCTCTCTTGGTGATTTTTTGCTGAGCTTTTACACCTCTTGTTGCACCTTAATCATCATGCTGGTATTGATTGCTCAAATTTATCCTCTCTTGGCAATCATCTATTTTTTTGGCTCAATCTGGCTATTAATTGTTTTTCATAAAGTTTCACGCAATACCTTTAAGGCCTCTGCGCAACAAGAAAATATGACCAATAAAATCTTTGGCCGCATCGTGAATATGATAAGCAATTATTTTGTCTTAAAGATTTTTTCGAGCCTCAATCGCGAGGTACAAAGGCTGGAAAAAGACTATAATGTCGTGAGTAAATCCATCAGCAAAGAGGCGTGGGTCAAAACCAAAAATCATATGGTATTGGATGTCTCATTAATCTTGTTTGAAAGTCTGATGATAATTTATCCTGTTGTCCTGTGGTCAAAGGGCATCATTCAGGCCGGAGATATTATCTATATTTTGAGTGCCGTGATGTCTTTGGGTGGAATGATAGGCAATCTGGCCGGAATATGGATGGGCAATCGCTCTCAGCTCTACAAATTACAAAATAATCTGAAAATGCTCTCCGAAACGCCGGAAATCATGGATATCCCCAACGCCAAAAAACTAAAAATTAAGGACGGTTTAATAGAATTTAAGCACCTCAACTTTGGCTATCACAATGGCGGACAAGTGTTTGAAGATTTTAATTTGCAAATCAAAGCCGGTGAAAAAGTCGGAATTGTCGGCATGTCAGGCGGCGGAAAAACCACTTTACTGCATATTTTGCAAAGACTGGTTAATACGCCTGCAAATCAAGTGTTTATTGATGGACAAGATATTGCCAAAGTAACTCAGGCCAGTCTGCATCAAGCCATTTCTTTTATTCCGCAAAACACATCTTTGTTCCACCGAACCTTAGCCGAAAATCTATCTTACGGAAAGTTTAATGCCACCCATAACCAAGTCGTTGATGCCGCTCAAAAATCCTACGTCGCCGAATTTGCCGCAGACTTACCCCAAGGCTACCAAACTTATGTTGGTGATAAGGGCATAAAACTCTCCGGCGGACAAAGACAGCGTGTCGGCATCGCAAGAGCCATCCTTAAAGACAGTTCAATTTTATTGCTCGACGAGGCGACTTCGGCACTTGATAGTAAGTCCGAAAAATACATTCAGCAATCTCTGCAAAAAATTATGCAGGGCAAAACCGTGATTGCCGTGGCACATCGCTTGTCCACACTCAAAAATATGGATAGAATAGTCGTGCTTGAAAACGGCAAAATCATTGAAGAAGGAAGCCCGCAACAATTGCTCAAAAACCAAGGAAAATACGCCAAACTCTGGAATTTGCAATCCTAAACCTCAAGCACAAAAACACTCTCTCGTGTGCCCGTTGATAATGCCGACCGCCTGCAGATAAGAATAAATTGTCGTACTGCCGACAAAGCGCATACCGCGTTTTTTGAGGTCTTTGGAAATAGCATCCGAAAGAGGCGAGGTGGTATGCTTCATACAGTCTTCATGAATAATTTGTTGCTTGCTAAATCCCCAAATATAAGCACTGAAACTGTGATACTCTTGCTGAATTTGTTTGAAGACAAGACTGTTTTTAATACTGGCTTCTATCTTTTGGCGATTGCGAATTATCTTTGGATTTGTAAGGAGTTCGTTAATTTTCTTGTCATCAAACTTTATGACTTTTTCAATGTCAAAACCCTCATAAGCAATTCTGAAATCCTCTCGTTTGTTAAGAACGCATTGCCAAGAAAGCCCTGCCTGAAAACACTCCAAAATCAGCAATTCATAGAGTGTCGCATCATCATAGACGGGCTTCCCCCACTCTTCATCATGATATTTCACATACAAAGGGTTATTCAAATTCACCCAAGGACATCGCACAACACTCATTTCAAAACCTACGCAAACAAATGTACAATCTCGCTTAAATCTTTGCGAAGAGGTTGCGGAATATTCTGAACATTGCGATAGCCAAGTGCAATAACAGCGCCAACTTCTTCATCATCGGCAATTGCTAAAACTTGGCGAAGTTGTGCCGCATCACGCAAGCCCAAAACAATACTGTCTATTCCCATGTCAGTGGCTTTAAGGAGCAAAAGGGCATTTTGCAACCCGAGGTCATAAGCTCCCCAGCCATTACCTAATTCGTTATCGGGTGTGCCATCAGATTTGAAACCGGAAATATTTTTTACAAAAGTGGTTATAATTAAGGCATTAACATTTTGTGTCACAATTTGATTTTGCGGGGCCAAACAAGCTCTGACTTGAGAGAGTTTATTAGGCTCCATAACCACATAATAACGTCCTGTTTGAGAGTTCTTCCACGAAGGAGCAAGTCGTGCCGCTTTAATCATTTCCAAGATTTGTTCTTTAGATACGATTTTGTCTTGTTCAAACTTGCGCACACTTCGTCTTATCGCAATAACTTCATCAAACTTCATAATTTAAATCCTTCATCTATGTGAAACATATTAAATTTTTATATAAAATTAAGTTAATATATCGTAAAATCCAAAAGCAATGTAAACAAAAAAGACTAAGGAGATAGAATAATGACTAAATTATATTTACCTCTGCTAGCCCTTATTTGCTATGGAGCGACAGCCTTTGCCGCAGAGCCTGTAACTTATCAATTAAGCACACATATCTTGGATATCAATACCGGTAAACCGGCACCGGATGTAACCGTTCGCTTGGAAAAGCAACAAAACAAACAATGGATTACGCTATCCCAAAGCAAAACCGATAACAATGGTCGCGTTGGCAATTTCTTGCCGCAAACGTCGAACAATTTTGGTATCTACAAACTTATTTTTGAAACAGGTGATTATTTTGCAGCTCAAAAGCAACAATCAATTTATCCATATGTAGAGGTTGTATTTCAGATTAAAGAAAACACGCATTACCATATTCCCATAACCTTGTCGGCCAATGGATATTCCACCTACCGCGGCAATTAAAACAAAAAACTGTTTCTTCCAAAAAAAGAAACAGTTTTTTTGAGAGTAATTAATTACTTAGAGCAACAACAAGAGCAAGCATTATCTTTCTTAAACCATGTTTCGACTTGTTTTTTTGAGGGAACACCGCCGACAAAGGCAATTTGCCCATCAATCACCACAGCAGGAGTAGACATCACTCCATATGAGAGAATAGATGCAATATCTTCTATTTTCTCAATTGAGCCGGAAAAGTCGTTTTCTTTTGCCACTTCTTCAACCACTTGCAAAGTAGCTTTGCATTTAGGGCAGCCCATACCCAGTATTTTTATTTCATTCATAAATTTTCTCCTATAACAAATTAAGTAAATATCCGGTTGCAATAAAGGCAACTAACAAATAACCGATAAATATCATGAGTAGTTTCAAGCTAAATACTTTCTTGAGCATCATCATTTCCGGTAACGAGATTGTAGCAATACTCATAAAAGCAACCAAAGCTGTGCCGACCGGAACACCTTTCATCAAAAGAACTTGTACCAACGGAACAATACCGGCTTGTGATGCATAAATCGGAATACCGACAACAGCGGCAAAAGGCACCGCCCAAATATTGTCTTTACCCATATATTTTACAAAAAATTCTTGGGGAATATAGCCATGCATATAAGCGCCGATAACAAGACCGACTAAGATGTAGAGATACAAAGACTTCACCAAATTCCAAGAAAATTCGCGAGCATATTTTATGAGCGCAACTGCCTTTTCTCTCATGGACGAGCAGTCACACATGGAAGGCGTTGTCTTTGGAATATTAAGAGCCAAATATTTTTCAACATGAAATTTATCAGCCAAATATCCGGCCAAAACCGAGATAATTGTTCCGGAAATGATGTAAATTGAGACAATAAAAGCCCCGTAACTTCCCATGCCGAGTAACATAATAGCCGCAATTTCACTAATCAGGGGAGAACTAACCAAAAAGGCTATGCTGACACCAAACGGAACACCTGCGGCCAAAAATCCCATAAATAATGGAATAGAGGAGCAAGAGCAAAATGGCGTCACCACACCTAAAAAGACAGCTAAGAAATAGCCGCTCCAGCGCGATTTTTTTGATAAATAATCTCTGACACGTTCAGGACTAAGCTGAGAGCGAAACAAAGAAATGATAAAAATCAATAAATATAAAAGAACAAAGATTTTGGTGCTGTCTTCAATAAAAAAAATGAACGGCTGAACCAAGGTGTGTTCCTTTTGTAAGTCCCATTTGCAAAATTGCCCAATCTGCTAAATGCGTAAAAATATCTAGCATAGACACCCTCCGTCGCAACAATCGGTTAGCAAGAATTTGGTAATTTCTTTAATCAAACAACAATTTGGTTTATAGAAAATTTGTTTACCTTTTTTTTCAAAAGAACATAACCCGACATTACTCATCAAGCTCAAATGAAAGGATAGGGTGTTACGAGGAAAATCTCCCAGAATTTGTGAAATTTCCGTCGGGGTAATACCGTCTTTACTGTGTTCAACAAGAATTCTAAAAATCTGCAAACGAGTTTCATTGCTCAAAGCATCAAACACGGCCGCAATATTTGTTAATTTATTAGTCATATTGTCACACTCTCACTCTATTATTTCGATAATTCTAGAAATATAGAAACAAAAACATAAAGGTCAAGAACTAACGAATATATCCACAAAAAAACTCCTCTTAAAAAAGAGGAGTTTTAATTTGCTACAAACTTAAAGATTTAAGATTTTTAAGGTGTTGTTGCTGCAAGGCTTTACTTGCCATATCAAAGTTGCTGTTTGTAATGGATTTATTATCTGGTTTCACTCCGGTACCGTTATCTTTAGCTTTCAAAACCAAACGATTAATAAGTTCTGGATTTTCTGTGCCACCTTTTAGTAAATTTTGAATCTTTTTATTTTCAACAGAATTAGGTCGAATTAAGTTATACATAGTAAATGCGTGAGCATATTTTTTAGTGTTCATTCCGTCGGCAAATTTAATTTTTCCGTCTTCAGCCAAAGCATCGATTTTATTATATAAATTCTGGACATTTTCTTGTGACTTAAGATGAATTTCCAAAGCCGTATCAAAATAATCTCCTGTAATAACAGTCTTCTGCGTATCAGTATCCTGTTTTACTTCTTTATTTGGTGTATTTGAACTTAGTTTTTGCGCTTCTTTAGTAAAATCAGCGGTTTTATCCATTTGATTATAGGTATTGGATTTAACATTTGTCGAAAAACTGTGGTTATTTGCATAAGGAGAGGAATTATTTGTCATATTATACATCTTATAACCAAATAATCCGAGCAGAGCAAAGGAAGCAACGGCAATTTTTGCTTCATGTTTGTAATAAAATTTCTTAATCTTATGGCGCATTTTATCAATTTTTTTCGATATTGAATTTTTAGCCTTATTCCAAAAAGCAATAAATTTATTTTCAGACTTTGGAGTATCTTTTGCAACAGATGTATCAGACATAAGAACTAAACTTTTTGAAATTTGAGTTACCTTCTTGTGCTCTAAATTGAATGTATCAATGAATTTTTTGTTGGCAGATAAAGCTCTTCTGGACGTTTTTAGTTCGGCATATTTGAGTAGAGCATAGCTGTTAATTTGTTGTTCAAGGCGAGATGTAAGTCTGGAAGATGTCTGAGTATTGGTTGTAATGGTTTGATATGCTTTTAACAGTTCCTCCGGCGTTAAGTTTCTGGCCATTTTTTTATTGTTTAGAACAAAGGCAACAAAATTTACATCATTTAGTTTGTAAAAAAACTCTTGTTTTTTTTGAATAATCGGAGCAATTTTGCTCGCATATATTTCCGCTTTTTGTCTGTAGTCGCCTCGCGTGGTATTATGCAAAGCACTTAAAATATCTTCTAAGATATATAAATCTTTGATATTAATTTCTATCTCACCGGATAAGAATCCATCTAACAAGTCTATAGTTTGTTTAGTAAATTTTTGTGCCTCAAAAGAATTAAGAGGACATCCTAATATACTCCTTTGCCCATTTAAGATCATATTTAGGGTATTTGCACCAATATATTCTTTTTCCAATTTTTCCTCCAAAGATATATTTTTGTCACAAAATAATCAATTTTGGAAAATTTGTCAACTAGTATTTGTTGTAAAATTACTTCACCTGTACAATAGCGGTTTCAATTTTATGTCCTGTAGTTTTTGTAACCTTAATTGATAGATTTTTGTATTTTAGTTTTATGTTTTTCTTATTCAAAGGAATTTGAGGCATTAAAGTGAGAATAAATCCGGCAAAGGTGTCATATTCTTCATTAGGAAAATCAATTTTTAGTGCGCTTTCTACTTCTTCAATAGGAGTAAACCCTTGAATAATCCAAGTGTTATTATTAATCTTATCAATCGGAGGACACTCAGGCGGCGCTAAAGAATCATCTTCTAATTCTCCGACAATTTCTTCTAACAAATCATTCATTGTAATAATACCGCCGATACCGCCGTATTCGTCCACAACGACAGCAAAGTGATTTCGACTTTTTTGCATATTGTGGAATAAATCATCAATATGCTGAGATTCAGGAATAAATTGAGCTGTACGCAGGGCTTTTTTGATAATATTTTCTTTCCCTTGTGGTTTATATTTGAAATAGTCTTTAATACTTAAGGTCCCGATAACTTGGTCAAGGCTGTCTTGTACAACCGGATAAACGGAATAACGAGACTTAATCATTTCCTTTTCCCAAACATCTGGATTATCGTTAATGTCAAGAAATTTAACATCAGCCCGATGCGTCATCACGTCTTCGACAAGTTTATCATCAAATTCAAAAACATTATGAATCATCTTTTTTTCGGCTTGGTCTATTGCGCCGTTTTCACTTCCGACATCAATCATAATTCTGATTTCTTCTTCGGTAACATTGTCATTTTTTTCATCAGGATTAATTCCGCATAATCGAAGAGCGGCATTAGTAGAAACTGTTAAGAACCAAACAATCGGCGAAAAGGATTTAGCAATAAAATAGATAGGGCAAGACATGGCAAGCGCAATTTTTTCAGCATATTGCATAGCAATTCTTTTAGGTACAAGTTCACCAAAAATCAAAGTAACATAAGACAAGATTAGAGTAATTCCAATAACCGCCATTACATCTAATTTTGCCGGAGATATAGTTACTCCTTGTTCTACCAACCATGAGACAATTCTATCAGAGAAGTTATCGGCAGCAAAAGCACTACCCAAAAAACCGGCCAAAGTAATACCAACTTGGATTGTAGCCAAAAATTTGGCAGGTTGAGCCGTAAGAGAGGCAAGCCGTTGTGCGCGTTTATCACCGGCATCAGCCAATCTTTTGAGTTTGTTATCATTAATGGAAATAACAGCTATTTCAGCACAAGCAAATATAGCATTTAAGATAATGAGAATAAGTTGAAATAATAATAACTCGGGGATTGTAAACTCAGACATATAAACTCCGTTATTTAATTAAGATAAAACAATTGTAATAGAGAAATTTCATGAAGTTAAGCAAAAATTTTTTCCTGTTAAAAATAACATTTGATTTGGCAAAAATTTATGTTACACAATGATTAAAATTAAAGGAATAAAAATGGAATATGGTTATTTAAGTTTATTTGGCATTTCATTTGGTGCGGCGACAATTTTACCCTTGAGTTCTGAAGTTGTATTTGTTGGAATGTTGGCGGCAGGTTTTAACCCTTACTTATGCCTGTTTTGGGGAACGTTAGGCAATACTTTGGGGGGTATGACAAATTATTACTTTGGTTATTTAGGCAAGGAAGAATGGTTAACAAGAATATGCAAACTCTCTCCGCAAAAGGTAGAAAAGATAAAACATTGGGTGTACGTCAAAGGAGCATTGACGGCATTTTTCAGTTTCTTGCCAGCTATTGGCGATTTGATACCGTTTTTATTAGGCTATATGCGCGCCAATATTCACGTTGTGTGGGTGTCTATGTGTCTAGGAAAACTCTTCAGATACATTTTGCTGATGACGGGGATATTAGCTTTAATCTAAAAAAAAGAGCCGCATTAAGTTCGGCTCTATATTTTAATATTCAATTCTATCTGGCTTGTTTTTCCATTTTTGCATCACTTGAGCGGCTTCTTCTAAATCCAGACGGTGTAGGGTTAGAGGGTCATCATCATAAAACACGCGGTCGCGAAAACCGATATTTTCAGCGTCATACCGATCAGCGGCATAATAAACTTCTGTAATATTCGCCCATTTGCAAGCGTTAAGACACATTGGGCATGGCTCGCAAGAAGTATAAAGAATGCATCCGCTCAAATCAAACGTACCAAGGTTTTTGCAGGCGTTACGAATTGCATTGACTTCGCCGTGTGCGGTAGGGTCGTTGTCTAGAGCAACGGTATTGTGACCAAGACCTACAATTTCACCTTTTGCATTAACGATAACACAGCCGAAAGGCGAGCTTCCTTTGTCAACGGAATCATTACTGAGTGCAATGGCTTTTTTCATATTTTCCAAATGATTAATCATACTAAAATCTCCTTAACCGCGCTTATAATATAAAAAACATATTAAATTGCAATATAATTTTGAACAGCCGGATAATTCGTCAGCAAAAAAATAAAACCTCAGAGCATTCTCTGAGGTTTTATTTTTTCTTTGAAATCCCATTAAAGCTCATCCAAAATGGATGAAACTTTTTCGGGATTGTTTTTGTACAGGAATATGGCGAGATCTCTCATCTCTTCCAATTTCCTGTGCAATTCATAATCTCCCGCCACCCCAAATTCTTGCAGCTTTCCTATAAAAATTGCAAGGTCGAGTTTGTCCGAAAAGACCGGTGCAAATCCTTGTAAAACTTCTCCAGACGTCCAGATAACGACATCGAAGTCCTTGAACAGAGGTAAGTCTGCCAAAGGCAGTCGCTCATTGGTGTTTTTTTCACGGTCGCGGAGCTGAACGATAAGGCCGTTTCCTCTGCGGAAAGAAACGTATTGGAAAGCAAATTGCTCACCGTTTTCAGCTTGCAAGCCATTCCCTTCCATCATACCAATTCGTTTGAAATGCTTGATGTCTGCCTCATGTCCCCAGCCGTCAAAGTCATTTACGAATACGAATTTTCCACTCTCGCACATATACGCCATCAACTCAGATGGCAATTCAATTTGTTTCATAATAAATGTTTTTAATTGATTAGTACGAGTGGACTATAGCATAATTTTTATAATGACGCAATAGACAAAATTAACAAAATAAATATTTTTTTCTAGAATATTCCTCTTGTTGACAGAGCAAAATTATGCTATACTCCACAGCAAAAGTCACAAAGAGGGAAAAATGCCGCATCAAAGTTTGGAGTTAAAATTAGAAGCCTTAGTCAACCGCATAGCCGCTGTTCGGGTTATTGCCAATGTTGAGTTAAATCAAGACCAGCTTGAGGCCTTGCAAATTTTGCGTGCCCATTGCCTCAATCAGGCCTTAAATGATGCCGAGGTACGTCGTGATCCTCGCAAATTGCGTTACAAAACCGCCCAAGAGCTCAAATACTCACTGGTTGCCATTTGTTTATCCCAAGCCTTAATTAATCCGCAACGCCGCCATATTGAAAACAAAGAATACTTTGTTGATAATATTCAAGTTACAACCGCCGATAGGGATTGGGATAGGATAGAATTTGGCCAAATCAAACCCTATAATGTGCAAGAGGCAATTTATCCCGAAATCATTAATGATTGGATGATATATCGGGATTCTAACGGGATGGGTATTAAAAATCTGATAGATGCCAAAACCAATTTAGTCGGCCTGCCGGACTTTAATCGTGGAGGTGACCCGATATATGAATTTGCTCGTTTTCACCGCAAATATACCGAAAAAGAGCACCGACAACAAGAGCAAAGCCGTTTGGCCGCGCAAGATGCTTTCCGCAATGCCATGGTACAACAAGTTGCTATTGAAATGACCAAACAGCAAATGCTTACCGGCGGCAATCCTATGGATTTGCTCAACCAACTTTTTGCGCCTAACGGAACTTATGCGCCCAAACTTCAACCCCAAAATCAAATTGACCGTCAGGTTGAACAAAGTATTACGCGTTATCTGGAATATAGCAATGACGGCAATTCGCGCGAAAGATAAACCAAAGCTTCCCCGAAGGGAAGCTTTTTCAAAATGAATTATCGCGCAACCGCAAAGTCCAAAAAATAATTTTCAAATCAAGCCAACAAGACATTTTGCGAATATAATAGAAATCTTGTTTAAGATATTGAGCTCGATTTTTTGTTCGCGGCACATTGAGTTGAGCAAGTACTGTCAGGCCGGGGCGAACAACCAAACGCAGCAAACTCTTTTCATAATCCGGAAACTCCTGATAAATTCGCGGCTGAAAAGGTCTGGGGCCGACAACACTCATATCTCCGATTAAGACATTAAAAAATTGCGGAAATTCATCTAAGTGCGTTTTGCGTAAAAATTTACCCAATTTTGTAACGCGGCAGTCATTTGGTTGTGCCGGCCTTGTTCCCGAATTAACATACATTGTCCGAAATTTATAGCAGTTAAATAATTTTCCATATAGACCTAATCTTTTCTGAATAAAGAACACCGGACCTTTTGAGCCTAATTTAATCATTGGTGCCACAATCAGAAAAATAAGAGGAAATATGGTAACCAACACAACTAAAGAAAAGACAATATCAAACAAGCGCTTACAAAACGCTCCGCATAAAGAAGCCGGAAAAAGATACCGAACATTTCGGGGTAAAGAAGCAATAAAAGAACTTCGATAATCCAACAATTTTTTCTCATGATGCGCTATTCTTTCAATGCAAAAGACAATAGCGATAATTAATAATAATTTCATAGATTTAGATTTTAAAGTTATAATAATACATAAAATTAGCAAAATAATGTCATTATGCTTTCCAAAAGTCAAGATTTTTTAGATTAAAGCAGCAAGGCTATAAAAACGAATAAAATTAAAATAAGTCTGTTTCCAAAACGGGATATTTTTCAAAACCTTGGAGATTATAGTGCCACCATTCATGCGGAATAGCCAAAAAGCCGTTATTTTCCATCAGCTCTTTCAAAAAACTTCTGTTGGCCAAAGCCTCGTATGGGGCATACATATAATTGTGTCTGGCTTTTAGCAAGTTGTCCTGCAGGGGTTGAAAATTTCCTTTTCTTAAAGCTTGAGCAATGTCATCGGTGTAAGCATCTGTTTCGGTCGGGTAAGCGAGCATTTTACCATTTTCATCTGTCAAAAAGATATCAACAGCTGTCCCGTGGCAATGGTTAGAAAGTTGATAATTTGCAGCAAACAATCCGGGCATAGCCACTTTTTTTTGCAGCAATATATGCGCCCGTGGCGGACGATAAGCATCACGGATGCACATTTTTAAGTTATGGTGCTTTAGGATAGGTACAATTTTCATTAAACATTCAAACACTTGTTGATGAACAAAAGCTCTGTTTCCAAGGCCGATTTCTTCATATGCGGCAAAGCCTGCAACATTACGAGTTCCGGCATACATCAAATCAATAATAAAGCGCTCGCCGCTAAGTTCTGTTAAGTCAAATTTGGCAAGCTCTGCTTTTAAGCTTTTTGAATCCATTTTCCGCTGCCTTCTTGTTGCCAGTAATAAGTTTCTAAACCCTCAGACTTAAATTTCTTCCATTGTCCGCGAGCAAGAGTTAAAGCATTCTCATCATTGCCGTCAAAAATATTGAAAATACGCTCAAAATTTTGTGCATCTTCGGGCGAAATATCAGCTCCGTCTACCAAAAACAATAAAGTTGCATGATTAGGGTTATCATCTCCAGCACTAAGCCAAATCGGTTGAGATTCGGCAAAGCCGTCTTTTTTGGAGCCATGGGGAATAAAGGAAGTATCATCAAAAGTCCAAAGTTGCGAATTAATAAATTCCACACGCTCTTCATTACCAATTTTTATTTTAATGGCTTTTCCCAAAGCATAAGCCTTTTCCAAGAGCTTGGGCAAGACCTGCTCTAGGGTTTGTTTTTGCAAATGATAAAAATCTACTCTAGTCATGGTTCACCAACTTTACAGCCACAAAATGCAATGCATCCACGCCTTGAATTGCAAGTAATACCGGACGTTTGTTTTCACGATAAGCTTCGTCAATAAACTCCGCAAACATTTGAGGCCCTAAGACATTACGTTGATCTACTTTAACAATAATATCGCCGACTTTAATACCTTTGTGTGCGGCATCTGAGTTTGGCAAAACATCCGTAACCATCACACCTTTTGCAGCGCTTTTCAGGTCAGTCATCATATCTAAAGCCAAATCTCCGACACTAAATCCGACCACATTGAGGGTAGAAGTTTCTGTATCACTGACTTGAGAGGAAACATCAATATTTTCACCTTCATCTTCCGATGCAGGTTTAGAAGTTTCTTGTTCTTCAGGCATCTGTTCAACAGTAACACTTAAGGTTAGCTTTTTCTGATTGCGCCATATTTCAAAGGATGTATTTGTTCCGATAGGCGTTTCGGCTATCATACGAGATAAATTCTTGGTGCTGTCAATTTCTTCACCATTAAAACGCAAGATAATATCCCCGGCCGCAAAGCCTGCTTTTTGCGCGGGCCCGTTTGGGGTAAAGCCTGAAACCACCACACCTTGATTTTGGGAAATTCCGAGACTTGAAGCAATCTCTTGTGAATTAGGTTGAATTTTAATTCCAATCCAGCCTCTTTTAACGGTTCCGAATTTTTTTAATTGTTCAATCACCCAGTCTGCCAAATTAACGGGAATGGCAAAGCCGATACCTTGGCTGGCTCCTGTGGTTGAAAAAATAGCACTACTGATACCGATAACTTCGCCGTTCATATTAAACATCGGCCCGCCGGAGTTTCCTTGGTTAATTGCGGCATCGGTTTGAATAAAGTTATCATAAGGCCCCGATTCTATATCTCTTGATTTTGCCGATACAATTCCGGCCGTAACACTACCGCCTAAGCCGAAGGGATTGCCGATAGCCAAAATCCAATCTCCGACACGAATTTTATCGGAATTACCGAAAGTTACCGGTTGAAGTTGTGTCTTTGCCTCAATTTTAATCAAAGCCAAATCTGTTTTAGGGTCTTTGCCGATGAGTTTTGCTTCAAGCTTTTGATTATTAGAAAGTGTAACTTGGATACTTTCTGCTTTGTCAATGACGTGGTTGTTGGTAATGATATACCCGTCCTTATCAATGATAAAGCCGGAGCCGAGAGATTCCGAAGTTCCTGTTTCTTCATCAAGATTTTCGGAGTTTTCTGGCGCCGTAAAGCTCGAAATGTTAACGACGCTTGGCATAAGCTTTTCTGCCAAATCCGCAAAAGATGGATATTGCGCCGAAGCGTTGCTTGCCAGGCAAACAACGCTCAACGCCAAAAAAACAAATACTGACTTTATTTTTAGCATTTTTAACTATCTTCTTCTAATATCTGAAGAGCCGAAATACTTAAAGAATTCGGAATCAGGAGCCAAAACTAAAGAAGTGTTAGCATCGGCCAAAGAATTGTTGTAAGCTTCCAAAGAACGATAGAACGCATAAAAATTAGGGTCGATGTTAGCGGCATCATTCCAAATTTGAATAGCTTGCTCATCACCTTGACCGCGAGTAATTTGGGCTTGTTTTTCGGCTTCGGCAATAATGATTGTACGTTCTTTTTCAGCCTTAGCTCGGATTTGTTGAGCTTGTTGCTGTCCTTTGGCGCGGAATTCTTTAGCATCACGTTCGCGTTCGGTCTTCATACGAGCGTTAATGGCTTGCAGAACTTGCAATGGCAAGTCGGCACGTCTGATTCTAACATCTGCCACGCTCACACCGATTTGCTCGGCATCTTTTTTAACCGCGTTGCTTATGTCGGCCATAATTTGAGTGCGTTGTTGCGACAACAACTCCTGCAAGGTAATGCGGCCCAAAATTTTACGAACGGAAGAGTTGACGATTTCAGCCAGTTTACCGCGAGCAATCTCTTCGGTTCTAACGGTTTGATAGAACTTGAGCGGGTCAACGATTTTGTAGCGTGTAAAGCTATCAACATCCAAACGTTTTTTGTCGTTCAACACTACTTCTTGCGCCGGAGGGTCGAGGTTGAGTAAACGCGTATCATAAATCACCACGTTTTGAATAAAAGGCATTTTAACCTTTAGACCCGGCTCTTTCACCAAACGTATTGGTTCACCAAACTGCAGAACGATTGCTTGTTCGGGTTGAGCCACAATATACAAAGAGTTCAAACCGACAAAAACAATGACGGCTAAAACAGCCAGAAAATAATATTTATAGCGACTAAACATCTTTCATACTCCTAATTTTTATTATTTGCAGCTGTTGGAACCACATTATTTTGATTTATGGGCAGTAACGGCAAAATAGCGTTACCTTTACCGGATTGATCCAAAACAACGGTATTTGATTTATTCAAAACATTTTCCATTGTTTCCAAATACAAGCGTTTTGCGGTTACTTCTTTACCTTGCTTATAGGCATTATAAACTGAAATAAAGCGCTCAGCTTCACCTTTTGCCTTGTTAACAACGGCTTCTTTATAGGCTTGAGCATTTTGCAAGCGTTGAGCAGCTTCACCTTGAGCTTTCGGCAAAATTTCGTTGCGATAAGCCTCAGCTTCGTTTTTGAAACGTTCCATATCGGCTTTTGCGCGTTGAACTTCGTTAAAAGCATCAACCACTTGCTTCGGCGGGTCAGCTTTTTGGAGTTTAACACGGACGATTTCCACGCCGGAACCGAATTCATCCAAAACTTTTTGTAATTCGGCTTTGGTCTCGTCTTCAACTTTGCCGCGGTCACCGGTAATAATTGGTTGCATTTGCGATTGACCGACAATTTCTCTCAAAACGGATTGCGCGGCCACGCGAACGGTCACATCAGGACTGCGCATATTAAAGAGATAATCTTTGGCGTTTTTAATTTTCCAAACCACGGTGAGATTAATATCAACGATATTTTCATCCCCGGTTAGCATATGGCTTTCGGTGAAAGAATTTGCAGCATTACGATAAGTTTCAACTTCACCGATGTTAATACTGCGCTCACGGGTAATATTTACTTTTTCAACAGTTTCAATTGGGTAGGGCAGGTGATAATGCAGTCCGGCATCGGTTGTATAAGCATATGCTCCAAAGCGCAAAACCACACCTTGGTCGCTGGGCTGAATTTGATAAAAACCCGAAGCCAGCCATAAGGCAATGATAATTGCAATTGCCCAACCGAATTTGAAGTCAAATCCGTCATCATTTTTCACTCTTTCCAGCACGCTAAAGTCCACGACTTTTGGATTTGAGAGAGTCTCTTCACTGTCGCCCCAAGGGCTTGAGTTATCATTATTGCCCCATGGGCCTTGATTTTTTGCCATTATTTTGCACCTCTTATAATTT
This sequence comes from uncultured Alphaproteobacteria bacterium, assembly GCA_944393175.1. Lineage (GTDB taxonomy): Bacteria > Pseudomonadota > Alphaproteobacteria > RF32 > CAG-239 > Scatocola. The sequence continues at coordinate 99,025 of CALXZH010000003.1, read as the reverse complement.
ATTTCGTTGCTTTTTTTTACATATAATATAAATATCAGCTAAAGACAATTAATGATATAAGCTATCAACAGGGGAGAATAAATCTTATGGAAGATGCAATTCGCGCGCTATGTTTGGAATATTTTAATAAGGAAGAGATTGAGAGCCTGCAAATAACCGATAAGAGAGTGATTGTGACAATAGCCTCAGCAGAAGATGCAGGCAAGTCCGAGGCCCTGCGCCAAAAAATCTCTGAGCTTGCGGGAGATAAAAAGGTTTCGATTATCTTCACCGCACCCAAGGCCCCGCAAGGACTTCGTCCCGAACAAACAGGTTGGACCGTCAAAGGTGTCAAAAAAATCATTGCCGTCGCTTCAGGCAAAGGCGGTGTCGGCAAATCCACCACAGCGGTTAATTTGGCCTTGGCTCTTGCTGAGCAAGGACTAAAGGTTGCTTTGTTTGATGCCGACATTTACGGTCCTTCCGTTCCAACCCTTTTGGGCTATGAGGGACAACCTCCCGTTTCTTATGACGGCCAAACCATGGAGGCTTTCTCTGTTCAAGGGATAAAATCAATGTCAATCGGCACACTGATAGATAAAGATACACCTTTAATTTGGCGAGGCGCAAAGGCTTGCGGTGCCATCCAACAACTTCTAACCGAAGTCAACTGGGGCGAGATTGATGTTATGGTCATAGATATGCCCCCCGGCACGGGAGATATTCAAATCTCACTGTCGCAAATGTTGAAGTTAGACGGTGCGGTAATTGTTTCCACCCCGCAAGACATTGCTTTGATAGATGCAGTCAAAGGCGTAAATATGTTCAAAAAAGTCAATGTTGAGATTTTGGGCATTGTTGAAAATATGAGCTATTATATTTGTGAGCATTGCGGCGCAAGAGCAGATATTTTCGGTCATGAAGGGGCTCAAAAAACAGCCAATCAATTAGGCGTTCCTTTTTTGGGCGAAATTCCGTTGCATATGGCTATCCGCTCAAATTCCGATGCCGGAACACCGGTTGTTGCCTCTCAGCCTGGCAGTCCTTATGCCAGAGCCTATGAGGCCATCGCCCGACAGGTTAAAGACAAACTTTTTGCTTAAAAATCAAAAGCCTCAGTTCGAATGCTGAGGCTTTTCTTTATCCGGCTAAATAAGTTTTGACCGCATCATCTCGCTCAAAGAGATAAAGCAAAACGCGTAACGCCATGCCGCGGTTGGAAGTGAGTTGCGGGTCCAATTCCAACATCATGCGTGCATCTTTATTGGCAGTGAGCAGTAAGTTTTTGTGCACCGTCATATCAGCGAGCCTAAATTCGTTAAATCCGGATTGGCGCGTGCCCAAAATTTCACCACCGCCTCTGAGTTCCAAATCTTTCTCGGCAATCAAAAAGCCGTCTTCGGTCTCCTTCATAATATTAAGGCGACTGTGAGCGGTTTCACTCAATGGATAAGAATAGAGTAATAAGCAAGTTGAGGCCTGAAAACCGCGCTTAATCCGCCCTCTGAGTTGGTGAAGTTGAGCTAAGCCAAATCTTTCGGCATGTTCAATAATCATCACTGTTGCCTCAGGCACGTTAACGCCGACTTCAATCACGGTTGTAGCAACCAATAAAGAAAGCTCGCCTTTCTTAAATTTTTCCATCACGGCGTCTTTGTCTTTTTCTTTCATTTTGCCGTGTACAAGGCCGACCTTATCGCCAAATATTTTTTGCAAAGTTGCAAAACGCTCTTCGGCGGCGGCTAAGTCGGTCTTTTCGGATTCTTCCACCAAAGGGCAAACCCAATAAGCCCGGCAACCTTCATCAAGTTTACGGCGCAAAGCATCAACCACCACATCTATTTTTGCCACCGGCATAACGCGTGTATCAACCGGTTTTCTCCCCTCGGGCACTTGGTCGATTTTGGAATATTCCATATCCCCATAAGCGGTCAAAACCAAAGACCGAGGAATTGGGGTTGCCGTCATAACAAGAATATCGGCTTTGTTACCCTTATTGGAGAGGGCAAGCCTTTGGTGTACACCGAAACGATGTTGCTCATCAATCACCACGCAAGCCAAATCCTTGAACGTAACATCATCCACAAACAAGGCATGCGTTCCGATAAGAATATCAATTTTGCCATCTGCCAAGTCTTGCAAGATTTTGGTACGTGCTTTGCCTTTAACCCGCCCGGTTAATAATTCGGCGCGAATGCCGATTTCCTCACATAAAGGTTGTATGGTTTCCAAATGTTGCTTAGCCAAAATTTCGGTCGGCGCCATAATGGCGGCTTGCGCCCCGCACTCCACGGCGTTTAGCATGGTAAAAAAGGCAACAATGGTTTTGCCGCTGCCGACATCACCTTGCAAGAGCCGAAGCATCCGATAAGGCGAGGCTTGGTCTTCGCTGATTTCTTGTAAAACTTTTTCTTGAGCTTGAGTGAGCTTAAAAGGTAAAATCTGCAAAATTTTTTTTCGCAACAAACCGTTGCCTTTAATTTCACGTCCGTGTTGCTTTTTAACCCTTTCTCGCACAATCGCTAAGGCCAATTGGTTGGCCAATAATTCATCATACGCCAAACGGGTACGCGCAATTGCATTAGGCTCCAAATCGGCCAACGACTTTGGGTGGTGAGCCAACTTAAGCGCTTGATTAAAACTTGGCCAGTTGTTTGCTTTCAAATAATGCTCATCCTGCCACTCACTAAATTGCGGCACAACGCCTAAGGCTTGCTTCATAATTTTGTTGAGCATTTTGTTGGTAATACCGGCTGTAAGCGGATAGACGGGCTCAATTCCCAAAATAGTCCCCATATCTTCGGGCTTAACGATATAATCGGGATGACTCATTTGTAATAAGCCTTGAAAACGCTCCACTTTGCCGCTGACCACACGCACTTCGCCGACGGGAAGATTTTTTTGAATAGACTCAGGATAAGCTTTGAAAAAACTCAAAACCAAATCACCTGTTCCGTCTGAGCAAATCACGCGGTAAGGTTGTTTTTTTGTCTTTGGGGCAATATGCTCTATGACTTTTACTTTAAGGGTACAAATAGTGTTTTCTTTTGCCATACAGAGTTTTGGGGATGAGGTGCGGTCAATAATACCTGTGGGCAAATGCCATAATAAATCCACCACACGATTACCGCACAAGCGGTTTAAAAACTCTTGTGTCTTAAGCCCGATACCTTTAAGCGTATTAATCGGCGCAAACAACGGAAATAAAATCGGCGGTCGCATTTTTCCTCTAAAAATAAAGAAAACAGTTGCATCTAGGCGATATTGTATATATTTTCAAAATAAAGTAAATAACAAGATTAAAGAAAATGTTAGAAGATATCACAACTCTGCAAAATTATACCGTTTCATCAGTTCCTGATGGATATGATGCGTTTTTGCTTGCCAAATTACAGACCTCTGCCAAACACGATATAATATATGTCGTAAGTGATGGTGTGTCTTTGGAGCATACGGCACAAATTCTAAACACGATTGCCCCGCAAATAGAGGTCTTAAAGTTTCCGGCGTGGGATACCGTGCCTTATGACCGTGTATCGCCAAATGTTAATGTGGTTGCCACGCGTGTAGGCACATTAAGTGCCTTGGCACAAAATCCGAACCCTAAAAAACCGCGTATCATCATAACCAGTAGCGGTGCGATTCTCCAACGCCTGCCGTTAAAAAAGATATTCTTAAATTCAATGCGTGAGGTCAAAACCGGCGCCACGCTTAATTTTAATGACTTTGTTCACTATGCGGTGGTCAACGGTTATAATCGAGTTGAGCAAGTTATGGAAGCCGGAGAATATGCCGTCCGCGGTGATATTTTGGATATTTTCCCCGTCGGCAGAGCTCAGCCGCTGCGTATTGATTTGTTTGGCGATGAGGTAGAAAAAATCCGCACCTTTGACCCTTTAACCCAACGCTCTACCGGCGAACTGAAAAGTTATACTTTCCAAGTAATGGGTGAGGTGGCGCTTGATAATAACACCATTAAAAATTTCCGCGCCAAATATCGTGAGACTTTTGGTTCTCAAGGAACCACCGATGAGCTCTATGAGACGATTTCCAACGGGCAAAAATATATCGGTATGGAAAACTGGTTGCCGTTTTTCTATGATGAAACCTTGCCGACTTTATTTGACTATTTGCCTCAGGCCTATGTGATTATCGGCAAATCGGTAAAAGAGGCGGTTAGTGCAAAAGAAGAAAGCATCATTGACTACTATCAGGCACGCCTTGAGGCTTTATCAATCAAATCGGCCAATGAGGTTGATACCTACCGCCCGATTGCGCCCGAATTGTTGTATATGACCAAAGAGGAGTTTGCAACACGCCTGCACCAACGCCAAGCCATTTATTTTACGCCCATGACTTTACCATCGGGAGAAGATAATGAATCGGCCGGCGTTATTCCTGGGCGAGATTTTTCAAATGCCAAGAATATTTCCGCTGCCGAGGTTTATAATGAACTCAAAAATTATCTGAGTGAAAACGGCAAATTAAAAAGAATTATTTGTTGCTATTCTGAGGGCTCAAGAGAACGCTTAGCCTCACTCATGAGCGAATATGGGCTCTCAGATATTGCCTTGGCCGATGATTGGCACGAAGCCTTAGCAAAAGCCGGACACAAAAAGACGGTTTTAGCCGTAATGAATTTGGCGCATGGTTTTAGGGGCGATGGCTGGTGCCTGATTTCCGAACAAGATATTTTAGGCGAGCGCCAAACCCGCCGCACCACCAAAAAAGTAACGGCGAAAGATTTTATTGCCGATGTTTCGTCTCTCTCAATCGGTGAGTTAGTCGTCCATGTCGAACATGGTATCGGTAAGTTTTTGGGGTTGGAAAATATTATGGCCGGCGGCGCCCCGCATGATTGCCTAAAGATTTTATATGCCAACGATGCCAAACTCTTTGTTCCGGTCGAAAATATTGATATGGTCTCCCGCTATGGTCTGGAAGATGACAATATTCAACTGGATACCTTGGGCGGCTTAGCTTGGCAGGCCAAAAAAGCCAAAGTTAAAGCAAAAATTCGCGATATTGCGGAAAAATTAATTAAAATTGCTGCCGAAAGACACTTAAAAGAGGCTGATGTTTTTATTCCGCCCTCAGGTCCTTATGATGAATTTTGCGCCCGTTTCCCATATAGCGAAACCGATGACCAGCTCAATGCCATTAATGATGTTTTGAAAGATTTGGGGCAGGGCTCGCCAATGGATAGATTGGTGTGTGGTGATGTTGGGTTTGGTAAAACCGAAGTTGCCTTGCGTGCGGCCTTTGCGGTTGCAATGTCGGGGGCTCAAGTGGCCTTAATTGTGCCGACTACTTTGCTCGCGCGCCAACACTATTATAACTTCAAAAAGCGGATGGAAGGTTTCCCCATTAAGGTTAAAATGCTCTCGCGTTTGGTAACGCCCAAAGAGGCCGAAGAAACCAAACAAGGTTTGGCCGATGGAGCGGTGGAAATTGTCATCGGCACGCACGCTTTGTTGTCAAAAGATATAAAATTCTGCAACTTAGGGCTCTTAATTATTGATGAAGAGCAACATTTCGGCGTTGCTCATAAAGAAAAATTAAAAGCACTTAAGTCTAATGTTCACGTGTTAACGCTAACTGCTACGCCAATTCCTAGAACCTTGCAAATGTCCTTAACCGGCGTAAAACAATTAAGCATCATCGGTACCCCGCCGGTTGACCGTTTGGCCGCGCGCACTTTTGTCATGCCTTTTGATAAGGTGATGATAAAAGAGGCAATTTATCGTGAAAAATTCCGTAATGGTCAAACTTTCTTTGTCTGCCCAAGGGTTTCAGATATTTTTGGCATTGAAAAAGAGCTCCGTGAACTCGTGCCGGATATTAAAATTTTGGTGGCTCACGGACAAATGCCGGTAAAACACCTTGAAGAAGTCATGAACGATTTTGCCGACGGCAAAGCCGATATGTTGCTCTCTACCACCATTATTGAATCCGGTATTGATATGCCCTCGGTTAATACCATGATTGTCTATCGGGCAGATATGTTTGGTCTGGCGCAACTCTATCAACTAAGAGGGCGAGTAGGGCGCGGCAAACTCAGAGGCTATTGTTACTTTACCGTGCCAAAGCAAAAGAACCTCAAACCGGTTGCCGAACGCCGCTTAAGCATTTTACAAGCACTCGACACATTAGGTGCAGGTTTCTCGCTTGCCAGCCATGATATGGATATTAGGGGCTCCGGCAATATTTTGGGAGAGGAGCAATCCGGTCATATTAAAGAAGTCGGTGTTGCCTTGTATCAACACATGCTGGAAGAAGAAATTGCCCGCCTCAAAGCCGGAGAATTTGAGCAAGACAAACAAGCCTCTCTTGAATGGGCACCGCAAATCACCACCGGTATTCCGATTATGATACCCGAAACCTATGTCAAAGACTTAGGAGTTCGATTAGGACTTTATAAGCGTATCGGTGAAATAAAAGATAAAAATGCACTTCTTGATATGAAAGAGGAATTAATCGACCGCTTTGGTAAACTCCCTGCAGAAGTTGACAACCTCCTTAAAACGGTTGAAATCAAACAACTTGCAGTTCTGGCAAATGTTGAAAAAATCGAGGCCGGTGGAAAGGGTATTTTGCTGAGTTTCCATAACAATACCTTTGCGGCCCCCGATAAGTTGATAGATTTTGTAACCAAACAGTTTGGTGCGGTAAAAATTCGTCCGGACCAAAAACTCTTTATTGAGAAAAACTTGGAAGACTATAGCGTCCGGGTTGAAACCATCAAAACCTATCTCAAAAAATTAATCTCGCTTTTGGGAGTACAATCATGAACTCTGAGTCGGCCTCCCGCTCCATGAGATTTTATAATATGTTGGTGCATTTGACCTCGCCCGGCCACAAGGTAATTGAGGAGAACGTTGCCGTTAAAAATATCTGGCAAAAAAACAGCTTAGTTTTTTTGGATTTATATTTTTATCGCACCAAAAAATCGCATATTGTTGATAGCGTTTACTTGCGTGATATTATGGATATGAGCAACGAAAAGTTCTATGCCTCGGCCAAAGAATTTATTGCCGACTATTGCGCCTATACCGCCAAATCAGAACACAATCAGCCCGAAGAGGAGCCAACCCAGAGTTTTGATTTTCGCTATCTAGAAAAAATCAAAGATAACTTGATAATTTTAACATTTATTGCCAAATGCACGGCAGATTTTAACCAAGTTAAATTAGCCTCAATCAGAAAATACATAAATAAAAAGCTCCCTCATACCAAAACCTTAAGCGAACAGTATTTGAATAATTATATGGACGTCCTCAAACCGGATGAAACGAGTTTTTTTAAGGCGGTTGACAACCTAAAATCCAAAACGCCTGAAGAAGTGGAAGAAGTAATAAAAGAGGCCTTAAAAATCAGTGCAGCCGATGGAATATTAAGTTATCAGGAGCGTTACTATATAGCAGAGATTGTTCAGGCATTAAGGGAGTATGGAATAGAGCCTGATATAGATTTCTAAAAACCAACATTCTCAGATAACAACAAATAAGGGAGTAAACACTCCCTTATTTGTTTTCCTGATGAGAATATTATGGATTTCCATAATAACCACATATAGCTTTAATTTTTGAAGAGTTGCCTGAATTCCATTCGCTTTGACCCGCTTTAATATCGCTATCAAACAAAGTTTGTCTATAGGCCGCAGGTCCTCTAACTTCGTAAAATCCTGACTGAAAAGGAACTTCAGGTTTGTAATTAGAACGTAACGTTGCATTGTATCCTAGACAAACTTTATCGGCTTTCATTATTTCTATTTTGGGATCTTGTGTTGTTACAGAGGAATCTCTTATATCAATTCTTGCGTTTTCTAGTCGTAGCCACGTTACTAGACTCAAGAGTGAATTATTAGCCACTACAATTGCATGTCTGGCTGTCTCTCTTCCTCGTACTCTCAGAGCATATAATAAAGCCGATGAGCCGGTATCTAGGGATAGGTAACCATAAGCGGATTCAAAAGCTATACCATTATAAGGCATTTCAAGTCTGGCTTTGTTATATAATTTTATTTCACATAAATCAGAGTTATTTGTACAAGAGCTATATACTAAAATAGGAATGTATTGAAACGTGTTTTGGCTTCCATCCATTTCTAGATTTCCACTATTATCAAGTTGTATGTAATAAAAACCAGTTTTATGATTATTAGCATATCCGTGGTCAGACCTGTTTTGAGACGATGGGTTATCAGAAGTAAATGTATTATTTCCTTTTAATACAACTCTTCCTGTAATATTAATGTTAGTAGCTTTTTTAGGAAAAGGAACCCATTGTTTCCAGGTTACATCATTTGTATTAGGCGTGTTTGTTTCTGTTACCACAATATCTCGCCAGACAACAGGCCATTCAACATAAGTATGTGTTTCCCCGCCCGTTGTTCCGGAATGATCAATAACAGCGGTTATATTATCCAAATTATTGTTGAATAGCCATACGTCAGGAACAAAAGTAATTCTAGGTCGATTAGTGTTACTACATTCAGTAATTCCCTCATATTTATTAAAGTAAGCTTCACCTCTCCAGGTATCGTAATATGTACCTAAAGGGTTTTTTAAAGAATTTGTATCGTTAAGCCTTATATCTTTTAAAACGACAGCTATTTTATCTTTATACCATTGTCCTTCATTAATTTCTTTATAGCCTTGTTCAGCTAAGCGACTTTTACAGGTATGATTGCACTTTTTATAAAGTTCCTGCACGCCATACCCCGGTACATCGCAAGTCTCAGAAGATTGTACTTGATAAGCCCCGCATGAATTTTTAGAATATCCTCTATTTTGGCAATATTTATCCACATCAACTTTGCAAGAAAAATATGAGTTTCCGGAGCCTTTAGGGCAATATCCATCAATGATGGAGTCTTCATCACAAGGATTATCAAGGGAATGGGTATATCCCAAGCCTTCGCAAACTTCTTGTTCTGTTTTGCAAGTTTTATAATATTTTGTGCCTTTCAAAAAACAATAGTCCATAGGTGAACTCGGACCAAAATCTGTACAAATTTCTTTATATGAGCTTGAACAAGCGCAAGATGCATATTTATCTTCTTGATTTTTTTCTCTGCACACAGTTCCGGAACCAATTTGGTTGACAGATTTATCACAAGTAACCCAAGATGAGGGGCAAGAACATTGTGCATAAAATGTTCCACTATCATCTTTACAAGAATCTACTAAAATATTTGGCGATTTGCAGTTTGAAGAATCATAAGGATACAATGTCCTATCGCAGTAACATTTGAATTTTCCTCCGCAAGAAGCAGAACTGATTGTTTTTGGATAAGAACACGCAGAAGCAGAATATTTAAAAGCTTTGTCGCAACAGCTATTTGTGTAATTAAAGTCGTAAGGACATAACTGGGCTGCTATTTGCCCAGCTCCTGTACAGGAAGTAACTGCAGTTTTAAATCCTAATTTACTGCATCTGTCTTTAGTGTCATCAGCTGAAAAGGTAGGATTATTATAAGTAAAACTGAGGTCATCATTTTCTGCAATAAAATGGACTTTTGCTAATTTCATCAAATGAGCAAGAGAAGAGGGTTGCTTTAATTCCAAAGCAACCCGAGGCGTTTGAATTAAGGCTTGGTTTTGATCTGTATCTATAAGGTGGGTGCTTGATAACGCCATACCTGAGCTGGTATAAGCTGTAATTAAAAAAACTGACAAAACAGCCGCATAAGTATACGTTTTCATAATACACCTCTATAACTAATTCAAAGCCTAAAAAAAGCATATCATAAAAATAACGTAGTGTCAACATAACATATAGAAAGAAAAATTTTTTGACTATAACTCTGATTATTAAAAAAACACCGCCCAAAGGCGGTGTAAAATTTAACACATTATATAATGTTTAATTACTCAACCACAATAGCTTCTTCACTGCTGCTGTCATCGGGAATGTTAGATAAATCATCAGCCGCATCTTCAGAATCTGCATTTTCAGCAGATTCCGTATTTTCTGTTACGTCCTCGTCAACAGGGGTGCTTTCAGATGTTGCAGCAGTTGTCTCTTCAGTCATCGAAACTACATCATCGGAAGGAGCAGTACTCTCTACATCAGAATTTTTTTGCGCCATGTATTCATCAATTAAATGGTGTTTTACTTTATCACCAACTTTAATATTATGTTTTTGAACAGTGCCAGCATTAAGTTCCAACACAAAAGTTGCCGGTTCGGGAGCAATGATGAGATCTTCAGACATCGGTACGGCATTTTCAAAGATGAAGAAAATTTCACCTTTACCATTAATAAAAATCATATCCAAAGGAATTTTTGTATCTTTCATCCACATAGCCACTTTATTGTTCACATTGGATAAGTCAAAAATCATACCGGCATTTTCAGCCAAAGATTCTCTAAACATAAGACCTTTTTCTAATTGAGGTACGGTAATTGCTTCTTCAACATTGTAAGAGACATCGCCGTTGTCGGTTGAAATTATTAAATTAGCTTTTTCCTCCTTAGGAGAACAAGCGGAAAGAACTAACAAAACCAAAAAAAGTTTAAAAAATTTATACATCAAACGTCTCCTCTAAGATTTAGCATCAATCTTTCGCGGCTGCCATTTAGAAACGACAACCGGTCCATGTTGAGAAAGCAAGACTTTTTTTCTTGCATCGGAAAAACTGTTATTTTGCTGAATTTTTTTACCCGCATCAATAAAATGCTTAACGACGGTATTAAAATCAACGGTGTTAATTGTTCCGGAAACAAACATTTCCTTAAAAGCGGAATTTCCTTTGGTAATTTTTTCCAAATTTTTGAGTGAAAGTTTTCCATACTTATTCCAAATACTTTCTAAAAAAGAAGATATTTTATCCGGAAAAGTTACGGCAGGCATAAAAGGCCGCCCGAAAGCAAACATTTTTTTCAAATTAGGTTCATAGAAACCGGAATGATCACAGACAAAGAGACTGGGAACAAGCATTTGCATATTATAAGCCATAGCAAAATGAACCTGAGCTAAAAAAAGCAAATGCTGCATAATATCCGTTTCAAGATAGATTCCGTCTTTTTCTGCCCGATTAAAAAACCAGTAAGCAACATCAATGGCGGTATCAGTGGCCGGAACAGTCATCTTTAATCCTTTCAAAATTAACAAAACGATTATAAAACATTTATTTATGAAATACAAACGATAAAAGAGGGAAAGTTAATATTTTTTTGTTTGTATTTATTTTTATTCTTGTATTAAAAAAGGTAATAAGCTATCACTATAATAAATAGCGCCCAAAGAAAAACAATTTGGAATAAGGTAAATAAGAGATGTTTTCGCAAAATATAAAAACTTCATTATGTTTATTAAGTATGTTTTTGTTGTTACCGGCATGCAAAAGTGCATCATTTCCTGAAATTACCGATGATTATGCCGAAACATCGGACAACGGGATATTAAAAGAAAGCTCAGCCTTAGCAAGTGATAACAAAAATGTAGCCTATGAAGATGAAATACAGGCAGAAAAAGTTACGCCGGCTAAGACAACACCGGTGATTGTTTCCGATTCTCAAGACTTGGATAAAGAAGAAACTGTCCTGAATGAAAATAATGAAGATATGGAAATTGCCGCCAAAGATGAAGAAGCTGCAGATAAGCTATCTCCAATGCCTGAGCCGCAAATGCCGGTGGCACAAGTTCCGAGCGTTACCTATTTGGTAGAGACATTTTATTTTGATAACGGAAGTTCCTACCTGCCGTCAGGCTCCAATTCAAAGATTCGCCAAATTGTAAAAGAAGCCAAGAAAAACAATGCCTTTGTCCGTGTCATGGGTTATGCATCAAGCCGCACCCGCAATACGGATATGGCAAGTCATAAAATGGCTAACTTTAAGGTTTCTCAAGCCAGAGCCGAGGCTGTTGCCGCCGCTCTCAAGAGGGCCGGTATGCCTTCAAACAAGATTTTGGTTGAAGCCATGTCAGACAATCGTCCGGCTTATCTGGAGGTTATGCCTGAAGGTGAACGCTTAAATCGTCGTGCGGAAGTTTATATCAGCTACTAAGATTTTTGAGGAGAAGCAGTGGGTTCCAGCTTTGAAAATGTAAAATCTCTGGGAGGAAATCTTTGGAAAACAACGCCAGTCGATGAAAGAAAAGCCGAAGTTATTGCACAGCGTTTTAACTTGCCGTTGTTAGTTTCAAGGATTATTGCCTCACGCGGATTAGACGTCTCTGAAGTCGAAAATTTTTTAAATCCTAAGCTCCAAAACCTTCTTCCGGAACCATTTGTCCTAAAAGATATGCAAACGGCAGCACAAAAGATTGCGCAAGCCATTATGCAGGGACGAAAAATCGCCATTATCGGAGATTATGATGTAGATGGCGCCACCTCATCATCAGTGTTGCGCCTTTTTCTAGAAAGTGTTGGCGTTAACCCGCTGATTCACATTCCCGAACGAGATGAGGGCTATGGCCCAAGCTGCCTTGCTTTTGATGAATTTGCAGCCCAGGGGGCGGATTTTGTTATTACGGTAGATTGCGGGACCACGGCGTTTGATGTTTTTGATTATGCCAAAGGAAAAGGCTTTGAAGTTATTGTTTTGGATCACCACGAGGCCGAGGCAAAATTGCCCAACGTTAGCGCGGTTGTAAACCCCAAACGTCTGGATGAAGAAAATGATTATCCCTACCTCAAATACATGGCGGCTGTAGGCGTAGTCTTTGTAACGATTGTCGCCATAAATCGTGAGTTGCGTCAAAAGGGCTTTTACCAAACCCATAAAGAGCCGAATTTAATTCAATGGTTAGACTTAGTTGCTTTAGGCACGGTTTGTGATGTTGTCCCGCTGTTAGGGCTAAATCGTGCGTTTGTACGTCAAGGGCTCAAAATTATGGCGCAACATCATAATATCGGACTAAAAGCACTGATAGATAAATCCTCCATCAATGAAGCATTAGGTGCATTTCACTTAGGCTTTGTATTGGGCCCCAGAATTAATGCTTGCGGCCGTGTAGGTGAGGCGGCATTGGGCAATCGCTTATTGTGTAGTCAAGATGAGTTTCAGGCAAGTATGTTGGCCGATAAGCTCAATGAGTTTAATACGCAAAGAAAAGAGATTGAAGGCTATGTCTTGGAAAAAGCAATTGAAATGTTGGAAGGCACGCCGCAAACTTATCCGATAGCTTTTGTCTTTGGGCATGATTGGCACCAAGGCGTGATAGGTATTGTTGCCGGAAAACTAAAAGAGCGCTATCACGTTCCGGCTTTTGTAATGTCAATCGAAGAAGATGAGGTTAAGGGGTCGGCTCGTTCCATTCCGGGAATAGATCTGGGAGCATTAATTATTGCGGCTAAAGAAGGCGGCTATATCACCAAGGGCGGCGGACATACCATGGCTGCGGGTTTTTCTTTGGAAGAAGATAAAATTGAAGATTTCCGGCGCTTTGTCGGCGAATATGTTGAACGTCAATTAGGTCATGAAGCCATAACGCCGATATTAGAGGCCGACGGGGTACTGGACGCAGCCGGAGCTAATGTCGATTTGGCAGATTCTCTGTCGCAACTTGAGCCATACGGCGCAGGCAATAGTGAGCCAAAACTTATTTTGGAAAGAGTCAGAATAAATAAGCCGAAATTGGTAGGAAGCGGACACGTCAGTTGTTATCTGAGTTCGGCCAATGGCGGAAGCTTAAAAGCCATGGCTTTTCGCGTAGCTGATACGGATATAGGACCTGCTATGCTTAATAGCCATGGGGAGAGCTTTAATGTCATAGGCGTGTTGCGGCACGATAATTGGCAAGGCCGCAATTCGGTACAATTTATTATTGAAGATGTAATGAGGGTAGAATGAAAAAAGACGAAGTTACAAAAAGAGCCAAACATATCAAACATATTCGCTTAGAGCGAGAAAAAGCAATTTTTATGAAATTAGGCTCAAAAATAAAAGCATACTTCTTTACCGGTATTTTGGTAACGGCACCTGTCGCCATGACCTTTTATCTGGCCTACAAGCTCATAACTTGGATAGATGTGAGCGTCAATCGCTTAATTCCGCCCGAATTTCGACCGGATAATTACTTGCCGTATAGTATTCCTGGGCTAGGTGTTGTTCTCTTGATTTTAGCACTCATCTTAATAGGAATGTTTGCAGCGGGATTCTTAGGAAGATTTTTCTTGCGTTTAGGGGAATGGATTGTTTATAAAGTTCCGTTCATTTCCAGCGTCTATTCTTTGCTCAAACAAGTTTTTCAGACATTTCTTTCAAACCGAAATGATGCCTTTACCAAGGTTGTCTTGCTGGAGTATCCGAGAAAGGGACTTTGGATATTGGGATTTGTCAGCTCCGACACGCAAGGTGAGGTGAAAGACAAATTAGGCCGCGAATTATTAAACGTCTTTATTCCGACCACGCCGAACCCCACTTCAGGCTTTTTAATTTTTGTTCCGAAAGAAGATACAATCAGTATTGATATGAGTGTTGAAGATGGCATCAAATTTGTCATCTCCGGCGGCTTGGTCACACCCGAAATGGCCAAGAAAAAGAAATAATAAAAAAAAGCCCCGCTGAGGGGCTTTACTTTATCTGTTAGGATTAACATTGGTCGGGAAGGGCATAAATTGTCCGACCCCGCCGAAATATTTTCTGAAAAAGCCAGGATTATGCCCGAGTGTTTCGGTTCTATCCGTGCTGACTTGGATTTCTTTTCCGTCTTTTTGAGTTAAGCGGTCAATTTGTGCGACTTGATTCTGGTCATTAAAACGGATGGTCAAAACGTCACGACCGACTTCTTGCGGCGAAAAGAAAGCCACGCGTTTTATGTCAGAAGACATATAAATCCACGTATTTTTATCTAAAGAAACCACGCTTGAGGGAGCACCGAGAATTTGGTGTACTTCGGAGCGGGTCTGTCCGACTCTGACTTGGCTGATTCTCTCGTTAGAGGGCATATTTCCGTTATGTGTAATAAACATATCGCTGCTGCAAGCCGAAGACATCATAACAACAAAGGAGCTTAACAAAAGTAATTTGCGGGTTGACATCTTTAATCCCTTACCGTTAAAACATAAATAACAATTAGCAACAACATATCACAAGGAAAGATTTAATGCAAAAACATTTTTCGTACCCGTTGATAGTTGAAGACATTTCCTCCGGGGAGCAACACTATCATTTAACGGCTAATAAAGAGAACTTGGCCGAAATCACGGAAATCTTAAAAGTTCCGGCAGTGGAAAGCTTTGAAGCCGACATTTACACCAAGCTCAACAAAAAAGAACATATGCTAAAGGTCTGGGGGGCACTGGAGGCCACGCTTCGCTTGCAAAGTGTTATTAGTCTGGAGTATTTTACCAAGAGTTATGCGCCTGAATTTGAGGTTTTGTTCGATACCAAGGCTACGCCAAAGTCACAAAAAGAGGAAGAAATTGACTTTGAAGAAGATTTGCCAGACATCATCATTGGCGGAAAAATTGACTTAGCCGAGATTGCCTTAGAGCAGTTAGCACTGGTATTAGAGGATTATCCCAGACAAGAAGGTGAGGTCTTTGAGTGGAAAAATGAGATAATAGAAGAAGAAAAAGCACAAGAAAATCCATTTAAAATTCTGGAAACCCTCAAAAAATAAAAAAATATGCTTGCCAAAAGAGAAAATATTGGGTAAAAGGTCAAATAAAGCCGTCCGGAAGACATTTTTAATGTTGATTTTAAAAATGAAATAGGTTAATAATGTCGTCTGGAAAATTGGTTTTTTTAATCATAACTAATAATAGAGTATAAGAAAATGGCTACACCAAAACACAAAACATCAACATCTCGCCGCAATATGCGTCGTTCACATGATGCATTGAGTGCAAATTCTTATCAAGAATGCCCGAACTGCGGTGAGTTGAAAAGACCTCACAATGTATGCCCGTCTTGCGGACAATACAACAAACGTGAAGTTGTTAAACAAGAGACAGCTTCGCAAGAATAGTCTTTAACCGGCTTGCTTAGATAATTTTTTAAGTCAGGCCAATATCATTATATGGAGCAGGTTTTGTCTGATAATCTGGTCATATCAATAGACGCGATGGGGGGAGATAATTCCCCCAGAGTCGTTATTGAGGGGTTGGCTATTGCAGCTAAAAAAAATCCCGATGTGCGTTTTTTGCTCTTCGGCGATGAAAGTAAAGTCCTCCCGATACTAAACGCTTATCCGAACTTGAAAAAAGTATGTGAGTTGCGTAATTCTCCGGAAGTTGTACGCAATGAGGATAAGCCCTCCCAAGTTATTCGCAATCGTAACACCAGCATGTATATGGCAATAGATGCCGTCCGCAAAGGCGAGGCCAAAGCGGTTGTTTCTGCCGGAAATACAGGTGCATTGATGGCAATTTCAAAATTAACTCTCAAAACAATTCAAAAAATTCATCGTCCGGCTATTGTCAGCATTATGCCGCACTTAACCGGAAAATATGTTATGTTGGATTTGGGTGCTAATACGGAATGTGACGCGGTTAATTTGGCCGAATTTGCTTTAATGGGAAATATTGTTGCCAAACATGCTTTGGATATTGAAAAACCGCGTGTTGCGTTGCTCAACATCGGTGCAGAGGAAATGAAAGGCAAAGAGGAAATCCATCAGGCCGCCAAGATTATCCGCAATTCTCAGCTTGATATAAACTTTGTGGGCTATATCGAACCGCACGAATTGCCAAATGGAAAGGCTGACGTCGTTGTTGCCGATGGTTTTACCGGGAACATTGCGTTAAAATCGACTGAAGGAACGGCAAAATTAGTTGTTCGTCTAATGAAAAATGCTGTCAAAAAGTCTTGGTTGGCAAAATTGGGTCTGCCTTTTATGTTGGGCGTTGCCTTAAACTTAAAAAAGACCATGGATCCGAGGTTATATAACGGAGCAATGTTTGTGGGCTTAAACGGCTTGTCTGTTAAAAGTCATGGCGGAACGGATGCTCTTGGCTATTCGGTAGCGGTTGAAAATGCGCTCAAATTAGTTCGTCAAGACTTTGTGCACACGATTAGAGACGAGTTAGAAAACGTAGATTTAGACTTATTATCACAGGAAATTTTATATGACGCTTATTAGATCTGAACTTATTGGCTTTGGCCACTATCTTCCGGCCAAAGTTCTCACCAATGATGATATGGCAAAAATGGTAGATACCAACGACGAGTGGATTAGTACCCGTACGGGCATTAAGTCGCGCCATATTGCTGCGGAAAATGAATTTACTTCAGATATTTCTTTAATTGCAGCCAATAACGCGTTGAAATCGGCTAATATTTCCGCTCAAGATTTGGATATGATAATCGTTGCCACGGTTACAACGGATGACACCACGCCGTCAACGGCAGCCAAAATATCAGGCAAGCTTGGCACACGTTCAGGAACTATCACGACCGATATTTCTGCCGCTTGTTCAGGCTTTGTTTATGCTTTGACCATGGCTGACAATATGATTCGTTTAGGTCAAATCAAGACCGCAATGGTAATTGGTGCCGAAACCTTATCAAAAATCACGGATTGGACTGATAGAAATACTTGCGTCTTGTTTGGCGACGGTGCCGGTGCCGTAATCTTGCGCGCTCGTGAAGGTAAGGGCACGGCAGAAGACACGGGTGTATTATCTACCAAATTATATGCCGACGGCAGTCACTATGAACAGTTAAAAACCACAGGCGGTGTCAGCACCACGCAAAAAGCCGGCTTTATTACCATGGACGGCAAAGAAGTCTTCAAGTTTGCTGTTAACGCATTAACGCAAGCTGCTGAAAATGTGATGGAACAAGCCGGCGTCACTTCTCAAGATATTGATTGGTTGTTGCCTCACCAAGCAAACGCCCGCATTATTGAAAATGTTGGTAAAAAATTAAATTTGCCCGATGAAAAGGTTATTGTAACCATTGATCACACAGCCAATACCTCTGCCGCAACGATTCCGGTCGCTTTGTCGGAAGAAATTGCTAATGGAAACATCAAAAAGGGTGATTTGGTTGTCCTAACCGCTATGGGTGCAGGTTTTACTTGGGGTGGCGCTTTAGTCAGAATCTAAAAAAATATCTGTGAAATATTCCAAACAGGTACTTGTCTTTTGGTGAATTATATTATAATTCATCTCCATAAAGAGTTATGTAGTTTAATTATATTAAAGGATGTTATGAAATGAAAACGATTACACGTGCAGATGTTGCTGAGACCATATATGAAGAAATTGGTCTATCTCGCAAAGATTCCAATGATATTTTGGATATGATATTAGATGAAATGACTCAAGAATTGGTCAAAGGCAATGATGTCAAATTGTCATCTTTCGGAACATTTGCTCTGCGTAATAAAAATGCCCGTTCAGGCCGTAACCCAAAGACGGGAGTAGAAGCGGTTATTTCTCCGCGTCGAGTCATTTCATTTAAGCCTTCTCAAACCATGAGAAAAATAATCAACGCCTAACACAAGGGAAAGACATGGTTGTTAACAAGTCAAAAGCAGCGTTTCGCACCATTGCCGAGGTTGCTGAGGAATTAGGGGTTGCAACGCACGTCTTGCGCTTTTGGGAAACCAAGTTTCCGCAAATTAAACCGATGAAAAGAAGCGGCGGCAGACGTTACTATCGTCCTGACGACGTCGAAATTGTTAAATTAATTCGGGATTATTTGTATGACAAGCGTTACACGATAGAAGGCGTTCAAAAGTTATTCAAGGAAAAGGGACTTAAGAACCTTTTAGGCGAGGAAATTCAAAAAGATTTTTTTGAAGAAAATCAATTACCTGTAGAGCTAAATGAAGAAAGCAGAGAGTTCTTATTTTCTATCCGTTCCCAACTCCAAGAAATGTCAAAAGATTTAAGTGATACTTTAAGTAAAGTTGTTAATTGATTGTTAATCAAAAAAATGTCACCTTATATAGGTGCATTTTTTTTTGCTCCCGATGAGGAAATAAAGAGATGAGTTTAATCAAACAATATGCCGACTTTATTTTGCATAACTTGCCGGAGTGGAATTATTCGCAAGCCGTAAACAATGAAGTCGTCCAACGCCAAAAACAAACTTTTGCCATGGCTGTGTCGGAGATAGATGAAAAAACAAAAATAGATTCTCAACTCAAACAGTTAGGAAGAGTAATTAAAGATTTTGTTCCGGATAATCATATCGCGTTGTTTGATTCTAAGAATCATCAATTAGTCGAGAAACAAGAGCCGACTTATTCCAAAAGAGCTTATAATTTAGCCTATGCCCCAAGTGAAAACTTGCAAAATTTAGGCATTCAGGAATTTAAGCATTACAAAATGCAAGCCGGCCACCCGCAATGGATGATAGCAACACAATGTGTTGGAAATTTGAGAATAGGGATTGTGGCAATTCCGTCGTTTGAGGGAGATTCTGAAAAACAAACTCAAACAAGAAAAGCTTTTATTGCCGACTTTTTTGAAGAAAAAGCAAAACATAAGTGGCAGAATATTATTTTTGATTTTCGAGGAAATTCGGGCGGAGATGCAGAACTCATCAAAGAAATAGGCGAGCGAATGAGCGGAAAATCCTTAAATTACGCCGATTTATGTGAAGTGATTCAAGCCAAGCCTCAAGATGAAAATCAAGCAAAAATTTTGGGTAAAAAGGGACATATTCGGCCACAAACCACACAATATCAGTCTCAAAACGGCGATAAGTTTAGAGGCGGAATATATATTCTGCAGGATAGATGGTGTGCCTCAGCTGCCGAAGGAGCAATTTTTATGCTCTCCCAAATACAAAAGAGCCAAACCATCGGCGAAAACACGTCTGGGACTTTTGCCGGTGGTGCTTGCACGGAAATTCCCTTTGAGCAAGGGAAATTAAGAATAGGAACCGAGTATCGCCAAAGAAGTCGAAATGGAAGAGAAATCAAAGAAAAAGAGGGACAACTCCCCGATATTGAAATACCATCAAAAGAGGCTTATTCAAAGGCTTGCCGGATAATCTTAAATCAACAAATTCAAACATTATCTCTTTTGCAAACCGGTCAAAAAAGGGAATAAAAAATAAATATTGCTAGTTAATATTAATAATATCTTCAAAGCTGTTAAACCGAAAGAAAATATGATGTTTGGCGTTTGGGATAATAAAAAGTTTTTCTTTATAAAAATCTTTTTGTGCGCTGAGGGTGAAGAGTAAGTCATCTGCCGCCACAATGGCCTTGTCAAAGCAAGGGACGATTTTATCTTTATATTCAGAATAAAGTTGTTGTAAGTAAGTTAATTCGCTTTGACAGCTCTCAAGCGAGCGTAAAGATTGCAGTTCATTATATTTTGCATATTCCTCATCTGAGAAGACCATATATTTTCTTCTAAAATCCAAATAGTTATCTAAAGTAATATTTTTTAAAACTTTAAGTTGAGCAGGGGATATTCCTAATTTTTTATCAAATAAATACGGATTACCGCATACGGCGATTTTTTTTCTGATATTAGGAATTTTATCAGACAAAAGACAAGATACAAAAACCCCGGCAGAATAGGCAATCATATAAATATTGGCATATTTACTAAAATTAAAATTCAAATCCAAATCTTGATAATCATATAAAATCAAAACATCCGATGTATCATGTTGGTTAACAAATTGATTATAATCACATCCCCAACCGGCAAAGAAAACAATCAATTCGGAAGCATTATGGTTTTGAAAAAAATATTGCATTATAACCTCATTGAAAAACAAAGCTAATATAATCAATTAATCTTAAAACTTATTTAACTAGCCGAAAGATGAAAAATAGAAATAAAAAAAAGGACATCAAAAGATGCCCTTATAAAATGGCGCTACCGCCGTGCGGTTCGCGACCGACGTTCGGTTGGTCGGGATGACTGGATTCGAACCAGCGACCACTTGCACCCCATGCAAATGCGCTACCAGGCTGCGCTACATCCCGAATAACTTTAACGTCCACTAATCTATGGTGTAATTAGGAGAATTGCAAGAGTTTTTTTCAACTTAATTCTCTTTTATTTGCAAATTTGATGATTATATGTCCGAAAGAAAGAATAAGGAGGAATTAAATGTTTGAAAAGAAGCAAATCAAGCGAGATTGGAAAGAGGTTGTCAAAGCCTTTTGGGATTTTTGGACCAGCAAGACCGGAGCGTTTATTTTGGCGGTATCGGGTATTGTCTTTGGCTATTATATATTTTACATCAGTCGTCCGATTCTCAAATACGACACCGAGAAAGTAACATTTATTTCTTCACAAAATGACAATGATTATAATGTATCCGTCCACGGTAAAGAATATAAAGATTTGTATTTGACCAGAGTTTATCTGCAAAACAAAGGTGCCATGGCCTTATCGGGTGGAGATGTCTCCAAAATAGGACATGATCCGATACGCATTACCATTCCTGATGATGCAGGCTTGGTGCACTATACATTAGATAATACGGTAACCACCAATGCCATCACAGCCAAGCTTGAAAAAATCGGGAAAGACTTGATAATTAAGTTTGACTATTTGAATCCCGACTATCAAATTGTGGCCTCTCTGTTACATGAAAAGCCGGATGCCGAGTTTAAGGTGACGGGGAGTGCCTTAAATGTCAATGAAATTACCAAAGAGTGGAGCGATAAGGCTATAAAGACATATGTTTTGTGGTCATTAGGCAGCTTGTATCTGGTATTGTTGTTATTGTATATTTATCAGCACTGGCAAAAGAGAAAATTTCGTAAGGTTTAAGAACTTCGGGAAATAAGTTGCAATAAACAAATTCTCAAGTTATATATAAGGGAGATTGTTAATTAGAATTGAAGGAGCTCTCATGCCTGCAATCTCTCTTATTATTCCATTGTATAATGCGGAAAAATACCTGCGTCCATGTCTGGATTCAGTAAAAAATCAAACTTTTGAAGATATGGAAGTCATATGCGTCAACGATGGTTCGACGGATATGACCTCAGATATTGTTAACGAATATGTTGCCGAAGATTCACGCTTTCGCTTAATCGAGCAAGAAAATGCGGGATGCTCCATGGCGCGCAATCACGGTCTAAAAAGTGCCTTATCGCCTTATGTTGCGTTACTTGACCAAGATGATGTTTTGCACCCGCAGGCAATGGAAGTTTTGTATCATTTAATTACCAAGTATAATGCAGATGTTGCCGAATTTACCAACCAAACGGTTGCAGATGATTTTGAGCTCAAAAATCCACCGCATTATGATGTAGAAAAAATTCCGGCAGAATATTCTAAGGATGCCTTTCACTATTGGTTTAAAAATCCCAAAGGCGGATCGGTTTTGGTCTGGAATAGGTTGTATAAGAAAGATGCCATTGCCGGCATAGAGTTTCCCAAAGATATACAACCTGCCGAGGATACGATTTTCACATTAAAAGTGATGTATCAGGTTTTAAGCATCGTCCATACGGATACCAAACTGCTTTATTATCGAGACAGTAGTACGTCGGTAATGAACCAAGGTAAAACCGATAAATATGTCAGAGTACACGCAGCTGCAGGACAAGTCTTGTATGATTATTTCTTAAAATCCAATCGGTTACAAAATAAGCAAGATTATAAGTTGCTGGAAAAATATATCACGCGCTTTATTTTTAAGTCGACAATATCGCAGCCTCTAAGACGGATGAAGGACAAAGAAACCAGATTGCAGTCATTAGAAAAGGCAAGAGAACTGGTTTTGCCCTTATACGAGGAGGGAGCCCTGAAACCGGAACTGCTAGGCTGGCGTAAAGAAAGAGCGTGTAAATTATTTTTTAACGGCCATTATTCTTTGGCCAAAATGTTTGTGTAAAGTAAAGCGCAAAGGAGACTGATATGAAAAAAATCGACGTTGCAATAAATTCATATAAAAAGCCGGAATCTTTAATTTATACATTAATGACATTAAAGAAAACTTCAGGAGATTTAATAGATACGGTTTATATCAATGATGATTGTTCCAATCCTGAGGTATGCGCACTTTATGCACATCCGGCAGTTCAAGAGTATTTTAAACCATGGAAACTAGATATTAGGGTCAACACGGAAAATGTTGGCGTAAGAGAAGTTTATGTCAGAAATTGTCGTCCGACATATGAAAGAACATTAGGATTTATCTTGAGCCATTGGAAACGTCTGTACACAAAAGAATTTCCCCATAACCGGGCAGATGTTCGTTACCAATACGCCATAGATAATACGGATAAAGATTACCTGATGATTATGCATGATGATGTAAAATATTTGAAAGACACGGTAAGCTTTTACTTAAAAGAGCTGCAAGAAGATGCAAAAATGTCCATTGTTGGCGAACTTGGGCAATGTTGGCGCTGCGGCTTTGCTAAAATATGTAATCCTCAAAAAATCATGTCAGGGCAAAGACCGCCGCATTGGCCATTAACACCGTCAGCAAAAACAAAAGATATAAATAATTTTAATCCTAAAGAAGGATTTAATCGAGATTGCCGCATTAATGAATGGGTAGCCATGGTTAATGTCAAAAATGCCCGAGATATAACAACAAGAGGACAGGGATTTTTTGGTAATATGTATAAGAATGCAGATATAGGAGCTTATTGGTTATGTCAGTTGGTGGCTCTAGGTTACAAGTTTTGTGATCCCTTTGTCAAAAATAAAAAATCCGTTGAAGAATATTATTTGCATGCATGGCAAGGACATTCCGGACATTCGGTATGGGTAGACCAAGGTAATGGTAAGTCAAAATACAATGCCCAAGAGATAGTTGATTTAATCAAACAAGAATTTGGTTTTGATTTGCCAAAAATACAGGAAAAATAACATGTTAAATAAAAAATATAATAATATTGTTGAGGGCGTTCCTGCATATTATAAAAGAAGCAGCCTGCACTTAAGCGGTGGCAATAATAAGGTCAGCATTGGCAAAAATGTATTTTGCAAAGACAGCCGTATAAAGTTGTACGGAAACGCTACGTTAATATTAGAAGATGGGGTTTATTTGGATGGCTGTACGTTTATGATAAAAGATTCATATGTTAGAATAGGCCATCATAATGAGATGATGAAAGTAGGCGTATATGCCTATGATAAATCGACCTTGGATTTAGGGCCAAATTCAGCCATAACCGGCGAATGGGACTTAAAAGAAGGCGCAACAATAACAGCGCAAAAGTTATGGTGTACGTGGCCGCCGCTGGTTGCCGCGAAGGGCGGAAAGATAACAATGGGCGATTGTGGCTTAGCTGATACCACGATTTATAACACTGACTATCACCCGATATATGACTTTGAAGGCAATATCATCAATGAGAGTAAAGATGTAGTAATAGAAGACAACGTATGGGTAGGGCGCAAGACAGTCGTTTTAAAAGGGGTTACCTTAGGCAATGGCTGCATTTTAGGATTCGGCAGCGTTGTTAGTAAGAGTATTCCGCCGCATTGCATAGCCGCAGGCATGCCGGCAAAAGTAGTCAAAGAAAACGTTGTCTGGGCAGCGCATGATGATAAGAAATATCAAGAGTATTTTCCACTCACAAAAGACAATGCCGCAGAATTTTTTGATAAGACCAAAGAAAAGCACAATTACGAAAATCGCAAAATCAAGCGAACGAATAAGTTATTAAATACGGCAAGAATATACTTAGCAGTATGTTTTAGTAAATAAAAGAAAGGAGCTCTTCTAATAAAAAGAGCTCCTTTTGCTCCGCATAAAACAATCAGAGCATTTTGCTAAGTACGTAAATATAGATATAATTTTTAAAATACAATGTCAAGTATGAAAGAACAAAATAAGAACGATGTTGATATAAAAAATGGACTTGACATCTTAAGCCCAAAATACTAATCTCACAAGCAAGATGTGGCAACACATCGAGTACCCAAGGAGGGTACGGAGCCTTCATAAGCTCTTAATACTTAGCATGGTGCACAGATATTGCATCATTAGTCGCGATTCAAGGCGACAAAATATCCCCCGACAATGGCCGGGGAGCTTTAAGTGTATGTTCAGAAGTTTTTCGACTTTAAAGACTTAGAGGAGCATTTTGCTAAGTATGCTTTATGAACTCTCCGACCACCCTTCAAGCGGTGGTTTTTTTATTTTCAATTGTCGGAGAGAAAAAGTGAATACCCTGAGAAATTCAAAAAATTTTTTCCCAATTAGCGCATTAATCTCTTTTCCCAGCAATCACTAAGTAAGGAGAGAGAAAGTTGAAAACCATATTAATAACTGGTGGTACCGGTTTTTTAGGCTCAAATTTATGTACACGCCTAATCAACGAAGGCAACAGAGTTATCTGTGTTGATAATAACTATACGGGACGAATGCAAAATGTTTCCGAGATTATCAATCATCCAAATTTTCGTTTTATAGAACACGATATATGCGAACCACTAAGTATTTCTGATGAAAAAATAGATCAAATATATAATATGGCTTGTCCGGCATCTCCTCCGGCCTATCAGGGAAGCTATGCTATTAAGACAACCAAGACTTGTGTCTTCGGTGCAATCAATATGCTGGAACTGGCTAAAAAACATAAAGCTAGAATCTTACAAACTTCCACCTCAGAGGTATATGGAGAACCTCTTGTTCATCCACAAGTAGAGAGTTATCGAGGAAATGTGAATCCGGACGGCATCAGAGCGTGTTATGATGAAGGTAAACGCTGTGCCGAAAGTCTGTTTTTTGATTATCACCGTCACGAAGGTGTAGATATTAAGGTAATTCGCATTTTCAATACATATGGTCCGAAAATGGATCCCAAAGATGGCCGTGTCGTTTCAAATTTTATCTGTCAGGCTCTTAAGGGCGAAGACATTACAATTTATGGCGATGGTAGCCAAACACGCTCATTTTGTTATGTTGATGATTTAATTGAGGCTATGGTCAGGATGATGAATTCTCCTGCCGATTTTACCGGACCGGTAAATACTGGAAATCCTGGAGAATTTACGGTCAAGGAATTAGCCGAAAAAGTAATAGCAAAGATTAAAGGCCCATCCAAGATAGTTTATAAACCTTTGCCCAAAGATGATCCGACACAAAGAAGACCGGACATTACACTGGCAAAAACCAAGTTAGGCTGGGAGCCAAGCATTCAACTTGATGAAGGCTTAAATAAAACTATTGAATATTTTAAGACTGAACTGAGAAGACTAAAGGAAATATAACAATGAAAGTCGGAATAATAGGAACCGGATATGTTGGCTTGCCAACAGGCGTAGGTTTGGCAGAATTAGGTAATCAAGTAACTTGTATAGATAGGGAGCCAAGCAAAATTGATGCCCTACAAGCCGGACACATTACTTTGTATGAAGATGGCTTGGAAGAGCTGTTTCACAAAAATGTCCAAGCAGGACGCATTAAATTTACCACTTCTATGAAAGAAGGTGTCTCTGATGCTGATTTGGTAATTATAGCAGTCGGAACACCGCCGCATCCGGTTACCAAAGAAGCCGATATGAAATATATTCACGCCGCAGCTACGGAATTAGCAGAATATTTAACCGGTTATACGGTCGTTGCGACCAAGTCGACTGTTCCGGTCGGTACGGGCGATGATGTTGAGGCTTTGATTTCAAAGAAAAATCCGTTTGCTGATTTTGATGTTGTGTCTTTACCTGAATTTTTGCGTGAAGGCTTTGCCGTGCATGACTTTTTTCATCCCGATAGAATAGTCGTCGGCGCAAATACCGAAAAAGCCAAAAATGTGATAAAAGAGCTGTATAAGCCGTTTGAGGGCAAGACCAATATGTTGTTTGTCAAACGTCGTTCTGCCGAAACGATTAAATATGCCTCAAATGCTTTTTTGGCAATTAAGATTCACTATATTAACGAAATGGCCAATTTCTGTGAAAAGACGGGAGCAAATATAGAAGAAGTTGCCAAAGGCATGGGACTAGATACGCGTATAGGCAATCGCTTTCTTAATCCGGGGCCGGGCTATGGAGGAAGTTGTTTTCCTAAAGATACAATGGCAATGTCTTATATGGCGCGTCAAAACGGCGTCGATATGACTTTGATAAATGCTACCATAAAAGGCAATGCCGAGCGCAAAAAACAAATGGCACAAAGAATTTTAGATGCAATCAAAGATATTGAAAATCCTAAAATTGCGGTTTTAGGCTTGGCCTTTAAGGATGGCACTGATGATTGCCGCGAAAGTCCTGCTATGGAGATAGTAGGGGAGCTAATCACTCAAGGCGCAAATATTACAGCCTATGACCCCAAGGCAATGGGCACGGCTTGTAACTTGGTCGGCAACAAGATTCAGTATGCGGATACTATGTATCAAGCTCTG
Source organism: uncultured Alphaproteobacteria bacterium (assembly GCA_944393175.1). Lineage (GTDB taxonomy): Bacteria > Pseudomonadota > Alphaproteobacteria > RF32 > CAG-239 > Scatocola. Next base: position 71,853 of record CALXZH010000003.1, on the reverse strand, counting down.
AAAGATGCGGATGTCTTGGCAATATTAACGGAATGGGCGGAGTTCAAAAACATAGATTTAGAGCAAGCCGCACATCTCATGCGCCATAAAAAGATAATCGATTGCCGCAACCTCCTCAACCCGGAAAAAGCCAAAAATTTAGGCTTTGAATATCAAGGAATTGGAAGATAGTATGAAAAATATTCTTGTAATGGGTGGAGCCGGCTACATCGGCTCCCATACAGTCAAACACCTACTTGATAATGGCTATCAGGTTGTTGTTGCCGATAATTTGGTTTATGGCCATCGTGAAGCAGTTGATAAACGCGCAATATTTGAACACGCAGATTTACTGGATACTTATTCTCTGCAACAAGTGTTTATCAAGCACAAGATTGACGCTGTTATCCATTTTGCCGCATTTGCTTATGTAGGAGAGAGTGTCGGAGAACCGCAGAAATACTATTATAATAATGTCGTTGGCACAATTAACTTGTTGAATACCATGTTGCAACATGAGGTGAAAAATATTGTTTTCTCGAGTACCTGTGCCACCTATGGTGAACCGCAATATACTCCGATTGATGAGCAACATCCGCAAAACCCAATAAATCCTTACGGGCGAACAAAGCTGATGATTGAGCAAATTTTTGCCGATTATGAAAGAGCTTATGGTTTAAGACATATTGCCTTACGCTATTTCAATGCGTCCGGTTGCGCCTCTGACGGCAGTATAGGAGAAAGTCATACGCCGGAAACGCATTTAATCCCATTGGTCTTAAAAGCCATAAGCGGAGAAAAAAAGTCTATTAGCGTATTTGGTACGGACTATGATACGCCAGATGGAACCTGCATCCGCGATTATATCCATGTTGAGGATTTGGCCTTGGCACATCGTTTGGCACTTGAAAAGCTGAAAAATTATAGTGGATGTATTAATCTTGGCACCGGAATTGGTACGAGTGTTAAAGAAATTATAACAGCAGCCGAAGAAGTTAGCGGCAAGAAATGCCCGGTTGAATATGGTCCTCGCCGCGCCGGAGACCCAGCCCGACTCTTTGCTGATAATCACAAAGCTAAAGAGATATTAGGTTGGCAACCCAAATATATCAACATTAAAGACATCATCCAAACCGCCTGGAATTGGGAAATCAACCGGAGATTTTGAGATATGAGAAAAGTGAAGAATTTGATTGTCGGCTGTGGCTTGTCAGGTATTGTCTTGGCTGAGCGATTAGCCTCACGAAGAGGAGAAGAAGTTTTAATTATAGATAGACGCAATCATATAGGCGGCAATATCTATGATTATAAAGATAAAGAAACCGGTATTACAGTCCATCAATATGGGCCTCACGTTTTTCATACCAATGATAAAAAAGTATGGGATTATCTGAGCCAATTTACTGAGTGGCACCGTTTTATGTATCGCGTAAAAGCGGTAATAGATGGTATTGAGGTTAACATTCCGTTCAATCTTGACAGTTTACATAAAGTTTTTCCTAAAGATATGGCAGAAAAGCTGGAAAATAAACTAATTGAGAAGTTTGGCTTCAACAAAAAAATTCCGATTTTGGAATTGCGTCAAAGCAAGGATAAAGATTTAGAATTTTTAGCTGAGTATGTTTATAAAAAAGTTTTTCTTGGTTATACGGTTAAACAATGGGGCGTAAAACCTGAAGATTTAGATGTATCCGTTAGTGGCAGAGTTCCTGTGTATATTAGCCGAGATAATAGATATTTTCAGGACACATATCAAGCTATTCCACAAAATGGATATACAAAAATGGTGGAAAATATTTTGAAAAATCCGTTGATAAAAGTTGAATTAGATACAGATTTTAAAGATATTAAAAACCAAATTGAATATGAGCGATTGTTCTTTAGTGGTGCAATAGACGAATATTTTAACTATGAGTTGGGGCGTTTACCATACCGAAGTTTAGATATTGAGTTCAGAAAGCACAATTGCGAATATTTACAGTCAGGTCCGCAAATTAATTTTCCAGAAAATTACGATTATACACGTTCGGTTGAATATAAATATTATCTGGATGAAAAATCAAACAAAACAATTGTTTCTTATGAGTATCCTTGTCCTTATGAAGAGGGAAAAAATGAACGTTACTATCCTATTCCAGATGACGATAATCAAAAATTATATAATCAATATTTAAACAAAGCCAAAGAACTTAAAAATGTGTATTTTATCGGCCGCTTAGGGGATTATAAATATTATAACATGGATCAAACCGTCGCCAGCGCCCTAGAACTTTTTGAAGGAGTGAAGAAATGAAGAAAGAACCTAGTGTAAAAATCCTTGTTGGTTATCATAAACCAGCTGTATTATTAAAAAGTAATGTGTTAGTTCCTATTCACCTAGGCCGTGCTTTAGCAACTGAAGTTTCTAAAGATGGGCAAATGAGCCAAGAAGATTATCAGTGGATGCTTGATAATATGATTGGCGATGATACCGGCGATAATATATCAAATCAGAACCGTGAATTTTGCGAGTTAACAGGCATTTACTGGGCATGGAAAAATTATGATAAATTAGGCAATCCAGAGTATATTGGTTTTATGCACTATCGAAGACATTTGTCTTTTAATCTCTTAAAAACATTTACCGAAGATACAACAGGTGTAGTAAATTATGAAAATATTGATGAAAATTATTTAACTTTAAATAAGATAAATGATGATGATATCCAGTCATTGGTTAAAAACTATGATATAATATCGGGAGCAAAATGTAATTTAGAAAAATTGGGTACAAATTGTGCGTATAATCACTATAAAATGGCAAACCAATTTTTACATATTGAAGATTATGATCAAGCATTAGAGATTTTAGCAAAAAAATATCCAGAATATATTCCTGATATACAGGAATATAACAATCAAAAGTACGCTTATTTTACGAATTGTTTTATAATGAAACGCGATATTTTTGAAAAATATTGTAATTTTTGTTTTAGTATATTAAATGAATTACACAAAAAACTAAATACTTCATTTTATAGTATTCAAGAAAAAAGGGCTATTGCCTACATTTCAGAATGGCTGAATGGTATATTTATCACACATGCCTACAAGACAGATAATAAGATACTTGAATTACAACGTACATTAATAAAAAACACTAATATCAGCCCTATAATCTATCCTGCATTTAAAGAACACAATATACCGATATGTTTTTCTGTAGATAAAAATTATATTTTGTATTTGGGTGTAGCAATTCAATCCTTAATAGCAAATATTGGTTCTGAAAAAAATTATGATATTCTAATTTTTACTAGCAATACCTCTTCGTTTGAAAGAAAAAAAATAACACAGTTAGCTCTCTCTGTGCCCAATGTATCAATAAGATTTTTTAATATAAAAAAATGTATAAAAAATAAATTACCAACATCATTTTTTACAAATGGACATTTTACTGAAGCTGTTTATTATAGAGCTTTTCTTCCTCATATGTTGGAGAAATACTCTAAAGTTATTTACTTAGATTGCGACCTGATTGTAAATAAAGACATTGCAAGCTTATACAATATTAATATTGCCCAAAATCCGTTAGGAGCAGTTGTCGATATTGAAGCAATCAGAAGTTATAAATGTGGATTTATTCAGAAATATGTAGATGATACGCTAAAGCTAAAGGATATTACAAAATATTTTAATTCAGGCGTTCTAATTATGAACCTAGAACAATTAAGAAAGATGAATTTCATAGATAAATTTTTATCTACTCTACAAAAAATTTCAGAACCATGGTTTGTCGATCAAGACATTTTTAATGTTGTTCTTGAAAATCAAGTAACGTTACTTCCACCTAAATGGAATGTAGAATATCACATACCTATATGGGATACATCATATGTCGATCATTTGCCAGAAAAATATTTAGAATTATATTCAAGGATGCAGAATGATCCTTATATTGTACATTTTGCAGGTTGCAAAAAGGCATGGCAAGAACCACAACATGAATTGGCAAACTATTTTTGGAAATATGCTCGCCAAACTCCATTTTATGAAGAGATACTTTATAAAAATTTGAAGGTTAATTCTGTTCAAAATATGACTTTACCAAGTACACAAAATGTAAATATAAATATTTTGAGAAATATTTATACTTATTCCCAAAACCGCTTTAATTATTACCGTTGCAAACTGTTATCCAAAATTACATTTGGCAAAATGCGTAAACATTATAAGAAAAAGCGTAAAGAGCTAAAAGCTAAAATCAAACAAGTCAAACAATTTCTTAAAGGAAAATAGATGCCTGCAAGCAACAATGCAAAGCCTATAAAATTTTCCAAACCTTTTGTAAGAAGATATCTCCGGCCCAAGCAAAGTATCTCAAAAAATTTTGCCATCCTAAGTATATTTTAAGGGTAGGGAAGCTAAAACTTGTAGAACTGATATATCATAATTTTGAGAGTGAGCAACCGCACCAAAAATACTTAGAAATAAGGCTTGTTTTATTATCAAAATTAAATCTGTTTCAAATCAGCCTGAAAGATGCCATATTTCGAATAAAAATATTTGGGCTGAGGATTTTGAAAATAAGGCAAAAATAAAAAAATCTTCGGGGAGCCACAGCCCTGTCCAGAAATCTCTGATTTTAAAAACTGTGGAGTTGCATTATCCCTGCGACCGTTCAACTCCCCGAAGACTAATTAATATAATTCCGCTACACAAAAAAACAATGGGTAATTTTACTTACCCATTGTTTGATTTTGTGTTGTCTTAAAATTAGGCGGCAAAAAATTGTCCAGCAACAATATTATCTCTTGTTTGTAACCATTCATAGGCTTTTGCCATATGCCCTATATCCAAAACTCTGTAACCGAGCTTATTTAAATCATAAGCCAAAACTTTGGCTGTCGGCCCTAAAATTGCAATAATCAGTCTATCTTTGGGGAGCTTTTTAGCCTCTTCCAAGATTCTGTCATATTCACGAAAAGCGTGTTCTTTCGGACCATAGATATAAGTAACTGATTTTGCATTGTCATAAATATCATGTTTAAAAGTTTCCGTGCCGGCGCCTTTAATAATGGTAATATCTTGCTTATCCCAAATTTTACGAACTTCATCATAATAAGCTTTAATATCTTTTTGTGCTTCGGGAGTAGTATGATCTTCAATTTCAATTGCATGCGCCGTCATGCATGTATCAATATAGGTGCGGTTAAAATCCAGATATTTATATATTTCTTGACGGTATTTTCCGAAGAAATTGCGCCAATAAGCTCGAACATTAGCATCAACATCATCAAGACGCCCAAAGCGATTAGAAATTCCCAGCAACATGGAGTCATCTTTTGTGGTTAACACTTCAATGAGTCGAGCTTGCAATTTTGGGTCAAATTCTTGAAATCCGATAGCATTACCTAAAATAAGGTTAAACTCTCCGTCTCCAAAACGAGCCACACTCTTTTTAGTCTTAATAATTTCTCTCACGCTATCTATTTGCGAAAGGACTTTAGGAAGTTTAATATCCTTCATTTCATCAAAAATTTCATATTTTAAATTATCCAACATCAGTTCAAAACCGGCATATTTGCGAATAGTTTTGTGATGATATTTTAAATCAAACTTAAAAAGACGTATAATATTTTTAGCAAAGAGTGTAAGCGACATAATATCCATTCCTGTTTGTTGTTGACGAATAAGTTATAAGTTATTACATTAGTCAAGGAATTGCAACTGTTTTATCCAAAGGATTAGTCATGAAAATCTTGGTCCATCTTCATCTTTATTATCAAGATATGCTGGAGCAAATGCTTAGTTTACTGAAAGCCTTGGATGGCTTTGATTATGACTTGTATCTGACAACCTCGCCAGACTTTACACGGCAAGAAGAAGTTAAACTTTTTCACCCATCAAGCCAGATTATTTTTGTGCCCAATAAAGGTTATGACTTAGCCCCGTTTATAACGGTTTTACAGCAAGTAAATTTAGCAGACTACGACTATATCATCAAATTACATACCAAGCGAGATTTACCCAAGCCGGCAAACTTGCCAAATTGCAGTTTGCATGGAGGCGAGTGGCGAAATTTGCTGACCGGATTTTTGAGTTCACCTCAGGCATTTCAACAAACATTAGACCTGTTTGCCCAACAACCAAAATTAGGTCAAGTCAGCCATAGCCTTCTGATAATATCTTCCGGCAAAGAGGATAAAGAAGCAAATTTGCGTGCAGAGAAAATAATGTCCCAAATGGGATTAAAAATAAAACAAAAAACCTTTGTTGCCGGCACAATGTTTATCTGCCGGGCTCATTTAATGAAACCGTTACAAAAACTAAACCTAACGGCACAAAATTTTGATGCACCTCTTGCAAGCCATCAAGGCGGAACCTTAGCCCATGCTTTAGAGCGCGTTCTGGGTTGGATGATTTGGGCGCAAGACTACAAAATAGCACCTTATAATCGAGAAACTCTATCAGATAAGCTAAAAATTCTTGGCTATCATATCAGCAAGTTCGTTTACCGCAAATATACCAATTCAAAAGGGGTAACGCGAATAAAAATCTGTAAAATTCCGGTTTATAAAAGCTCTAAATAATTAGAGAAATTGCGCTGCAGCTAACAAAAAGACGGCAGCAAAACATCCGGCAAAAATATCATCAAGCATAACGCCGAAAGCATTTTTTAGTTTGGTATCAGCCCATTTAACCGGCCCCATTTTCACAATGTCAAATAAACGAAATAAGGCAAAACCGACAAGATATAAATACCAATTTTCCCACGAACCAACCAACATAGGCCCGACAAAAGCAAAGGACAGGGATTGCCCGGCAACTTCATCAATCACGACCATAGAGGGGTCTTTATTTTCTTGATTTTTGATGAGTTGATGCGTTGCCCAAACACCAATAACAAAAACTATACCGACAAAGCAAAAAATTCCGGCTGTACCATAAAAATAAGCTATTATCGCAATAAAGGGCAATGTTCCTAAAGAACCAACTGTTCCCGGTGCCTTAGGAGATAGACCTAAACCAAAAAAAGTCGCTAAAATTTTTGCTAATGTCTGCATCTGAGTTGTCCTTTATGTTACATTTAGCTCAATCATAAAAAATATGCCTAATTTTGCAAACAAAAAGCATCAATTATTGACAAATAAAAGTTTTTATCATATTAATAGACAAAATTTTCTTATTGTGTAACTCTTAAAAAGTATAATTATGAAACTTAATTTAGAAAACAAAATTGTTTTGGCCTTTGGAAGCGCCAAAATTGCATTCAAAAAAGTCGGCAAAGAATATCAAAAAGAAACTGAAGCCACACCAAAAGACAAAACATTTCAAATTCTGTCTTTCGGCGATAAAGCTCTTGCTTTTTTCCACTTTAACAAAGCTCGGAAATTGCTGGTTTCTCCGCAAGGAGACATCCTTATCCTCAAAGATGATGCAAGCGGCACATCTTACATCTATGTAATGAACGAGGCGGAAGTTTACAACTTTGTGGTCAATGTGCCGACCCTGAAGTTTGAGTTCCATTGCGGAGGAGGGGTCTTGTGTGCCATTTATCCGACATACAAAGCTCTATACTACAAAGGGACAAGGCATCAGCTCTACCTCTTGGGTGGAAATTTCCAAACTCTTGAGGTGTCTTCAGATGACAAAATCTTCGTGACCGATTCTGCACAAAGAAGCTGTACATATCTGTACGACAGATATATGCAGCAGATGCTGATTATCGGTTAAAGGTAAGATAATAAAAAAAGAAGGAACTCCGTTGAGTCCCTTCTTTTTTTTGTTGAGTTAAAGAAAATTAAATTTTTCCTTCAAATGCATCACGATACATTTGTTCAATTTCCTTAATCAGCGGATAACGTGGGTTAGCGCTGGTGCATTGGTCATCAAATGCCAAAGTCGGCAGAACTTCCATTGCTTTTTCAAATTCTTCTTTAGAAACACCCCAGTCTTTAATTGAGAGAGGAATATTGAGTTTCTTTTTCAAATCTTGAATAGCATTGATAAGGTTCTTAACTTTTTCCTCATCGGTTTTTCCGCCCAATCCGAGAGCATCTGCAAATTCAGCATATGCTGCACGAGCATTTGGATATTGATATTGAGGGAAAATACCTTGTTTTACCGGAGCTTCGGCCGAGTTATATTTAATAACCTGACAAATCAGCAAAGCATTGGCAATACCGTGAGGAACATGGAAATAAGCACCGAGCTTGTGAGCCATAGAGTGGCAAACGCCCAAAAATGCGTTAGCAAAAGCCATACCTGCGATTGTTGCCGCGTGGTGAACTTTTTCTCTTGCCTTCGGGTTAGCAGCACCTTCGCTGTAAGAAATCGGCAAGTAATCATAAATTAATTTGCCGGCCTCTTTTGACAAGGAGCGCGTAAAGTCGGTAGCCATAACCGAAACCATTGATTCCAATGCGTGTGTCATAACATCGATACCCGAAGCAGCGCACAACCCTTTCGGCATTGTCAAAACCAAATCAGAGTCAACAATAGCCATTTTAGGTGTCAGGGCATAGTCTGCAATAGCATATTTAACACCCGTACTGTCATCTGTAATAATGGAGAACGGTGTAACCTCAGAACCGGTACCCGAAGTTGTCGGAATACAAACCATGGTAGCTTTTGCGCCCAAAGGCGGAAATTCGAAAATACGTTTACGAATATCCATAAAGCGCATAGCCAAGTCTTCAAACTTGAGTTCGGGGTGTTCATACATCAACCACAAAATTTTAGCAGCATCCATCGGAGAACCGCCACCCAAAGCAATGATTGCATCCGGTTGGAAGGTGTTAACCATATTGATTGCAACATTAATTGTGCTCAAATCCGGGTCAGGTTTAACATCGGAGAACATACGATATTGAATACCCAATTCATCCAACACGTCAGTAATTTTTTTGGTATAACCTAAATCGAATAATGATTTATCGGTAACCAAGAATGCTTTTTTGTGACCTTTAAGTTCTTTTAATGCAAATTCCAAAGAACCGGGTTTGAAATAGATTTTTTCAGGTACTTTGAACCACAACATATTTTCTTCGCGCAAAGCGACTGTTTTAATATTCATCAGATGTTTTACTCCTACATTTTCACTGATTGAGTTACCGCCCCAAGAGCCGCATCCCAAAGTCAGAGAAGGTTCAAGCCTAAAGTTATACAAATCACCGATAGCACCTTGTGAAGACGGGCAGTTAATCAAAATACGACCCGTATGCAGCTTTTCGCCAAATGCTTTGATTCGGTCATTATTAGTCTGTTTTGTATAGAGTACTGAAGTATGTCCTGCACCTGCAAACAAAACCAATTTTTGAGCAATATCTGATGCTTCTTCAAAATTTTTGGCTTTATAAAGTCCCAAAACCGGAGATAATTTTTCAGCCGAGAAAGGTTCGTCATGACCGATTTTAGAGGTTTCGCCAACCAAAACTTTTGTTTCTTCGGGAACTTTAATTCCTGCCATCGCCGCAATTTTATAAGCTGGCTGACCGACAATTGCAGAATTCAGTTTACCGTCAATAAAGATGACTTGAGAGAGCTTTTCTTTTTCTTTGGCAGAAAGAATATAAGCACCTCTGTAAGCCATTTCTTTTTTAACGTCTTCATAAACATCTTTAACGCAAATAACAGATTGTTCGGATGCACAAATCATACCGTTATCAAAAGTCTTACTCATCAAAATTGAGCTGACTGCCAATTTAATATCTGCTGTTTCATCAATAACGGCAGGAGTATTGCCGGCACCAACACCTAAAGCAGGTTTTCCGGAAGAATAGGCCGCTTTAACCATTCCCGGCCCACCTGTTGCCAAAATACAATTAATTTTTGGGTGCTTCATAAGTTCTTGTGTGCGAATAATGGTCGGTTCTTCAATCCAACCGATAATGTTTTCGGGAGCACCGGCTTTAACGGCTTCTTCCAAAATCAGACGAGCGGTTTCAACCGTACATTTTTTTGCTCTTGGGTGAGGAGAGAAGATGATACCGTTACGGGTTTTTAAAGCAATTAAAGATTTAAAAATAGCAGTTGAAGTAGGATTCGTTGTCGGAATAACACCGGCAATAACGCCCAAAGGTTCTGCAACTTTCAATACGCCGTTTTCTTTATCTTCTTCCAAAACACCGCAAGTCTTGGTATTTTTGAATTTGTTATAAATATATTCCGAAGCAAAGTGATTTTTAATCACTTTATCTTCAACAACCCCCATTCCTGTTTCTTCCACGGCCATTTTAGCCAAAGGAATACGCAAAGAACTAAGCTTTAACGCAACGCGGCGGAAAATATGGTCAACTTGCTCTTGCGAATAAGTTGCATAAATTTTCTGAGCCTCGCTAACCTTATTGACTAATTCGTCAATATATTTTTGTTCTTTTAAAGTTTCGTCATCAACGACGGAAACAGTTTCTTTTTTTCTTAGTGCCATTTTCATCTCCACTATGATTTTTTATTCGTGAGATATTTTAATTTTAAATAATTAATTATTTATTTAAAAATTGCAAATATCATAAAACAAAATCTTTTTGGAGCAGCATTGACTGAAAAACAAAAAAATGCTATTATTTAAAAAGATAAAAATGGTGCAATCATGCAAAATTCGATATTTTTAGATTTTTATTTTCAACCTAAAGCGGTGTGTGTCTATAGTGTCAACCGCCCGTTCCTGTTGGGGAACGGGAGCTTGAACTATCGGATTAACAGCTTTCAGGTGGATTATGCAGAATGGTAAATTTGATATTATTAACGGAAAAACAAAACCTCTCTTTTTAAGATATTGTATCCCGAATGTATTGGGAATTTTAGCACTTTCTTCAGCACAGCTGATTGATGCGTTCTTTATTGGAAACTATGCCGGAGCCAAAGCCTTGGCTGCAATTAATATTGTTTTGCCGGTGTTCTCACTTCTTATGGGATTGGGCATTATGCTATGCACGGGCGGAAGTGTCATTTGCGCCAAGTTTATTGGGGAGAAAAATTATCGCAATGCGTCCTATATTTTCAGCAAAGTTATTTTTTGCAATATAATCTTATGCTTAATAGTAACGACACTAGGTGTGTTAATGCCGCACCAAATTGTGGAGTTTTTGGGCGCTAATGAGGAGTTGCGCCAGCTTTCGGCCGACTATTTGCAGTATGTGGCAATCTTCTTTACGTTCTTTTTAGGCTCATATTGCTTATCGGTTTTTGCCCGTGTTGAACAAAGACCTATTTTAGCTTTCGGAGCAATCATATTCGGCACATTGGTAAATATCTTTTTAGATTGGATGTTTATTTTTGAGTTGCATTTAGGGGTTATCGGAGCCGCGGTAGCCACGGGTATTTCGCAAGCAACCACGTTTTTCATCATATTTAGTCACTTTTTCTCGAAGCATTCGGGATTGCGATTATATTTCAGAGGATTGGGACATTGGGGCGACTTGCTCAAAGCCTGTTATAACGGTGTTTCGGAATTGGTTGATGAATTTTCAATCGGCATCACCACATTTATTTTTAACCTGATAATGATAAAACATTTGGGCACGGTTGGCGTTGCCGCTTACACGGTCATTAACTATGCTTTGTTGTTTGGAACACTGATTGCTTACGGTATCGGAGATTCGATTGTTCCGTTGATTAGTACCAACTACGGTGCCAAAAAATCTTCGCGCATTGCAGGTTTCTTGAAGTTATCACTCATGAGCGGAGCCGGATTAGGCTTAGTATTGTTTGCAAGTTTACTCTTTGCGCCGGAAATTGTGGTCAACTTCTTCTTGGGCGAGCAAGAATATGCTACCAAAAAATTGGCCTTGGAGTTTATTGATTTGTTAAAATGGGCATTTCTGTTTAGTTCAATCAGTATTATTTTATCGGCTTACTTTACCGCTATTGAACGTCCGCTGGAGTCAGCTCTTGTGGCATTATCAAGAAGTTTGGTATTTCCGATATTTTTCTTAACACTTATGCCGCAAATTTTTGATATGGAAGGTGTATTTATCAGTATACCTTTGGCCGAATTGGCAACGGTTGTCATAGCCATCACGTTGTTAAGGCGGAATGAACCCAAAGATTTGGTTGCGGCCTAAAAGTAAAGAGGTGTGATTTTTAAGATAAATCACACCTCTTTTTTAGTGATAAGCTTTAATCATATTTCTGACTTGCAATAACGTTTTTTCCAAATCAGCTTCGAGTGTGCCGTTTGAAACTTTTTTGCATAAATAATAATTTAAAACCGTAAGTTCATTAATGTCCAAATTTTCAGGGCTGTTTTGCAAGCTATAATAAAGTTTATCAAAATCGAGCCAAGAACAGTCATCATGATGAGAAAGCGCCTCATAAAATATTTCGACAATTTTCAAACGCCGCAAAAGATCTTCTGAATACGCATTATAGGTGGAAGATTTTTTGAAAGGCTTTAACTCATCTTGCAAAAAGTACAAATACTCTCTTGCCTCTCCGAAAGAGAGTGTGCAAGGATTAAAATCAAACTTTTTAATGATTGTTTGAATTCTGTTCATTTTACATAACAATTTAAGTTAAACAATAATACGTAAATTGGTGGGTATTTTAGGCAAATAATAAAAAAAGTCCAGTGAAATTAATAACTTTTTTATAAAGCTATGATAAGAGGGATAAAAAATAAGGAGAAAGACATGAAACTATACATATTCCGTCACGGACAAACGGATGGCAATGTCAAAAACATTGTTCAAGGGGCAGGGATTGATATTGAGTTAAATGCTGTTGGTCGTTCTCAAGCCGAACAATTAGGCCAAACCCTCAAAGCCGAACATTTAGAGGCAATCTATTGCAGCTCAATGAAGCGCGCCAAAGAAACCGCCAAAATAGTCGCAACGGCTTGCAATGTTCCGGTCATTATTATGCAAGGCTTGGAAGAAGTTCATTTTGGCGAGGCCGAAGGCATGTTATCCGACGAGGCACACCAAAAATTTGCCAATGTTTTTGACATTATTCACGATTCCACCAATCCAAATTGGATGAATGTCCATGTCCCCGGCGGAGAAAGTGTCAAACAATCACTTGACAGAATAAAACGAGTTTTGGAACATATTGTGATTGAGAGCCAAAGACGAGGATACCAAAAAATCGGTATTGCCACCCACGGTGCTCTTATGTTTAACCTCTATCAAGATAAGTTTGGCCAAGACCGCAAGTTTGATAATTGCGAATACTTTACACTTGAAATATAAAATACAAAAAATATAAAATACAAAAAGCCTGTTGTTCTGACAGGCTTTTTTTGTGATAAAAACTAAAACTAGAACTAGAACGCATAGGTCAAGCCGGCATTGATAGAGTAGGTATCATCATCTTCAATATAGCGGCGTCCTTCTAAATAGAAATTGAATTTACCGCGTTTATAATCGAAGCGAGTACTCAGCACTGCACGGTCTTTTTGAGCATCATAGCTGTCCATTTGATATGTCCCGAGCAAACCGGCAACTTGAGCCTCAGGAGCTTGGTAGGGATTGTTAAATTCATGGTAATAAGTACCACCCAAACGAACATTGAGTTCATCATCTCCCATCGGATTAAAGCTTTTCTTTGCATACAATCCGATACCGCCCTCAATTGACAAGTTGTTGTTGCTGTCAACACGGATATTCTCTTTTGTCTTATCTTGGTAAAAACCTAAAACATTAAATTCAGCCACAGGTTCTAACGTAACGATTCCCATATTGACATCATGTCTTACTTCATTGCTGATGCCGTAATACCAGTTTCTGGTATCTGCTTTATATTCTTTACCTTGAACATAACGTGAATATTCACCCCAACCCATACCTACCTTAGGCATAGATAAGAATTTTGTGTTTTCGGTTTCAAACAATAAAGGTGTCATAATTTGAGCAATGACCTCATTTCTTTCAGAACCATTATCATAATCACTGTCATATTTAGTGACGCTGGCACCGACGCCATAACGGAAATTATCGTTATATTGACGATCAAAGAGGGCATAGCCGGTATGCGCTTCATCTTTATATCCGCTCAGACCGTTGAAACCGTCTTGTTCTCTGTCAAAGAAATCATAACCGACTGTAGAGCGGATTTCTTGCTTATCTGAATTATTGAATACTGCATTATTTACTTGGCGACTAACATTACGCATAACATCCATATTTTGCTTAGCAAAGTTCGGAATTAAATCCGTGCCTAAGCCTTCAGCAACGGCTTTGTCAAATTCTTCTTGGCTTGAAGCAATAATCATACCATCATACACCGAATTACGGATGGCATAGTTTGCTTCCAAATAGTTTGCTTGCGAAGCATTTGTGACAAGGTTGTTAAAGGCAACGCGTTTAAATACTAAGTCTTCGGTTTCGCCTGTTTCATCAGTTTTTGTCTCTGATTTTTCGGTAGAAACGTTCCACATCGGAGACATTGATGTCAGGTTTGCATTAACTTTACCGCTGTTAGATTCAAAACTATTTTCCAGCTTGTATTCATTTTGTTGCCCGCTTGCTAACAAAGATTTGTCTGCCGTCACCTTTGCATTAACATTAATATCGTTTTCGGCAATCATTCTAGAAGTTGGAGCTAAAACTAAATTAGCATCATTATTAACATTCAAATTCAAAGTAGAAGCAGAAACAATAGTACCGCTGTTATTCAACGTTGAACCTTGTTCCATATAGATAAATTTATTACTGCAAGTACCATCTTCTTCACAAATTGAAACAGCTCCGCTGGAAGGATCGCCTTCAATTATTCCTGTATGAGTAGCACCACCGGTAAATTCAATTGTTCCCGAAGCATTATTATATAAGGTAGAGCCGGTACCAATATAAATACCTGTACCTTGCGCACCGGAGGTCATAACAATTTTTCTGGCATTTTCAACAGAACCGCCATTAATGGCTTTCATACCATAAGCATTAGCGGAGGTTGTATTTATATTGATAGTTCCTTTGTTCAGGGCTTGGGCTGAAGAACCATTTGCTAACATACCGATACCATTTGCTCCGGAAACATTAATTATACCAGTCGTATCATTAGTCACTTTAGCAACGGCTCCCGAAGATATTGCAGACATACCTACGCCGTTTGTACCTGAAACGGTGATTGTTCCGGCATTTGTGGCTTGTGCACCGTTAGACGACGTAGCATTAGCATTCATACCGTTTCCGTTAGATGCCGTAATCGTTTTTGAGTTAATTGCGTTTGCCCCGTTAGCTTGCATGGCAGCACTTGTACCGCTAAAGTTCAATAAACCTTGGTTATTGATTGTTCCGTTATTTTCCGCCAGCATTAAATATGACGATGAGGCACTTCCTGTAATAGTTCCTGTCGCAGAATTAATCACTGTTCCCCCGCCGGAATAAAGAGCAATCGTTCCGGCCGCAGAAGCATTAATAGAACCGGAGTTTGTAGCTGTTCCGGAATTTGCCGCCATTCCTTTTGCTCCGGATGCTGATAAAACAATAGAGCTGTTATTATTTGCCATACCGCCGTCAGCAAACATTCCAATACCACTTGCTTGCACGGTAATAGTTCCGTTATTATTAGCTGTTCCTCCGGAAGCTGACATACCATAAGCTCCGCTACCGGTAACGTTAATTATATTACTGTTTGTTCCGACACCGCCTGTAACCAAAATACCGCTTGCAGCGTTCACATTAATTGTTCCTGTATTGTTCCCTGAATTGCTGTCTACCAAAATACCGGCTTGTCCGGCATTAACATTTATAACACCTGACGCACCATTGATAACTTGTCCTCCGTCAGCATATAAGCCGACACCGTCAGCATTTCCGATAGTCAGTTCAGCATTGTTTGTCGCAGTCCCGCCGGTAGCTTGAAGACCAATAGCACCTTGTCCGGTTAGTGTCAGTGTACCAAGATTTAAGCCTGAGCCGTTGTTAACCAAAATACCGACACTGTTTCCACTAGAGAGTGTAATGGTCGCACCAGCTGCATTGGTAACATTACCGCCATCAGCAAACATACCGGAAGCTCCGCTTGCATTAACAGTAATCTGAGCTTGGTTTTGAGCATTACCCTGAGCCGCTTTCATACCGGTTGCATCTTCAGCGGCTTCACTAATTATAATACTACCTTGGTTTTGAGTAGAACCGGAACCGTTAGATAACATACCGACCCCTTGAGTACCGCTGATAGTAATTGTTGCGCCTTGATTGTTAAGAATATTTCCGCTGCCCGTCGATTGCATACCGACCCCTTGAGTGCCGCTGACAGTAATACTTCCTGGCTTATATTCGGTAATTTCTTGGTCTTCTTCGTTTCCTTCACCCTCAATGACTGTTACAACTGTTTTACCATTAGTAGCAGTTCCGCCACTGGCGCTCATACCTATAGAATTTTCACCATCTACCGTAATATTGGTTTGATTATAGGCTGTTCCGCTGGCAACACTGATTGCTGATGCCCCATCACCGGTTGAGCTTATACTTCCGGTATTATCTGCCGAACCTCCGTTAACAAAAATACCGGATGAATTGTCTCCGCTGACAAAAATTGATGAAGTATTTGTACCACTTCCACCCAAGGTAAGTTCCATGCCTTTGGCATTATCTCCGCTAACTGAAATAGTCCCACCGTTAGAGGCAACACCCCCCGTTGAAATAGCCGTGGCATTATCACCCGTAACATTGATTGTACCGAGATTATTGGCTTCCCCTTTGGTTAACAAAATGCCGTATCCGCTTCCGCTGATTGCAAGCGTTGCATTTTTTTCATTGTTAACGATTGCAGAATCTGCCGTAATCGCATTTCCGGAGCCGCTGACGCTTATACTCCCTTGGTTTGTAATTTTGTTTGTTGCACTGTCTGTTGTCGAAACAATAGCGTCACCATTTCCGCTTATGGAGATAGAGCCTTCATTAACAACATTTGCCGCGGTTGCATCACTTGTGATAACAATACCATCTGCGTTTGAATCGCTGCTAACAATAATTTTAGCACCGCTTTGATTATTAACCGTTCCGCCATTGGCATTGATTGCGGCAGAGCCACCGTTCATCGTAATTGTTCCGGCGTTATTAATAATGGCTCCGTTAGAAGAACCCATGCCAACCGAGCTGTTTCCGCTGACGGTAATATTTCCTTGGTTGGTAATTTGTGCATCAGAAGATGTAGAGGCAATAAACATACCGGCAGCATTTGTGCCGTTAACAATAATATCACCGAGATTGCCGTTAATAACTTCACCCGTAGCCGTATCATCCATATAAATACCGTAAGAATTGTTGCTGTCCTTTTCTAATGTAAGCTTTCCGGTATTTGTAATATTGCCTGTACCGCTTGCATAAACAATATAGCTGCTGTCGCCGTCTAAAGATATGTCTCCTGCGTTACTGATAGATGTACCGTCTCCGGCCACAATAATTTGCGAGCCTGAAGAACCTACGGTAATATTTCCCGTATTTTGGAAATTGCCGCCGTTTTCATCGGTTGAACTGAACAATTCATAATTATCGGCATTAATAATGATGTCGCCTTCGTTAATGGCCGTGCCGCCATTGCTTGTTTTAAAAATTGTTCCGTTGCCGCCGTTTACGATAATATCACCGTTAACCGTATTTGTAACTGTTCCGCCATCGGCAAACATTGCGTTTGCACCATCGCCGTTCATATTAATAATACCGGAGTTAAAGGCTTGACTTCCGTCTTGTGCAACCATACCGCTTGAACCGGTGCCGCCGGTAACGATACCGTCCTCATCAACTCCGATATTGATTGTTCCGAAGTTTTCGGCTTTTTTTCCTGTGGTAAACATGCCATAGGCATTATTACCGAATAAATTAATTGTCGCCCCGGCCATATTTGTGATAACACCGTCTCCACCGTTGCCACCGTCATACAAGCCATATGCATTATTTGAATTCATATTAATAATACTATGATTAATTCCGTTACCGCCGTTAACCGAGATACCGTAAGTCGCATCATTATTAATATTCCCCGTAACATCAATTGTGCCGAAGTTTTTAGCCGTACCGGTTTCAACGGCAATACCATAAGAGTTATTCAGTGTAGGGGTTCCGGTTATGGTAATTGTAGCCCCTGTATTGTTAAATACTTCACCTGTATCACTTTTTAAGCCATATCCGCCGGAATTAAGATCAATATCTTTATTGTTATTGAGCGTACCGTCGGTTGAGGTCATTCCATAACCATACATTTGATTAAAGGTAATTGTATTATTGTTAGCCGCTTCACCTGATACAATAGACATACCATAACCAATTTCTTTGCTGGAATCATAAGAATATCCGGTTAACTTGATAACGCCGTTATTGACAACATTGGCATTAGTTCCGCCTTCGGATTTCATACCATAATTTTCCAATCCGTTTTTATTACTGGTAAGAGTAATTTGTCCGTAGTTTGTGGCCGTTCCGTTTTCGCCAATCAGCATACCCGTAGAATTTGCGCCGGTCATATTAATTGTTGCGTTCGGATTGTTCAAAGAACCATTTATAACATTTGTACCAGACGTCATTCCGACAGAATCATTACCGTTTGTAATGCTGACAGTGCCCTCATTAAGCACTTGTCCTGTATTTGATTGCATACCCGTACCGCTAACGACTTCGACTTCTCCTCCTTGTATATTGGTAAGGGCACCGCTATCCGAAGCCATACCGGTACTGCCGATACCATTCATGGTAATCGTACCGGAGTTAGTATTAGCACCGCTCGTCGTATAAGTACCAGTACCATAATTTTCAACTACGATTGCGCCGGAATTATTTACGACTGTAGCGCTTTCACCATAAATACCATATGCTTGCGCATCACCTGATAACAAAACATCTACGTTAATAGCGCCGCTGTTATTAACTGTACCGTTTTGGGCTTGAATACCGTAAGAGGAAGAAGTAGACGTTGATGCCGTACCGTTAATTTCAATTGTTCCGGCATTGTTAGCCGTACCGTCTTCAATAAACATACCGCTGGCACCATCAGCATTGTTAATTGTAATCACGCCTGACTTACCGCCGGTATTAGCATTTGTAATAGAGGCAGTACTGGTATTATTAACAGTTCCTTCTTCGGAAGTAGTATTTTTAACAATAGCCATACCGACGCCGCTGTTATTCAGGGTAATTTTTCCGGAGTTAACGCCCGTTCCTGAATTAACTTGCAAACCGGTACTGTCTTCGCCCATAATGATAGTGCCGTTGTTTGTAACCGAACCGCCGTGGCGTGTCGCCATTCCGATTCCATCAAAGCTGTTCACGGCAATAGTACCGGAGTTAATCAGAGTAGGGTTGAGAGTATTAAATTCAGAGTTTGTTCCTTCACCTCTTATACCCAGCATACCAAAGCCGCCAATTCCGCCCTCAACCGTAATATGGGCATTATTTGTTATTGTTCCGCCATGTACGGAGAGCATACCTGCGTGAGAATTATTGATTGAAGTTGCGCTTTCTGGCGCAATGGTAAGATTAATATTTCCGTTATTAAAGGCAGTTGCATGAGCATCGGCGCGCATACCGATAATTCCGCCCGTACCGCTTAACAAACTGGTTTGAGAATTATCATAAGTACCGCTGTCTCCGAGACTAACATTTAAGTCAATTAATCCTGAGTTTGTCATTTCAATATAACCGGTACGTCTGACTAACTTAGTCCCGTCGATAAAATCATTTTCTAAAGAACTACCCATACCAATCAAAGAGTTAGAAATGGTTTTATCGTTAGCAGCTGTAGCACTGAGGGTAATATTTCCGTTATTTTCCAATTCAGAAAGAATTGTACCTTCAGGATTTTGCACCTGATTAATCAGACGAGCCTGCATACCGATAAGTGTACCTGCAGCACTCTCAGATGTAACATTTCCGGTAATATTGCCTGTATTTATTGCCTTTGAAGAAGTATCAACATACATGGCATCGACTTGGTCGGTTGCAGCATTTCCCTTAAACGAAATATCAATATTTCCGTTATTTCGGATTAAAGACTTATCACTCCCGATTATACCGATTGTTCCGTTTTCAGCCGTAATTTCAATAGTGTTATTATTAATGGCATTTGAATTATGCAAAGCAACCATGCCGACGGTATTGTTTTTGAGAGAAATTGTAGCGCCTGCATCTGACCCCGTAATCGGCATATTTCCGTTGACGACCTGATTGGCATCAACAGCTTTCATACCGACTTGCAAATATTTTGAATAATCAAGAACGGAATTGTTAAAATTAATCACATCAGCCAGATTCTGACTTGTTCCGTCTACTAAAATTTGTGAGTCGTTATCCAAAGAGAAATCTTCAGTATTTTTGCCATTCAAAATTTTAACCGGAACATAAGGAGTCGCCACGGGGCTGGAGGGAGCATCCGTACCGACCAAAGCACCCAGACTATCTTCTGTCGGTGTAAAGCTATCACTGGGAAAATAATAATCGCTTCCGCCGCCACCGCCGCTTCCGCTTAGAACCAAAGCGGTAATACCGCCGGCAAGCAATAATCCGCCCAATACCCAAGATGTCTTTGAAAAGACAAATTCACCGTCTGCAAATTCTTTATAGGCATCACGAGGCGTAGCCGTAACAGGGGTTGCACGGCTTGAGTCCATAAAGCTATCATATTGATATGTTGGAATATTTTGGATGCAAGGATGTCTGGGATTAGCCCCCGATGCATGAAAAGCATTATAAGCTGTGTAGTTTCGCTGTAAAATAGCGTGGCATAAACCGGTATTGCCATATCTATCTGTAGCATCGATATTCATGCCGCGTTGAACGGCAGCACGCAAAGCTCGCACATTTCCTTGCGAAGCGAGGCTATACATTTGAGCCAGACTGATTGGCCGCAAAGGTGTTGCAACGGCAGACAATATCGTAGCCCAGTAAAAGGCCACAATCGTGACGTAAGTAACAATACTCTTAAATTTAAAGAATTTGACTTTCATCAATCTGCCACCATGGTTAAAAATTTGTCGACAAGAAATTTTTAACGTAAGAGCGCACAGCCGTCAAACACATATCAAAGGTTATACAACGTTTTTTAACTTTTTATTAAACATTGCGATTCGTAAGAATAAATTTCTTGCCGAGCAAAAAAAGTTAAGATATGCTTTTTGATACATCACAAGGAGAATAAAGCCATGAATTTAGATTCAAAATTAACTGATTGGCAAAAACACAATCTTATATCCGCTTACCAAAAACAAGCTATTTTAGATTATGAAATTCAAGTAAAACGGCCGTTGTTGTACTATTCGCTTTTATTTTTGAGCAGTTTTTGTATCTCAATAGGGATTCTATCACTCATTGCCGCCAATTGGGATAAAATCCCCCCGAGTGCCAAGCTCATCTGTGATTATATTTTTCTTTTAGGCCTGGGGGCAGGGGTCTATTTCTCAAAAAAAAGCAAGAAACCTTACCTCTATGAAAGTTTGCTAAACGCGTTTGCGCTATTAATACTGGCCTCAATCGGGTTAATTGGCCAAATATATAATTTACCGCCCGAAGGTCTAAAGGCTGTTCTTTTTTGGGCTGGGCTTACTTTTCCGCTGATATTTTTCACAAAATTTCCCTTGTTTCCGGGATTGTGGATGTTAGGATTTTTCTGTTCAATTTTTGACCTCTTATACCGTATACCCGATTGGCGGTATATACTGGAATTTTTGTTCGAAAATCATCCAAGCTTAGGTTTTTGCCTGACATTAACTTTGTTGCTTTATCTTCGACAAGGACTGAACAAAATCAGACAATCGGCAATTTTATCTGCTCTGCAGTTGTGGTTTATTATCCTAATTTGCTTTTTTGCACTTTGGCTGGATATTATAGGTAATGATTGGCAAGAAATTTACCTTGCATTAACACCAAAACAATGGCTGATTTATGGCATAATGCTGCTGGCATTTTTATTACTGTGGAAAGTAAGCGCCATCAACAAGAGTTCTTATGGTTTTATCGGCGTGAGCATCCTTTATGCCTATACTCTGTTAACAAACCTTTTCCCAAAAGCAGATAACGTCTTTTCGGCCATAATGATAATCGCCTTACTAGCTGTTGGCGGAATATACGCCTATCAAAACCATAAAGAGCGGCTATTCAAAGTAATAAGTGTTTTGTTGGCTTTGCGCTTTTTTGGCATATATTGCGAAGTTTTTGGCTCGCTATTGACCACAGGCATAGGATTAATTATTTCAGGCATTATTTTTTTGAGCATTGCTTGGTATACTCAAAAATTAAGTACTCGTTTTTTACAATCAATGAAAGGCAACACAAATGTATAGAGTTATATTGTTTCGATTAGCACTTTTCTTTCCGTTGGTTACATTATTAATTTGGATATTGCATTTACAATATTATATTCTATATGGCAATAGTGTCACAGTTGCCGTAACCGGCTATGATCCGCGCGATCTCTTATCTGGGCATTATCTTTCCCTGACACCTGATTGGGATAATACCGATTGCACGCAGTTTGAGGAAAATAAATGTCCAAAAACCGATTTTGAACCACGTTATCGTTTTTATATTTCTGAAGAAATCGCACCATCGCTCGAAAAATTCATCAACCAATTACGCCCCAATATGAGTTTGGAGTTTTCGTATCAAGACCATCATCCGGCAATGCGTAAGTTATTTATTGAAAATATGCCTTGGCAAAACTGGTATAATGCCAAAAAACAATAATCCAAGTGAAGATAATATCAATTAAACGGCTGTCTTACAGCCGTTTTTTTGTACAACAATATTTTTTTATACAAAATTATTGTCAAATAGCCAAAAATATGGTATAAGAAAATTCTAAAACATATTATTTTATAAACCATTTTAAAAATTTTTTTTATGAGTTACATTGTATTATCTGCGGCTTACGCCGCAATGTTTGCAGTATTGAGTTACAGTCGCGAAGTACCTAAAACACTATGGGCAATCATCAACACAATAGTGTTTGTGATACTTGGCCTGGTCAATTACAACACCTTACCGGTCCTCCAATGGTGGGGATTTGAAGGTGTATGGGTTGAAGCCTTCTTGGTGTCTCTCGCTGGAATAGGTATTTATCTGATTTATTCAGATGGAGATTTCTCCAGCAAGGACTATTGGAGATTAATCCCAACCGGAATCACAATATTAGCTTTCTTCGTGGCAGGTCTCCAGAGCTGGGAAATGTTCCACGCCGACGAATATTATAAACGTCTAAAAGTGGAAATGGTGGCTGACACCACTTTCCAAAAGGATGTTCACCCGATACCTGTATCAAAAATGATTTCGGTTGACGCAGCACTCGCCCGCAAGGTTGCTGAGGATAAACTTGGTGAAGACTTAGGCCTTGGCTCACGTGTTGCCGTAGGCAATATGACCATCCAGAATTTGACGGGTTCTTTTACCATCAACAATGGTAAAAAGCTGGTGTTTGATGATGACCTCATTTGGGTCGCACCCCTCGAGCACCGCTCATTCTGGAAATGGTTACGCAATGGCTACACCCCAGGGTACATTATTGTTGACGCAACGGATGCTACCAAGCGTTGGTTGGTAACCGAAGTCAACGGTCAGGCTTTACGCCTGCAATACCTTGAGAGCGGCGCCTTTGGCGACGACATTGAACGCCACATCAAAGCGAATGGCTATGCCTCCAAAGGCTTAAACGACCATTGCTTTGAGATTGACGGAAACGGTACACCGTATTGGGTTCTTTCTTCTTACGACCAAAAGATTGGTTTTGGCGGTGAAGAATCTGAAGGCCCAATCACAGTGGATGCTCAAACCGGCGAGCTTAAGGCTTACTCCATTGAGGAAGCACCTGGTTGGATAGACCGTATCCAGCCACAGTCTTTTATTGAAGACCAGATTAGATGCTGGGGTGAATATAAAGACGGATGGTGGAATGCTGTCTGGGCGCAGATTGGTGTTCAGGAACCTACACCTGGAACAACTTTGGTTTACTCCAAAGGAAGAAGTTTCTGGTACACCGGAATTCAATCAGCGGGAGCCGATAACGGTACCAATGGTTTCATGCTCGTGGATACACGTACCAAGGCGGCAAAATTCTACCGCGTAATTGGTATCAACGAAACAGAAGCCATGCGTATAGCTAATGACCAGCCGTTTGCCAAAGCCGCTCAGTACAGTGCCAATTTTCCGGTACTGTATAATGTCAGAGGTGTGCCTACATACTTCATGACATTTAAGGGGGCTTCCGGCAACGTAGTAGGATACTGCTTCTTGGCAGTCAACAACCGTCAGGCAGTTGGTACAGGTTCATCCAAGCAAGATGCCGAAGCCGCTTATCTCAGAATGTTGAAAAAAACATCCCAAGATAAGATAAAAGACGGCGATGTAAGTCAAGAAAGTAAAACCTTTACGGTCCGCGCCATCGTTCAAGAGAATAATGTTTACTACATTCTCTTTAACGAGGTCAAAGGCGTTGAGTTCACCGGTAGCACCGAGTTCTACCCTGAGCTCAAATGGACCAAACCCGGAGATAAAGTCCAGGTTTCATATGGTCAAGGCGAGAGCAAAGTCATCCCGCTTGACTATTATGACAACTTAGACTTTGAAATCTAAGGGTAACATATAAAGTAAAAGCCTGACAGTTTTATCTGTCAGGCTTTTCTTTTGCTTATTTACCAAATTTTATTTAGAAGCTTTTTTAATGTTTAATTTTTTGATTTTTGTTTTTTCTTCTTTGCTTTTCGGAATATAAACTTTTAACAAACCATTGTCATAGCTGGCATCGGCTTTATCAAAGTCCAAATCCCAAGGCAAAGAAATGCTGCGTTTAAATGAGCCATAATTAATTTCGGAGAAATAGCTTCCGCCATCCTTATTTTCATAAGAATTTTTCTTTTCACCCGAAATGGTCAAATACCCGTCTTCAGACAATTGCAAATCAATATCGTTTTCATTCATACCCGGAATTTCAGCCGTAACATTAACGCTGTCTTTATTTTCTTTTACTTCCAGTTTTGGTTCGAAATTCTGCCAGTTTGTAGCCTCTCTGCTTTCCGGCAAATCGAGCAGATTATAAAAACTACCAAACAAGTTTTTCAAATCTCTGTTAGTCGGAAAGTTCAATTCGTTCAGATAATGATGTTGGTTATTATTCATAAGATCTTTTCTCATTTTACAATCCTCCATATCAAAAAAAGAAATATATCATTTCTGATTTTTATTTAGGTATTGAAAATACGAAATGCAAGAGGCTATGAAAAATTAAAAACTTGAAAATTTGCGGAATATACTTATAATTTAGCTATTAACAGAAAGGACAAACAATGCAAACACAATGGGCTCTGGTAACGGATTTTGACGGAACAATCAGCGCGGATGATTTTTTCACGCTGGCGGCAGAAAAATATTTTGATGAACAAATGTTAGCCCCCTGGAGAGCTTACCAAAAAGGTGAGAAAAAGCATTTTGACGCCCTAAACGAGATGTTTCAAAAGCTCCGCCGCTTGCCCGATTTAGATAATTTCATCAAATCCATTCCTTTGGATAAAGACTTTGAAAAAGTTGCCGCTCTTTGTTTGGATAAAAATATTTTAGTTTGTATTTGTTCGGCCGGATGTGATTATTACATTAATTTGCTTCTGGGCGACATAATCGACAAATATGATATTAATCTCATCACCAATCATGGTGAATATAGCTACTCTAACGGCCTTAAAATGACCAAATTGCCCAAGAACCATCCTTGCTATGATGACGCCGTCGGCATTTCCAAAAAACTGGTGGTCAAAAATTTGCAAAAACGTGGCAAATCCGTAATTTTTGCCGGCGATGGAAAACCAGACATTGCCGCAGCCTCTTGCGCCGATGTAGTCTTTGCCAAAAAACAGTTGCTATCCATGTGCCAAGAAGACGGAATTAAGACGCAACCTTTCAATTCTTTTGCCGATATTTATAACTTTATAAAGGAGCTATAAAATGTATTACGCACCATTTCCCAACAAGCAAATAAATATTCCTTATCTCTTAAAAATCGGTAACGGCAAAATCAAAAAAATCGGCAAATACCTAACTGATAAAAACTTAAATAATGCGGTTATCTATTGGAGCGAGGGTATGCAAGCCCTGCTGGGTGATAAGCTCTATCCGGGGTTGAGCGATAACAATGTCTCGATTGTTCACGAACAAGATATTCAGTTTATTAACATTGAAGAAATCACCAAAGTGACATTTAATTTGCCCAAGGCCACGGATGTTATCCTTGGCATCGGCGGCGGCAAAGCGCTTGATTTTGCCAAATTCAGTGCTCACTTACTAAAAATTCCGTTTGTATCAGTCCCAACTTCCACCTCGAATGATGGTTTCTGCAGCCCGAACTCATCTTTGATTGTCAACGGCAAGAGAAAAACCGTCAAAGCCAGTATTCCCTTTGGCGTGGTGGTTGATTTGGATATTATTAAAGAATCCCCGCAAATTTGCCTTTATTCGGGAATAGGGGACATGGTCTCCAAAATCACCGCACTATATGATTGGAAACAAGCCGCCGAAAAAAAACTTGACCGTTATAACGACTTCGCCTCACTAATGAGCTATAACTCGTTGACGCTGTTGTTTAACAAACATAGTACGGATATTAACGCGGAATCTTTTCAAAGAAGTTTGGTCAACTCTTTGCTCACCAGCGGTATTGCCATGGAAATCGCCGGAAGTTCGCGTCCGGCCAGCGGGTCTGAACACCTGATTTCTCACGGGCTTGATGCTATTTCAAAACGCCCCAGAATGCATGGCCTTCAAGTCGGCATCGCCACTTACTTATGTGCTCTTTTGCAAAACAATCCGAGCACTTCAGGTCTAAGAGATATACTAACGGCCACCGGCTTTTTTGCCTATGTTCAGCAAGATCCTTTGTCAAAAGAAGAGTTTATAAAGGCACTGCAAATGGCTCCGAGCATCAAGTCAAATTTCTATACCATATTATCTGAAAAAGACAGTTTTGCTCGCGCCCTGCAGATACTGGATCAAGACCCGATACTCAATCAATTAATAAGATACTAGGCAATTAAATTAAGCAAATTTTGGTATCTGCGGATTAAATGCGGATAATTGAGCAGTTTTTTCTCAAAGACGGAGAGTAGGGAATCATAATACCAAATTTGTTTGTCTTTGGGGCTGTTAA
Source organism: uncultured Alphaproteobacteria bacterium (assembly GCA_944393175.1). Classification (GTDB taxonomy): domain Bacteria; phylum Pseudomonadota; class Alphaproteobacteria; order RF32; family CAG-239; genus Scatocola. The sequence goes on along the minus strand of CALXZH010000003.1, from coordinate 44,835 downwards.
AATACTTCCACACCAACTCGCCGCCGACTTCCATACCGGCCACCAAGGAGGCAAGATTAGAAATTTTATCGGCACAAATCAGGAGCAACCCTTCTTCATCATCCGAATTTTGAGCATAAGCAATTGTTTCGGTTTTGCGCTCCAGCCAAGAGGCGGATTTGTCGCTTTCATTATCGGCTAAAATGATGCGTAAAATTTCTTGCCCTTTTGCCGTTGGAAACAAGGCCAAAATATCTTTATCCGTCTGTGGCGTATCTTCCAAAATATCATGCAAAATACCGGCAATCACCAAATTTTCGGATGCATGTGTATTAAGCAAAATCTCTGCCACATCAAACAAATGAACAACATAAGGCGAACCATCGATTTTGCGGACTTGACCTTTATGCGCCTCAAGCGCAAATTCTGCCGCCTTACGCATATCCGAGGTTAAAACATCAGCGTTTTTTTCATAGAATTTATCTAATAACTTGAGTGCTTCATCGTGATTATAAGACATTTCTAATCCTTTAACAAAATCTGCCAAGATTTATCGGCTTTAAACTTTTCATCAAACAACACATCTGCCATGTATTTTGTAACTTTAACATTGCTGAATTCATTGTGAATTTTTTTGAAACCGCCTGCAGCAATATCCATACGTTTTTTAGGATTGTTTTTATAGAATTTCACCTTATCAAAAAATTCTTCCGGCGTTTCATAAAAGACAGCTTCTTTATCGCTAAACAAAGCTTGAAAACCGTTTCGTTTATCAAAAAACACCAGTTGCCCGTTAGCCATTGAGTGCACCATTCTGTCCGAGCTATACAAATACACATCATTTAACCTACTCAAATTAAAGCCCATGGCACTTTCTTGCAAAGCTCTGATATATTCATAACCATTGAGGGCAGGAGCACCTTTAATTCCGGCCAACTTCCATTTTAAATTAGGAACCTTTTGGTTTGTGTCGTCAATGATCTTATCCAAATCCTCATCTTGTCCGCAAAATTGACGTTTGCCGGTTGTAGCACATAGCATCATATCAAAAGGCAGTTCTTCTTTTTCAAAAGCACGTCCCGTTTCCAAACTATCATCAGCCATATTTGGAACATAGCCGACGATTGTGCCTTGTCTTCTAAATTGACTGAGGAGTTTTTTATCTCCGGTGCTAATCAATGTCACATCCGCCACTTTCGCGCGCTCTGCCACAGCCTGAATATTGCGTTCTGCAAACCCCGGAACAATCCAGTCACAACTCCATTGCAACACTTTCAAATGAGGAAAAAGTTTTTTAATTTCCCCAATTGTATCATTGCTAATCAAATCGGCATGCCCGATAAATAAGGCATCCGGCTCCACCACCTTGCAGTAATTAATCAAATGTTGGTTAAGCCGCCTTTTACCGATAAAATTCATATGCCCAAACCCAAACATCCGGCACAAATCTCTGTCCGGATAGTTGAGCACCGAATATCCGTTGCGTATCAGACCGTTAGAAATCTTAAAAGGAAATCCGACTTGAAAGCAGCCTTTCAAGCGAATAAGATTAAAGTTTGAAATATGTACAATTTTTTTCATATTATCATCAATCTTGCAAAATATGTTTGCACCATAAATTAAATTTAGCCCAACATCTGAATAAAGGATGTAAGAATTTCGGAGCCTGTCCGGCAGCACAAAACATGACCGAGACCCGATGAATGTTGCAATCAATAGCCACTCCCATACGATGATGTCCTTGATTGAGTGTATCTTGAATGCCTAAGTTTCGGCATAACATAATATCTAAAGGAAAATTATCATCATATCCGTTTTTTTGCATACTTTCTTTAAGCTTATTATAAAGTTTTTTGCGCTCAATTTCCGGCATTTGATATTTGGGATTAGAAAATTGATAAGCATTCTCGGGCGTTCTGAAACTTCTTTCAATTTTAAGCTTTCTTATTTCAAAGGGATCAATATGGTATATATTGCTGGAATAGGCTTTGTGCTTGTATCTTAATACTCTAATAAGCGGCGACAAAAAATCCCACCGACGAATTCTGGAAACAAAAGCAATCCTCACCGGAATAAAGGGCACATTTTGCGCAATTGCATCTTTAACCAGTTCACGTCCTTTAAGCAGCGTATCCTTAATCACAGGCTTTGTGTCATTATAGAGTTCTCTTTCACCGATAAGCACCACAACTTTATCTTTACAGTCAGCCTTCAACTCAGTGTTGCTATCTGCCAAAACGATTAAATCTTTAGGGTCTAAGTGATAAATTTCAGATGAAAAGCAAATATGTGTCATTCAATACTCCTGCCTTACAGAATACACACATTCAGTAAATAAACAATTAAAAACGAACAAACGTCCACAGAACTAACTTCATATTAAATATTTCAGTTTTGTTACAAAATTATGTTGTATGAGGGAGGAGAATATGGTATACTAAACCTATAAAAAACAAGAATATCATTATGAATAAAAGGAGTGTTGACATGGTAGCTCTGGTAAAGGAAACAAAAGGCGAAGTCTTTATAAAAAAAATAGACGAAGTCAAAAAAAATAAGGGTCACATCTTCTCCCTATTGTTAGAAACTCTCACCCAAGAATATCCTCAAGCAGAAGCTGGAAGTGTTGTCAATAAAATCAAAAATTTTGATGCCTTGGTTAATTATGATGCCAGCCTGGCACGTTTTCAAATCGGACGCAATGCCGAGAGCATTCGTAAAACCATGGAAGAAATAAGCTCCATTAAAGTTTTAGGCAAAGATAATTTCAAATACAAACAACTCATGATAAAAAAACTCAATGTTTTGGCCTCCATCCATCCTGATGCCAAAACTTATGCCGATATTGCCGCCGCGGCTTATATTGAACAAGGCTTTGGTGATATCAAAGTGTTTAAGCGCGAGTTCATAAATTATGTTCATAACCTTCATAACATAAGCACTGTCGGTTGCTGGGATACCGAATGTTTGGCACGACTGGGCTGTTAATAAAGAATTAAACAAAAAACTTCTATACTGGTCTCCATATCATAATTGATGTGGAGACTTTTTTTATGGAGAGTATAAAAACCATAGGCGTAATGACCGGAAATTCGTTGGATGCGGTTGATGTGGTTTTAACACAATTTTCAGAAGATAATATTAAAGACATCCAAGGACTGACGCTTCCTTATTCCAATTCTCTGCGTAAAAAAATTCAGCACATAAAAGACCAGTTGAAAGACAATCCTCAATCTCTCACGCAAATTGCACAAACCAAAGAGTTTATCTCAACAATCAATGAATATACAACTCTTGTGGCTAAGGCTGTCAACGAAGTAATTAAAAGAGCTAAAATAAACGACTCAGATATTGCCGCCATTGGTTTTCACGGCCAAACTTGCGGGCATTTGCCGCCATCTTTGGCCGGCACTTCTCAAGCCTATACCATCCAAGTCGGCAATCCGAATTTGTTGGCAGATTTAACGTCTCTGCCGGTCATTTATGACTTTCGCTCCGATGATATGCTCAACGGCGGGGAGGGCGCACCTCTTGCCCCTATGCATAATGCACATTTGGCCGCCTCGCTCAAGGCGCAAGGCATAACCGAATTTGCTTTCTGCAATGGCGGAAACACCGGCAACCTTTCCATTATCAGCCAAAACCAAAACGGTGAAAATGTTGTGTTAGGGTGGGACAGCGGACCTTTTAACCATTTTTCCGATATGCTGACCCAAAAGTTCTTCAAAAAAAATTATGATAGAAACGGCTTTTACGGCAGTCAAGGAACCATAAATCCTGAAATTCTGAAACGCCTGTTTGACAATGCGGCACAAACCCCGAAAGGAGAGAATTATTACCTGCTACCGCCGCCAAAGTCTTCCGACCCGGCCTGGTATCATTTACCCGATTTGCAAGGATTTACGCCTTGGGATATTTTGCGGACGGCTCAATATTTGAGCTCATATACCATGTTTCACTCGCTGCAATATGTTCCGGAAAACGTCACAATGCCCAAACACTTTTTGGTCTTTGGCGGCGGGTGGAAAAATCCGCAAATTCTTCAGGATTTAAAAAAACTAATTGCCAAAGAAGCTCTTGTTTTGCCTGAACATCAAAACATCTTTAAACACATAAACCAAAGATTAGAAAAAAATTGCCACGTCAGTTGGTCAGATGAATTTGGGATAAATGGACAATATATGGAAGCAAGAATTATGGCAGACCTTGCCTATTGTAAAATTAAAAATATTCCTTTCACCACGCCGCAAATAACCAATTGTAAAACACCGACCGTCTGCGGAAAATGGTGTTATCCGAAATCATCACAACAATTACTTTTTAATCGTGCTTACCCCGGCCGAAGCGGACGATAATTTGGGCTCTTTTTGAGCTCCGAGGCTCACAAGTGCAATGCCTCCGATAACGCATAAACCGCCGACCATGTCATACCAATAGAGCTTTTCGCCCAAAGCAAAATAAGCACCGATTCCGCTAAAAATCGGCAGCAAATAATAAATGATAGAGGTTCTAACATTGCCAAGTGTCGTTAAGGCATTGTTCCAAGCCAAATATGCAATCACGGAATTAAAAACACCCAAATAAATAACCAATCCCCAGTCTTGACCATCAAAGCTCGATAATTTTGCCATTGGCGTTGTAATGAGCATAAGCGGCAACAGAATACAAGCACCGGCCACGGCGGTACAAGCCAACAACGCTGTCTGTGAAATTTCCGGCGGACGTTTATGTTGCAAAAGAGAATAAGTCGCAAACGAAAGGGTGTTAAAGAGCATAATAAAATTTCCCGGCACAAATTGAAATTGAGTAATGTTTTTAAAATTGCCGTCTAAAATAATAAAAACAACGCCCACAAAAGCAATCATCAACCCTAAAATTTGTTTTGGAAAAATGGTCGTTTTCAAAAAAATTCTGGTAAAAATGACCAAGAAAATCGGTCCGGTAATATCCAGCAAACCAATATCAATCGCCGTTGTTGTTCGTCCGGCATAATAGACCAAAGTATTGGTGAAGACCACACCGGTTAATGCCAAACACAAAATAAGCAACTTATGTTGCACTAAAATTTTCCAGTGTAACTTAATATCTTTCCACGCCAACACCACCAAAATCAAACTTGCCACACACCATCTTCCGGCAGATATTTCCAAAGGCCTCAAACTATGCGCAAAGGAACTTGCAATTAAAATGTTAATACTCCAAAAGAAAATGGCGGTTAGGGCGGTTGCATAGCCTAAAAGAACTTTCATCTTCATCTATCCTCACATATATTTTGCTATAAATATAAGCTCACACCCAGGCATTTAAATAGATAAAGAGACTATAAAAAAAGCACCCTAAAAAGGGTGCTTAAGATTTTAATGAAAGATTAGTCTTGCTTTAAGTTTTCACTTATTTTTTTTAATTGATTCATAATATTCGTAACAATTTGCGAATATTCCTCCTCGGAAATAGCCCCGTTTTTATCGGTATCTAATTTTTCAAAAACTTTAGCCGTAACTTTTTTGGTTTCTTCCATTTTATAGTTCAAAAATTCTTCTTGAGAAATTTCTCCGTCCGAATTGGTATCTATTTTTGCAAATTGCTCATGAATCATCAAAGCCGGATCAGCTTGCTGAGCAGAAACTGAATTTATGAGTAATAACGCAAATAAAGAACTAAAAGCTATAAGTTTCATATGAACCTCACTTATCATAAAATTAATAAGAACGGGCATAAATCACATCCATTGTGGCCGGTTTGCCGGTTAACAAGCAAACGCCTTCGGTTCCGGTTTGGTCAAACGGAATACAACGGATTGTAATTTTCATTTCTTTAAGAATAGCCTCAGATTCAGGATCGGCACACCACTTACCGCGAACAAAAGCAACTTTGCCTTGTGTGCCGTCCTCAATCCAAACATTAGATTGGCTGAAGTATTTCTTGAATTCTTCAGGCGTTTTAATATCTGTACGAATATTTTGCTCCAATCTTTTCTTTGCCTTAAGGAAAATATCTTTTTGCATATTTTCCAAACGGGCATCAATAGAGTTGACAAATTCATCCAATCCGACGATTTGTTTGCCCTCTTGCGTACCGAGTTTGGTTCTTTCTTTAACCATAACTTTTTGGCCTTCAGCGTCCCGCATACCGATTTCGCAAATGACCGGCGCACCTTTTCTGGTCCACTCCCAGAATTTGTCAACCGAGGCTCTGTCACGTTTATCTACTTTAATGCGTATTTTTTCACCAAACGGCGCCTTTTTCTTCAAAGCTTCAACCAATTTAGCAATATAAGCCATAACGGTTTCGGTATCTTCGGCTTTTTTAATAACCGGAACAATCACAACCTGATAAGGCGCAATTTTTGGCGGAACAACCATACCGTCATCATCGGCATGGGTCATAATAACACCGCCGATTAAGCGGGTTGAAACGCCCCAAGAAGTCGTATAAGCATATTCGGATTGCCCTTGGTTATTGATAAAGGAAATATTGGCCGACTTAGCAAAATTTTGCCCCAAGAAGTGGGAGGTACCGGCTTGCAGAGCCTTACCGTCTTGCATCATGGCTTCAACGCAATAAGTATCAACCGCACCCGGGAATTTTTCGTGTTCAGGTTTGCGACCGACCAACACCGGCATAGCCAAAGTATTTTCGCACAAATCGCGATAGGCTTCCAACATACGTTTGGTCTCTTCTTCGGCCTCTTTAGCAGTTGCGTGCGCGGTGTGACCTTCTTGCCACAAAAATTCTCTGGTTCTCAAAAACAGGCGAGGGCGCATTTCCCAACGTACAACGTTTGCCCATTGGTTGACCAACACCGGCAAATCACGATACGACTTTACCCATTTGGAAAATGAATCGGCAATAATCGCCTCGGAAGTAGGACGAACGATTAAAGGTTCTTCCAGTTTTGAATCCGGAACAAGTTTTCCGTCTTTCATTGATAAGCGAGAGTGTGTTACAACCGCCATTTCTTTAGCAAAACCGTCGACATGTTCAGCTTCTTTTTGGATTTTTTTTAGCGGAATAAACATCGGGAAATAGCAATTTTCATGATCTGTTTCTTTAATTTTTTCATCAAACACATCGCGGATACGTTCCCAAATACCATATCCCCAAGGTTTAATTACCATACATCCCGGAGAAGATGAGTTTTCGGCCATATCTGCTTCACTGACAACATTTTGGTACCACTCCGGATAATTACCGGCTCTTGTATTTTTTAATCCCATAAGTTTATTCCTTTTTTAATATTACATAATTAAAGGCTCGCCGCCCCAATGCGGAAAGCTTGACCACTATAACACTTTTTGCTTATTTGCCAAGAAAATTTTAAAAAAAAGAGCCCAAACTCAACGTCCGGGCCCATATTATTAAACAAAGTTAAGAACTATTTTACAATATCATCAATTTTTTTGATGAGTTTTTTAGCCTGCTTATCGGCATCCAATGCCATACTGAATTTTTCGCGGCTGGCTTGTTGTTTTTCAAGTAAGCGACTGGTCTCTTGAGCTTGTTTCAAGGCTAAGTTTTTATCTTCATTAGCTTGCGAAAGGAGTAAATTTTTAACTTCTTGCGGCAAAGAAGATTTACCGATTTTATAAACGGCTTCATCAAAATCTTCATTAATATCTGCACTCTTGCGCGCTAACCATTGACTATGTGATTTTTTTGCCGCTTTTTTCATGGCTTTTAGATTGTGTTTTTCTGCCTTTTGAGCTTTAATATCAGATTTTTCAGCCTTTTTATCTAAAGAGGTATCGGCAATTTGAAAAGATTGAGTTGTATTTGAGGTATCTCTCTGAACATCTCTGTGCCAAAAAGCATCTGCATTTGTAGCCAACAAACTTATAACAGCACCGCACATTAAAGAATATATAACTTTATTCATAATTTTTTATCTCCGTAAAACCAAGAATATCAACACCTCAAATATAATCGCGAAAGAAAGAATTGCAAGACTGATGAAAATCACTTGCATATTAAAATGAAAAGTCTAGGATAATTTTATTATGATTTTTGAGTCATAATAAATGTATTAACCTGTTTGTGAAAAGGATTAAGATAATGGCAACAGGAACAGTAAAATGGTTTAACAACAAAAAAGGTTATGGCTTCATCACTCCTGATGAAGGCGGACAAGATGTCTTTGTACATATTTCTGCAGTACAAAAAGCAGGATTAAGAACACTCAAGGAAGGTGCAAAAATCAGCTATGAGCTGATGAGCGAAAGAGGAAAGACTGTTGCCGGTGACTTAAAAGTCGCAGAATAACTTGTGCTTTACAAAAAAAACACCGTTAAGCGAAGGCTGACGGTGTTTTTTTATTTGACGATTTCAAGGAAAAACACTATATTAAAGCATAACTAAAAATTATTATAGATGAAAACGATGGTAATGGCAATGTGCCTGATAGGGACGGCAATTGCACTTTTTTCTTGCAAAACAAATCATAAGTCGGAAGCAATTAACACACAAGATACTTTACCAAAACAATATATGGATAGTCTTGTTCTTCCAATGCAGCCGGCGGATATAACCTTACAAATAAAAGATAAAGGCTATATCAAAAATGGCAAATATTATTCCGAAAAAGACAAGAAGGTAAAACATCCTGATGGATTATATTCCGTGGTTGAAACAATATTTGACGGCATCAGTCAGGGAAAAGATACAATTAGAATTACCTTAAAGTAACAAAAAAAACCGTTCAGACTTAACATCTGAACGGTTTTTGTTTGGCTTAAATCATAATTTGCAAATTATCACGAGCAATCGGTAGTACAACCACTAGCCTGTGGCGCGGCCACTGCCTGTGGTGCTACCACTGCCTGTGGTGCTACCACTAGAATTGTTCTTGCAATTCAAAGAAATAAGCTTGCGGATGATCGCAAACCGGGCATTTTTCAGGAGCTTTCGGGCTCTCAACACGATGTCCGCAGTTAGCGCATTCCCAAATAACTTTGGTCGGGCGTTCAAAAATTTTGCCTTCAATCAAAGAGTTAAGCAAAGCATTATATCTTTCTTCGTGACCTTTTTCGATTTTTGCAACTTGTTCAAACAAGAACGCAATTTTGGTAAAGCCTTCTTCGTGAGCTTCTTTAGCCATGCGGTCATACATATCGGTCCACTCATAGTGCTCACCGGCGGCAGCATCTTTGAGGTTGGTCATAGTATCAGGAACTTGACCCTCATGCAACAGTTTGAACCAAATTTTAGCGTGCTCTTTTTCATTGTTAGCAGTTTGTTCAAACTTGTCGGCAATAATGTTATAGCCTTCTTTCTTAGCTTTAGAAGCATAGTAGGTGTACTTGTTGCGAGCCATTGATTCACCGGCAAAAGCATCCATCAAGTTCTTTTCGGTTTTAGAGCCTTTAAGTTCCATAGTTGTTTCTCCTTTTTGTTAGAACGTTAGTTAAATTTTTTGCAGTTTTGACAAATTCCCTTAAAGGAAATATCAAAATTTTCAACCCACAACCCCGTCTTAGCCAATACTTTATTGGCCAAATCGGGAGCAACGTCATAAGGCACATCATAAACCTTATGACATTTAGTGCAAATAAAATGATAATGATTACACAAGTTATGGTCAAAATGCACCGACCCGTCCAAGCTCTCAATCTTGCGAATAACATGGTTTTCGGCTAATTGATTAAGATTACGATAAACGGTCGCCAAACTCAAAGAGGGCATTTCTTTGCGCGCAAGATGATATATTTCATCGGCCGTCGGATGAATAACATTTTCTTGTAAAGTTTTCAAAATAAGCTCTCTTTGTTTAGAATATTTCATAACCCGCTCATAAAAGTGATAATGATTATTATTTTTGCTTATAGCTTTAAATTATGATTGTCAAGAACAATTTTAGGGATTATGTATATAACAACATTTTAACAATATTAAAGGAGAAAACCATGAAAGCGGTTGAAATCAAAAAAGACATATATTGGGTAGGGGTGAAGGATTGGAATTTAAAAGAATTCCATGGCTACAGCACACCGCACGGCTCAACCTATAACTCATATTTGATTATGGATGATAAAATCACATTAGTTGACGGTGTAAAATATTATATGTCTCACGAAAACATTGCCCGCATTAAAAGCGTGGTCGATTTCAGCAAAATAAGCTATATCGTAGTCAACCACGTTGAAATGGATCACTCCGGCAATATTCCCGAATTAATGAAATTAGCACCGCAAGCGGTGATTGTGACCAACTCTGCCGGCAAAATGGCTCTGGAAGCACATTTTGATACCACTGGTTGGAATTATCAAATCATCAAATCAGGCGAGACTTTGAACATTGGTAAAAGAACCTTGGCCTTTATGACCACGCCGATGTTGCACTGGCCGGATTCGATGATGACCTATGTTAAAGAAGATAAACTTCTCTTGTCCAACGACGGATTCGGTCAACACTATGCTACCGATGCATTGTTTGTCAAAGACGCACCGTTTGACTGCGTTATGCAAGAAGCAAAGAGCTACTATGCCAATATCCTGTTCCCATACGGAGCTCAGGCCGAAAAAGCATTGGATACGGCAGGTTCAATGGGCTTAGATATTGAGATGATTGCGCCGTCTCATGGGTGCATTTGGTCCGGCAAAGAAGAAGTATCTGCCATTTTGAACGCTTATGCCAAATGGGCCAGCGGCAAAAATGAAGGTAAAGCCGTAATTGTATATGATACCATGTGGGGAGCAACCGCTACCATGGCCGAAACCATTATGGGCGAATTCCAAGCTGCGGGCATTCCTGTTGTAAAGCATTGCCTTTCAGTTAAAAATGTTTCTGAAGTTATGGTTGACTTCTTAGATGCCAAATATGTTGTCATCGGCAACCCAACTCTAAACAATCAACTGTTTCCGAGAGTTGCAGCTTTTGTAACTTATATGCATGGTTTGGCCCCCAAGAACAAAACAGCTATGTGCTTTGGCTCATATGGCTGGAAGCCGGGTGTTGTAAAACAAATCCAAGCCGTATTTGAAGACTTAGGTTGGACCACGGTTGAACCTTTTGAAGAAAAATATACGCCCAAATCAGATATTTTGGAAAAATTAAAAGCAAGAGTACAAGAACTCATAGCCAAATAAATTTCAAGTAAACAAAAGCCCCAAATGAAATCATCATTTGGGGCTTTAAGTTAATATCGTGTTGCCACAATTTTATTGACCTCATCAAATTTCAAAAAAGGTACAATATTATCGGTCAACTTATGTGCCTTGCAAAAATCTTTCATTTGCTTAACACTGACCGAAATAGCAGCACAATCACCTCTCAATGGTTTATATGTCAAGACATCATTGTCTTTTCTCTCAATTGACATATAATAAGGCTGATCCTTGCCGTTAACCTCAACTTTTGCAGGAAGAACCGTACCATCTTTCAGCACAATACCTGAAGACAGTTTTACCTCCATCGGATGTTCTTTCAAACACAAAGCGTTATAAAAGAAAAACGATTTTCCAACCTTAAGAGCAATACCTCTCGTCGAAATGTTAACAAATCCCTGAAGAAATTTGCCATCTTCCGTCAGAAACAAACATGCATAATGCGAAATATGCGTTGAACCGAAATCCACATCATCTTTTGACAAATTTCCTCTGTGATTAATGATTGTTCTGGCATCTGAATAACGATACATATTCAGAACAGTCAAAACATCATCATCAACGAGTTCAACTATCTCGTCATGCGGCAAATATTGATCTGCCTTTGAGGGTTCTTCTGTTTTAGTTTTGTTACTGCAAGATATGCAACACAAGACAGCGGCCATGACCAGACCTGTCAAAAAGTATTTTGCTTTCATAATATTTTAAAATTTAATTAGGTTCAATTAAAGGAACGCTGTAAGGATCAAAATCTTTCACGCCCATATCTATTAATTTTTGCCGTTGCCGATCAATATTTTCCGTATAAATAAGACGATTAGTCTTATTGGCAACACATTCATAAGCAGCGACATATTCGTCAAATGTAACGGTTGCCGGCATCCAATAGTTATCATCGGTAGGAATAGCCGAAAAAATACCATATCTGGTCTTCAACATACTGTTATCAAAAAAGTAAACAGCACCGCTGCCGCTAACCGAATAGAGTAAGCCTTCCTTATAGAGAATAGCCACACATTCACTCATGTCACAATACCGACCTGCAGGAGTAAGTGTGCGGAAATAATCAATCGGATGGCATTTGCTCAAATCTAACGTATCATCAGCTTCTGTCAAACGAATGAAACGCACGGCCGAGCTCATATCTTTGTTCATCTTTTCAACAACATAGTCTTTAGTTGATAGTTTTTTGCTGCAACCGCAAAGACAAACCAAAACCAAAAAATATATAAAAGCTTTCATAAAAATTATTTTAAAAATTAAACAAATTAATTTACACGCAAAGACTTATACTTATATCCCTGCGCACGGGCAACGCCCCAACACCAACCTTCGATTCGCTGAACTTGTCTATGGTAATCCCCTTTGTTATACAAAGAAGTATAAATCCAGTAATCTGTCTCATCTTCCAAGATAATAACAGCGGGTTGCCATGGGGCATCAGGAATTTCCGAAGGCATTGCGGTAAGAGTAAACTCCTTTTTGAAAGGAATTGCATCCATACCTTTAGCATCGAAATAGCTCTTATGACCATTGACTTCAATACTGACACCTTTTTCATAAATGACAGCGGTACAAGTCTTGGCGGCAAGTTTAGAGGTTGTGTAATCCGTAAAGCATATAGTCTTTTCGGAAAACAATTTTTTGCCAAATGAAGAATCATCTTTTGGTAACACGAACTTAGTTCTGTCCAAAGATTTTCCTTCTTTCACTTCTTTCATAGAGCTGTAGTTCTCAAACTGAACTCGGCTCATAACATTATCCTGTCCGCCATTACACGATAGCAAACAGCAGACTGCGGCCACGACCAGACCAGTCAAAAAGAACTTTTTACACATATAATAGAAAAAATAAGACATTTACAGTAACGTTGTTTAACATTATTTTTCGCAAATGTCTAGACAAAAAAACAAAAAAAAGCACAAATCAATGCAAACCTTCTATCTTATCCCTTCTGACAAGGTATCCAAAACGAAGTGTATTGAGCAAGAGTGAAGACAGTCCTCCGCAGGCTAACCCGATTGGCAATCCTTTTAAGCCAAATCCCAGCGTAAAGGCAAAGAAATAACAAGCACTAACTCTTACAATAAGAAAAGAAATGACTTGATTAATGGTCGGAATTTTAACATCGCCACGACCATTTAAAGCGCCGTTAATATTTAAGGGTAGGGCATCAATAAACAAATCTGCCAAGACATAGAATAACAAACCGTTAATGACGCCAATAACACTTTCATCATTGGTAAAAATACCAAAAACTTGATTAGGAAAGCTGTATAGAATGGTGATCAAGATGACAATAGTTGTTAAAGAAATAATATAACCTGCATTTGTGGCAATTAAAATGCCTTTACGATCTTTTCGACCAAAAGCATTGGCTACAACAATAGAAGTTGCTTGAGAGATAGAAAAACAAATCATAAACAACAAAGTGCTGACATTAATCATGATAACAAAAGTTGCCATCGTGTGTTGTCCCATCCATCCGGCAAAGGTGCTCACCAAAGAAAAAGAACCGTTGGTGGCAATGGTCATAATTGCAATGCCATATCCGATTTTGCGGGTTCGCTTGCTGTCATTCCACCACGTACTATAGCTTCTATCCAAACCAAAACGTTTGTTCAGTTTAGGATTTTTACGCATTCTGTGAATATAAAACAGAATATATGCAGCTAAGAAAATACGCACAATCAAAGTTGATGTTGCCGATCCGATAGCGCCCAATTCCGGCAAACCGAACTTACCATAGACCAAAATCGGATTAATAATGATATTCAATACATTTGCAGCAATAATACCGTACATACCGACATATGGACGACGAATGGATTGCAAAAAGAAATTAGCATTAACATACATTAAGATAAAAGGAATGGAAAATACAAAAATTCGCAAAACCTCGCCACCGTGTTTGACCATATCTTCATCTTGTCCAAGTAAGCGCAAAATCGTTTCACCTTGAATTCCAAGCAAAGTAAAAATAACGGCTAAAAGAAAGGAGTATTTTCGCCCTTCATGATAAATTTTGCCGGTTGATTGAAATTTATGCGCACCGAACTTTTGTGAGGATTTAATCAACACGCCTTGCAGCAAACCTATGGGAATTGTAAATAACACAACAAACACAGAATTTGCTAAACCAATATAGGCTAACTGATCGGTGTTATAATTACCAACAATCATCGTATCCACGATTCCCATTAATCCCATGGCCACAAAAGCAGTTGTGATAGGCAATGCCAATCGGGCAATATCTTTAACATAAGCTTTTAGCTGTTTTACATATTCTGACATATTTCCTCACTTTGGCTCTTTGTGTAAAACAATAAATATTATTTTTCAAGAGCATTAATCAAAGTTGTTAATGTCTTTATTCAAGTTTTTATGCTTAAAATGTAAACTTGAACCATAGTCTGATGAAACTACACGGCCGATTTTTTTGAATTTACTTTCAAAATCGGTTAATAATGTATTCGAAGCACAATTAGTATCGGACTTTCCGGGATAAAGTTGATAAAATTTTCGATATATATCAGGGGTTATATTAGGCATTAAAACATTCGCGCCTGACTGCAAAGCCTTAATTTGCCCATCTTTTTCCAAGGTTTCCATAGCCGTTGTTGCCGGAATATTAATATCTGGGAGCAATAATCGGGTTAAAGCCATAACTTTTAATGATAAATCAAAACTTCCGGCAGAACATTTTGCCAACGGCGTATCTGCATGTGGAATAAAGGGACCTATTCCAATCATATCAGCATCAATTTGTTTAAAAAACAGAATATCATCGGCAAGAGAGGACACCGTTTGCTCCGGCAAACCGACCAAACACCCGGAGCCTACTTCCAAACCGGCGGCTTTGATGTTGTCCAAACAAATCTTACGCTCATTCCAATCCATGCCGGGATCTAATTTTTGATAAAGAGATTTATCGGTCGTTTCGATTCTGAGTAAAAATCGGTCAGCTCCGGCCGACTTATAGGCTAAGTACTCATCTTTTGACTTTTCCCCGATACTCAACGTCAGAGCCAAACCCAAGGATTTAATGGCCTTTATAATTTCAACCAATTTATCTTTAGAAAAGAATAAATCCTCACCGGACTGTAAAACAATAGTCTTCAGTCCTAAAGCCTTTCCTTTTTGAGCCACATCGACAATATCTTGGAGGCTCAAACGATAGCGATTAAGTTTACGATTATCTCTACGTAATCCACAGTAGCAACAATTATTTTTACATATATTTGAAAACTCTATCAGACCGCGTAAATAAATTGCATCGCCGACATATTGATGACGAACTCTGTCGGCGGCCTTAAATAATTCTTCTTGATAAGCATTGTCTTTCAGCAATAAGACAAGTTCTTCTTTTTCAAGCTTATGTGTTGTTTCTGCTTTACGTATTAAGTCTCTCATTCAATTCTCCGCAAGCACAATATAAAAATTACAAATAAAAAACAAGCCCAAAAAAATGAAATTATCTGTGCATAAACACTTGACGCCAAATAAAAAAGTTGTAGTTCTATTGCGGTTAAAAAAACAACAAGAACAAAGAAAAAGATAGAGAGTCAGAAAGATGGAAGCTTTATTAAAGAAATTCGTTAAATATTATGGAGCCAATTTCACTCCGAAATTAGTAGAAAGATTACGCTTAGGCTATGATTTAACAAAATTCAAACGCGATTGCATTGCCGGTTTAACCGTAGCCGTAATATCAATTCCTTTGGCAATGGCATTAGCCATAGCCTCAGGTGTAACACCGGCTCAGGGATTATATACGGCAATAGTAGCCGGATTTTTTATTGCTTTGTTGGGAGGAAGCCGCTACCAAATCGGCGGACCGACCGGAGCTTTCGTTGTGGTAATCTTCAGCGTGATGCAGCAATTCGGCTATGACGGCTTAGCAATGACCATGCTTGTTGCCGGACTAACGTTAATACTTGCCGGATACCTAAAATTAGGCACCTATATCAAATATATACCTTATCCGGTTGTGGTTGGTTTTACGGCAGGTATCGGCTTATTGCTGATTTCTACGCAGGTAAAAGATTTGCTGGGCCTACAAATAGACAACATACCGGCTGAAATTTTGCCCAAATGGAATGCATATTTTCATAATTTAGATAAAGTAACACCAAGTTCTGTAATCATATCACTATTTTCTTTTGCGGTTATATTTTATATTCAAAAACGCAAGCCTCAACTTCCGGCATATTTAATCAGCGTAGTCGGAGCAACGTTAATTGTTGCCTTGTTTGGGTTAAATATTGAAACGATTGGCAACAAATTCGGAGGAATCCCGCATTTTTTACCGGCTCCGCAATTACCCAATTTTGATTGGAATTTATTTTTTAAGGTCATTCCGAGCGGCTTAACCATAGCTTTTCTGGCTGGCATTGAATCTTTGCTGAGTGCAACGGTAGTCGATGGTATGAGCGGTGATAATCACAATTCCAATGCCGAATTAATAGGTGAGGGTGTAGCAAATCTGGCTTGTGTATTGTTTACGGGTGTTCCGGCAACAGGGGCAATAGCGCGTACAGCCACAAACTTTAAGGCGCATGCCTCATCGCCTTTAGCCGGAATAATGCAGTCAGTCTTTTTATTGTTGTTTATGTTGCTGTTGTCTCCGGCAGCCAAATACATTCCGTTGGCCTGCTTATCTGCAGTCCTAATAATAGTCGGCTGGAATATGATGAATATAGAAAAAATATATAAATTAGTCATGGGGCCGAGAGGCGACAGATATACCTTGCTGACCACATTGGCTTTAACAGTTTTAGTCGATTTGAATACGGCCATATCCGTTGGCTTTATTATGGCTAGTATTATTTTTATGCATCGTATGAGCAAAGAAATAGAAATTGAAACGGATGAAACAGTATTGCAAGACAACGGCGGCGGAAGCGATTTAACCGACGTCTTAAACGAAAAAGGCGTTATGTCATTAAGGCTATCCGGCCCGTTGTTCTTTGGCGGAGCATCACAAGTATCAAGCTTTTTCAAAAGCATACACGATGCCCCCAAGGTACTTATTTTGCGGATGGGATATGTTCCTGTGGTTGATGCAACCGGAGCAAACATCATTGTTGAGTTTGTAAAAAAATATCGCCAAGCCGGAACAAAGATTATCTTTTCCAATGTCAAGAAGCAACCGCATCGTGTTTTACACCAGGTTTTCTTGGAAGAAGGAATAGACTACCATACCATATCGGCAGCTTCAACATTTGAAAACGCACTCAAGATTGCCAAACGCTATCTCAGAGAGCAAAATAAAAAGCAGGATAACCAAGAAAAGCCTCTTGATTCAAAGGCATAAAAGAACATAATAAAATAAAGCAAGAAATATACTTGACTGTTTTAATACATAGTATTTATATTACATATAGATATTGATATATTAGAAAGGGTAAAAAATGACTTTAATATTGGTATTACTGCTAAGTATCTTTGTTGTATCCACAGCCTATGCCAATCCGGCCTGCGCCGTTTGCACGGTTGCTGTCGGAGCCTCACTTGAAATTGCCAGACAATTAGGGGTAGATGACAGCGTGGTAGGCGTTTGGGCCGGTGCTATGCTAGTCATGATTGGTTTTTGGACAATTAAATGGTTTGATTCCAAAGGTTGGCAATTTAAGGGCAGGGACTGGTTAATACAGATAATCAGTGTTGCAATGATAGGATTCGTTTATATCAGCGAAATTCCCTACAATGCTCAGGTGATTGGCATCTTTTATATAGATCCGTTTTTGTTCAGCACCATTGTTGGCGCATTTGTAATGATTTGGTCGTCTGATTTTTATCAATGGATGAAAGCCAAAAATGGCGGACATGCACATTTTCCGTTTGAAAAAGTGGCAGTTCCGGTCGTATCATTACTAATAGTCAGCACATATTTTTATTATTACCCGCTTTGTCAAAAAGCCGGCGAAATAGGGTCTGATCTATACAATTTTTAAGTTATACAAGCAAAAGAGCCGATATGCAAATCGGCTCTTTTTTTTAATTAATTGCAAAAAGTGTTAAAATATTGTCTTCTTGCAATTTCTTTATCCAAAATATCAATAGCTTCGCTCCAGAACTTAACTTTTTGAGTGCAATAAGCAATTTCTCGTTCAATATAGTCCAGCTCCTGAGCATCGGTTTCAGTAGCCATATCTTGTTTAGCGGCATCAATTGCCTCACGCCAAACGGCACACGAAGCTTGAGCGACTTCTCGAATATTACAAACCTCATGATCATTAAAATTCCGAGGTTGTTCCAAATATCTGCGGTATAGCTTAAGAAAATAAGCCTCTGTGTCGCGCATGGACATGCACCGCAAATACACGGCAAAACTCCATGGCCAAACATAAAATAAAATAAAGTATAGCCCTAAGACAACTAATACAATAATAAATAAAATTTTCATGGCTTTTTAGTTTTAAGTTAATGCATTAAAATATTTACGACGATTTATTTCCGAAATAAGATTTTCTTCCGCATTTTTCCAGTATGAAAGCACCTGATTCTTGTCAAAATGAGATTTCAAAGAATGACCCACCCCAGAAAATTGTTTGTGTTTCCAAACAATTTGCAGATGTTGAGCCATTTGCAAAAGCCAAGTAAGCCCCTCTTCATTGTAGGCACTGCGGTCTGATTCATAAGTTTCATATTCCTTTCGAACGACTTGTTCCAACTTTTCATCCGAAAGATTAGCATAAAATATTTTCCAAACAACCGAGATAAGCTGATTACGAAATAAGACAATCGAAATCAAGCCAATCAAAGTCAACATTAACAAATCAAAATTTTCCATAAATTTTAAAGTTTAGATTAATAAACACAAAAATACATAATTCGGCAGAACTATATTATGATTTTTTGATTTTGTCAATTTCCGAAATAAAAAAAGAGAGAACACCCGAAGTGCTCTCTCAATTACATAAATTCTGATTTAATTAATCAGCTAATCCTAAGAGGCGGTATTTAACTCTGACATCATAATCTGAGCCAAAATCCTCAATTAAGGTATAAGCATAATCGTTAGTTAAATCCATTTTTGCTTTTCTGGCAACCGTATCAATTTCTTCCTGAGAAGGTTTTACAGTTGAAGCTACATCTGTTGCAACGGCAATGATTTGAACACCGTCATTATTAATCAACTTAGGCATACCGGCTGTTTCTTGAAACAATTCCAACATAACGTTCGGAGCAATTGCCTCAAAATTTTTATTACGGGTGAGAGGCTCCGTTTTCAGAAGAGCTAGTTGGTTGCGTGCAGCAACTTTTTCAATCTCTTCGCCGGTTTCCAAATCATGCATCACGTCATTAACGATTTCTTGAGCAATTGCACTTCTTTCATTTGTCTCCCAAAGGGCTTCGATTTCTCCTTTAACCTCATCAATTGTCTTTGGATGGGCATCCCGAATGGCATTAACTTTCAAGACCATAAATCCGTCATTTGTTTCAACCACTTGACTAACCTCATCAACATTATATGAAAAGGCGGTATCAACAAAATCATTACTTTTAAGCAAAGAAGCATATGCTTTCGGCTCGCTTTTAGCTTTTCCGTCTTCGCTCAAACCTTTGACTTCATAAACTTTAACATTCATATCTTTGGCAATATCGGCTAAGGTTGCACCGGCACCGATTTTGTCTTCGATTTGTGAAGAAATTTCATAAGCTTCTTCATAAGCTCTGTCTTTGCGAAGAGTATCTACAATTTTGTTATTGGCTTTATTTTTATCCATTTTTGCCCCGGACTTAATACCGACAACTTTCATCAAATGCCATCCCATTTCGGATTTAACCGGCCCGATGACATCATTTTTTGCAGCTGCAAAAACAGGTTCTGCCATATCTGCAATCAACATATCTTGAGAAACATATCCCAAATCTGTGGCAGATTTATCTTGTCCGGCCAGTTCTTTGGCAACTTTGTAAAAATCTTGACCTTCTTTAAGAGCTTGGCTTGCTTTTTGTGCAGTTTCTTCACTATCAAACACCATTTGCAAAACGTCTCTGGTTTCAGGTGTTTCAAATTGAGCAATATTTTCCTGATAATAAGCCTCCACATCAGCGTCGCTGATATTTATTTTAGCGGCAATATCATCGGTCGATAAAACAATAAATGAAACATCTCTTTCTTCCGGAGCAACAAACTCAGCATTAAAATCTTCATAATATTGCTCAATTTCGTCTTGTGAAATCTCGCGATCGATTTTAACTTTTGCAGGATCAACTTTAACATATTTAAAAATACGTTTTTGGTTTTCTGCTTGAGTTAAATATTTTGCCAAAATATTAGGTACATGCATATAGTCTGCAGGATTTTGAATAAGTTGCTGTTTAATAATATCCAACTTCAAGCTGTCAATATAGCGCTTTTCGGTCCAACCGCTTGCGGCCAAAACACGTCTGAGTTTTTGCAAATCGAAATTTCCGTTTGCATCCAAGAATTCCGCCTGAGAATAAATAATTTTGCGTACCAGATTATCGCTGATATTAATATTTTGTACATCGGCGGTTTTTTGAATAATTGTATCTGTTAAGGCTTTTTGAACAATTCCTTGTAACATGGCATTTTTAATATTGTCATTAATATCGAGATTATCGCCGAAAAGTCCCTTGGCAAGCTGCGTTTGTTGCTCCAATCTCTGAGCAATATCGCTCTGCAACACCTCATACTCATCTACTTTAATAACGGGTTTGTTCTTACCGACGCTACCCATATAGCCCGATACGCCAAACAGAGACATAAAGCTGAGAGCCGTTAAAATCAAAATAAACTTGGAAAGCCATGTTTCCTGAAGTCTTCTAAATTTGTTCATCATAACCAAAAAAATCCTATAACAACTGTTATACTTTTAAAACTGAGCAATTATATGGCAATTTTAATAATTTATGCAATGACTTAAATATTAATGTTGAAAAGTTTTTTATACTGGAAAAAAATTTTTAGCTGTGATAGAAAAAGCTCAAAATAAACATAAATTTTAAAAGGATGAAGAAAATGGCTCGTAAAAAACTCATTGCCGGCAACTGGAAGATGAATGGTCTTCTGTCCGAAGGTGTTGAATTAGCAAAAGAAATCGTTGCAGAAGTTAAAAAACTGGGCAAACCCGGATGTGAATTTTTGATTTGTCCTCCGGCTACTTTATTGACTTCTGTCAAAAAGACCTTAAGAGGTTCAAAAGTAGCTCTCGGCGCACAAGACAGCCACTGGGAGAACAAAGGCGCCCACACCGGCGACATCAGCCCTGCCATGATTAAAGAAATCGGCTGTTCTTATGTTATTTTGGGTCACTCCGAACGTCGTGCCGACCATGGCGAAACCAACGAAATCGTTGCAAAGAAAGCAAAAGCTGCTCATGCAAACGGCTTAAAAACCATTATTTGCATTGGCGAATCTGAGGCGGAACGCGATTCTGGCAAGACCTTGGATGTATGCACTTCTCAAATTGCCGGTTCCGTACCCGAAGATTCGACGGCCGCCGATACGGTTATTGCTTATGAACCGATTTGGGCTATTGGTACCGGTAAGACTCCGACTCCGGCAGATGTTGAAGAAGTTCATGCCGCAGTTCGTAAAGCCTTAGCTAAAAAATTAGGTAAAGCTCAAGCCGGAAAGATGAGAATTCTCTATGGCGGTTCCGTAAAACCGGGCAATGCCAAAGAGTTTTTGAGCTTAGAAGATGTTGACGGCGCCCTAATCGGCGGAGCAAGCTTAAAAGCCGCTGACTTTTTAGGTATTGCCAAAAACGCAGGTTGCTGTTAATATCAGCACAAATTAAAAATAACAGATAAGATGCGAAAGGAATAAATAATGGAAACGGTTTTGTTGGTTATCCATTTGTTGATAGCAATATTTTTGGTGAGCGTAATTTTAATGCAGCGTTCCAGCGGCGGTGCATTAGACGGTTTAGGTGGCGGTAGTGGCGCAAACAGTATATTGAGTGCCAGAGGAACCGGCAACTTCTTAACCCGATTGACCGCTATTTTAGCCACTCTGTTTTTTATCACCAGCCTTTCGCTCTCACTGCTATATAAGAGTGCAGAACCGAAAGCTACCTCAATTTTAGAGACCGCTCCGGCGGCAGATAACGTGCCCAGCGCACCATCAGCACCGGTAGCAGCGGAATAGCAGATGAACAAACTCTCAAAAATAAAAGGCACCTTCAACCAAGGTGCCTTTGTCACTTTTAAATAAGGGAAAATCAAGGATAAACTAAAATGACTAACACAATGAATACACAACCAAAATTTATATTCATCACCGGCGGTGTCGTTTCCTCTCTCGGAAAAGGTTTGGCCTCAGCTTCGCTGGCATCACTGTTGCAGGCGAGGGGGTTTAAGGTTCGACTTCGCAAACTTGACCCTTACCTAAATGTTGACCCCGGCACCATGAGCCCGTATCAACACGGTGAAGTCTATGTAACAGATGACGGCACCGAAGCCGACCTTGATTTAGGGCACTATGAGCGTTTTTCCGGCGTTCCGGCCAAAAGAACAGATAGCGTTACCACCGGAAAAATTTATCAAAGAGTCATTGATAAAGAACGCCATGGTGACTATTTGGGCGCGACAATTCAAGTTATTCCGCATGTTACCAACGAAATTAAAGACTTTATTTTGTCAGATATAACCGACGAAGATTTTGTTTTGTGCGAAATCGGCGGAACGGTTGGTGATATTGAAGGACAACCTTATCTTGAGGCGATTCGCCAACTGGCTTATGAGGTAGGACGCGACCGCTCCATGTTTATCCATGTGACCTTATTGCCCTATATTCCGACGGCAGGCGAGCTCAAAACCAAACCGACCCAACACTCGGTAAAAAAGCTACAAGAATATGGAATTCAGCCGGATATGTTGTTGTGCCGCACGCAAATGGATATTCCGCAAAACGAAAAACGCAAGATTGCACTGTTTTGCAATATCCGTGAAGAAAACGTAATTGCCGCCAAAGATGCCGCCAATATCTACCAGGTTCCGATTGCTTATTCCAAAGAGGGGATGGATGCCCAAGTCTGCAAATATTTTGGGATTGAAAACCCGGCACCGGCCGATTTAAGCAAATGGGAAAAAATCGTTGATATTATTGCCCACCCGGAAGGCGAAGTCCGCATTGGCGTGGTCGGTAAATATACTCAACTTCTTGAGGCTTATAAATCTTTGGGCGAAGCCTTGAGCCACGGCGGCATTGCTAACCACTATAAGGTTAAAATCAAATGGATTGATTCTGAAGACATTGAAAAGGACGGAGCTGCCGCTCACTTAAACGATGTCAGCGCGGTTTTGGTTCCGGGCGGTTTTGGTGCCAGAGGGACGGAAGGCAAGATATTGGCAATTGAATATGCCAGAAAGAATAAATTACCGTTTTTAGGCATTTGCTTTGGTATGCAAATGGCTGTTATTGAAACCATGCGCCACATTGCAGGTATTTCCGATGCCAACACCACGGAAATTGCCGGTTCAAATTGCACGCCTGTTATAGGTCTGATGACCGAGTGGAACAAAGAAGGCTCAAAGCAAATCCGCACCAAAGACGGAGATTTGGGCGGCACCATGCGTTTGGGTGCCTATGAGTGCGTTCTGTCGCCTGATTCTTTAGTTTATAAAATCTACGGCACGGATAAAATCTCTGAAAGACACCGTCACCGCTATGAGGTAAATATGGCTTATGAACCCGCGCTCAATAAGGCAGGAATGAAAATCGTCGGCAAATCTCCCGATGGCCGACTGCCTGAGATTGTTGAACGTCCGGATCATCCATGGTTTATCGGCGTACAGTTTCACCCTGAATTAAAGTCCAAACCGTTTGATCCTCATCCGCTGTTTGTATCATTTGTTAAAGCAGCTATAGAGAAAAGTCGCTTACTATAACAGACAAGAAAGCCGCAAACGCCGGTAAACGCCGGCGTTTTTTTATTTTAAAATCAATCACATAAAAAAGATATTTTTACTTTCAGATTAACATTTAATTTACGGAAATTTGCTAAGCTGAAAAAGTACGGAGTAATTAACCGTAGATTTTTAGTACTAAAAAGAAAAGGCACAACAAGAAATGTTGTTTCAAGAATTGAAACATAGCCCCGTGAAAGGGATTTTATGCTTTTCGTTCAAACGAACGGAAGGTTTTGTTGTGTTTAAAAGTGCCTTTAATTATTATCAACGTGCCTTTAATTATTATATTTTGCGAGGTGTAAGATGATGATATCTCTTAACGCCTCAATGAGAAATACATTACTTAGCCTGCGTAATATCAGTGCTCAGCAAGATAATATGCAGCTTATTCTGTCTACCGGCAAAAAAGTAAATTCTGCCATAGATAATCCATCCAGCTACTATCAGGCAACGTCTCTCACCAACAGAGCGGCCGATTTGTTAAACTTGCTAAATAGTATGGAGCAGGGAATACAAACCATTCAAGCTGCAAATACCGGCGTCGATACGGCACTAAATTTGTTAGAGCAAATGGAAGCCATAACGAATCAAGCCGGAACCAAAGCTCGAAATATTCCCGCAAAAGAATATTTCGAAAATCTGGTAGGAGCCAACGGCGCGGTTGTCACCACTGCCGAAGAATTGCGAAATGCAATAGCTGCGAATAAGGAAACAATCTGCATCTATGGGGTAATTGACTTAGGAGATATCTCTACATCCGGCGGGCTGGAATTAAAAGCCAATCAAAAGTTGGTCGGAGTTGGATATTTTGGTGATTTTGATAGCGACATTGGCAAATTTTCATCCATAACAGCTACGGATACCAGAGCCGACGGCACGATGATTAACATATCACAACAAAACTGCCAACTATCTGATTTAAGTATTAATTATAGTAATTCGCTTCAACGAGGAAAAGCTTTTGCCGTCTATATCGCCGGAGCAAATAACACAACCAATCTGCATAACTTAGATATAAATGCTCAATTTAATGATGATGATACGAACAGCAACGTACGCGGAGCCATTTATTCGAAAGATACATCAACTGTAAATATCAGCGGAAACATAAACATGAGCGTCTCCGGACATTATGGCAGTGCTCTGTATACCGCCAGCAATTCAATTTGTAATATCACAGCGGGAACAAAATTAAATATCCACACATACGGCAAATATGGATATGGAATGCTCGCACACTCAAGTGCTGTAATTAACATCGAACAAAATACAACAACAAACATCTATACTGAGGGGCAGTCGGCAACTGGAATATATGCATTTAAAAATTCTCGCTTTAACATTTATGGTAAGCTCCAAATATCCACAGTTATGGCAGCAGGCATACAAACAGCAACGACAGGCGGAAATACAATAACAATCAAAAATTCTGCCCAAGTATATTTAAATACATACTATGCAGGTATTTATAACACCTATAATACAAGTGCAGGAAGCAATACCATAGAAATTGAACAAGGTGCAAAATTAGCATTGAGCGACAAGGGAGGACCATCCAAATGGTATGTAGTACAAAAAAATTACCACGATGAAAACACCTCAACCTCTACAGCGAACGATATAAGCGCAAACAATATAGCGCAAAAGCTCACCATTACACAAACATCCAATTGGAAATTACCGGCAAATGAAATCAATTTTTCCTCTTCTTTAGAAGATAACAAAGCCTTAGCGTCATATAATCAGCAATTTAATGATGCGTTAAATCAATATGACCAGCTCTTAAAAGATAGCTCTTATAAAGGTATTAATTTACTCAAAGGGGACAGCTTAAAAATAAACTTTAATGAAACTGGAGAACATAATATTTTGGTTCAAGGTAAAGATATTGCATCAAGCAATATTGGTTTGAGCGAAGTTTTATGGCAAAGTTTAAGCGATGTTTTCGAATCAATCGATTCTCTAAAATCGGCTATTGGCAAATTACGGAGTTTAAGCGAAGATTTAGGTTCTCAATTCAACATTATTCAAACCCGAATAGATTTTACATCTGCTTTAACCAATGTTCTAGAAGAGGGGGCGGATAAACTAACTTTAGCAGATATGAATGAAGCTTCTGCACAATATCTAACTCTACAGACACGCCAATCTTTAGCTATTAATTCTCTTTCTCTCGCCTCTCAAGCACATGGGCAAATTTTAAGATTATTTTATTAAAAAAAATGGTCAGCAAAATCAAAAAATGCTTGTTTTTGTCCAAAAACGTGATATACCACTAACCCTAAAAACTATTATTTTTTTTATTAATTTAATAAACAAGTATAATTATGAGAGAAAGCAAAGGACTGCGTTATGCAGCTCAAAAAATCTATGAAGACCAGAGTGTAAAATTTTCAGACTGTTACGATTTGGAGGGGCTAAAAAAAATCAAATTTATTTTTGTTCCTTCGGATGCTCCTGCAAATGTCTTGCAAATAGTAAAATATCTGCAAAAGGAAATATCTCGCAAATATCCGGACATATCACCGGAAATAATCAAGGTATCTCCGCTGTTTAGCCAAGATAAGACACAAGCTGACGTAATACATGCAATTTATGATACTTCGGCACAATATCTGCAAAAGCAAGAAGGATGTGCCGCTCAAAGCATGATTATATGTGATTCGGAAGCTGCAACTTCTCTAATGTTAAAGAGGAGGGACATCAAAGACTATGATGAGAAGTACATTCCCTTGTTACTGTTAGACGTGTATAGTTTTACCAATGACATTGGTCCGCTGGACCATGCGGCTTTTTTACTAAACATCTCGCCTAAACTGATAACAGCTTATGAACCTTATCATCGCAAGAAATGCAAGGATGCCGATATTTTACTGGTATTAGCCAGTGAGTACGAGTGCTGGAACGACTTAATTGATATTTGGCACAAGATTGCCAGTGATTATGGCAAGAAAGCACAAATTGCCTATATTGAAGATTTAGCACCTTGGACCTCACAAGAATATGCTGATAAAGTCTTTCAAAAATTCAAATGGTTGGTAGCCAAAACACATATGAGCAACAGTGTCGACAGATTACCCGCGTATGCATATAACGTCAGTGACTATATTGCGCAGAAAAAAGCCATTATTTGCTTACCGCAAAAACAAAGTTACTGGATATATAAGATACGCCAGGCATCATCAATCGACCAAAGCATTAGTTTTGACATCTGCCCGCAAGACTTTAACACACTGTGGAATTCTTTGGGAGCAATCGGCAAACAATTTTTCTGCCAAGACCTAAAAAATCTGGCTGAAATTACAAGTTCTCCCGATACTCTGAATGGTTACAACTTACATAAACGTTTTTCCAAATGGAATTTACGTTTATTTTGGTGGAACTACAGAATTTGTGTGAAAAATAGCTGTTTGATTTCATATCTCAGCTATTAACAACAAAGGAAAAAGTTTCTCCCGATATTAAATCTGAGAGAAACTTTTTTTATGTTCAAAATTAATTATTAAGATTATAAATTATGGAAACGATAGAATTAAGGCAAGCCATACGCAAGCTTTATAATGACCAAAGTTTGAGCGTGTCTGATTGCTATAAGCTGCAACATCTCCGAAAAATTGGATCCATTTTCTATTTTAGCGCTGATGTGGCAAGCAAACAATTGGCAAAAATCATACAAAAACAAGTTGAAAGCTATTTTTTCCAACCTGTATTACTCCAAGCCGTTCCGTTCAATTTAACGGCAGGCAATTATTATCAGGGCTGGAAAGAAATGCTGAAATTTATCAGCCATCAAGACAGCATGCAAAAATCTTTGGTTATTTGTAATAGCATCTCGGCCAGAATTTTGCTTGAATTTGCTTCAATCAAAGAACTTTCCGATAAATTTTTTATTCCAAACTATATTTTAGATATAAATGAATATAGAGAAGAAGACCTTGTTTATTGGAAAAAAGTTCCGGCTGAAATCCGAGCGATTAAAGAACAAAAATCAATATATCAAAAAAAATCGCCTCAATTGGTTCAAACATTGATAGTATTGATGAGTTCATTAGAGTGTATGGAAGCGTTGAGTGAAATAAATGATTTTGCGCTTAAAAATATCATTCTGATAAATGACTGCGACACAGCCCCTCAGTGGTATAGAAGGCGCCAAAGAGCTAAATTTGACCAAGCAATTCGCAAAATTTTTCCGCAAATCAAGTCTCAAGAAATCGGTAGCGAAGAATTTAAAACAAAAATTGCCTCGCTAGATTCTTCCATAATGATTTTGCCGCAAAGTAAAACATGGTGGAAATATTATGCATCTTCTGAAGTCTTGTTTTTAATATACACGGAAGATGAAACGGATATGGATGATTTTGGTCTGATGGAATTTCAATCATTTTGCGAAGATATGGCACAATTTGCACTTAAGGCACCAAATTCAAAGGAAGCTCAGACATTTAGAGAACTCTATTGTCCCAAGCACTTTAATTGCTTTAATAAGACTGCCTATTGGTTAAGAAAATTCTTTAGCACAAATTTCTAAACAAAAGAGGATACCATATTTTATGGTATCCTTTTTTTATGCCTCTTGCTATCTAAAAAAAATCTGCTATTAATAAAACAATAAAAATCACATAAGAAGAGGCTACTATGGAACAACACATCATACATATTGGTAATTTTGACCTTGGCAACAAACTTCCCTTGGCACTCATTGCCGGACCCTGCCAAATTCAAAGCAAAGAACACGCCGTCGAGTTAGCCGGAAAATTGGTTGAGCTGACCAAAAAATTAGGCATCAACTATATTTTCAAAGCCTCCTTTGACAAAGCCAACCGCACCTCGATCAACGGGGCACGCGGCGTTGGCATAGAAGAAGGCATGCGCACTTTTGATGAAATCAAAAAACTTTACGGTTGTCCGATTGTAACGGATGTTCACGAAAGAGAACAATGTGCCATTGTGGCGCCACATGTTGATATGTTGCAAATTCCGGCTTTTTTGTGCCGCCAAACCGATTTGGTTGTTGCCGCCGCAAAGACAGGCAAAGTCATAAACATTAAAAAAGGACAATTTTTAGCCCCTTGGGATATGAAAAACATTGTTAAAAAATCCGTAGATTCCGGTAACAATAATGTTTGTATCACCGAAAGAGGAACCAGTTTTGGCTATAACACCTTGGTAACCGATATGCGAGGACTTCCGCAAATGGCAAGGGATACGGGCTGTCCGGTAATTTTTGATGCCACACACTCAGTCCAACAACCGGGCGGCTTAGGCGGAAGTTCCGGCGGGCAAGGGGAGTTTGCCCCTGTTTTGGCAAGAGCTGCGGTTGCCGTCGGCGTTGCCGCTGTCTTTATTGAAACCCACGAAGACCCCTCCAAATCTCCAAGCGATGGGCCCAATATGATACCATTGCACGATATGGAAAAAGTCATCTCTGATTTGATGGCCTATGATGCCGTCACCAAGGCTCGTATCCAAGACTATTAGGATGCAGTTTCAAGACGAAGGATATATCATTGACCAAAGAAAGCACGGTGAGAAATCTCTGATTCTCACCGTGTTAACGCGTCATCATGGCAAAATGATAGGCTACGTCAAAAACTGTTTAAGCAAAAAAAGTTTAGGTATCTATCAATTGGGTAACCATATAGCCATTGATGCCTATGCCCGCACACAAGAGAATATGTGGAGTTTTCGGGTTGAATTAGTCGAGCCTTGCGCCGTCAATTTTATAAATGATTTCAATAAGTTGTCCATATTATCTGCATTTTGTTCTTTAACCAAAGATACCCTGCCGCAAGAAGATAATTTGGAAAGATTTTATTACTATATTGAGAGTTTTTTCAGCTTTATCAATGAGGAAAATTGGCTGACACATTATGCTTATTTTGAGTTTTATCTGCTGGAATATTTAGGTATCGGACTTGATTTAAGCGAATGTTCGGCCACCGGCACAAAAGAAAACTTGCGCTATGTGTCGCCCAAAACCGGAAAAGCCGTTTGTGCGCAAGCAGGCGAGCCATATAAGGACAGGCTTTTTACTTATCCGAAATTCATTATCCAACAAAACTATACGCCTCAACGAACCGAGATTAATGACTTATTGAAAATGACCGAGTTTTTCCTAAGAAAAAATTTTTTTCAAATACACGGCTTGAAATTCCCCGAAAACCGTGCTACTTTGCTCTCAACTTTAAGACTATCAAGCAATTAGGGTAAGATTCAATGCAAGATAACACCGCAACCGAAGAAAAAATCAGAGACGTTCATTTGGCTGAAGAATTAAGCAGCCGTTATTTGTCTTACGCAATGTCCACCATTGTGTCACGTTCTCTGCCGGATGTCCGCGACGGCTTAAAACCGGTACACCGCCGTTTGCTTTATGCCATGCGTCAACTCCATCTTGACCCGAAATCAGGGTTTAAGAAATGCGCCCGCGTTGTCGGTGATGTTATCGGTAAATATCACCCGCACGGTGACAGTGCCGTTTATGGTGCCATGGTCAGACTGGCTCAAGACTTTTCGGTTCGTTATCCCTTGGTCGATGGACAAGGCAACTTTGGCAATATTGACGGAGACGGTGCCGCCGCCATGCGTTATACCGAAGCCAGATTAACCGAATTTGCCATGGCTCTAATGGAAGGCTTAAACGATAATGCGGTTGACTTTAGAGAAACTTATGACGGCGAAGAAAGCGAACCGGTCGTCATGCCGTCCATGGTGCCGAATTTGCTCTGCAATGGCTCCACGGGTATTGCCGTTGGTATGGCGACCAATATTCCGCCACACAATTTGAGCGAAGTCTGTGATGCTCTGTTATATTTGATAGAAAAACCCGATTGCGAGATAGAACCGCTGGTGCGCCGTATTAAAGGCCCGGACTTCCCGACCGGCGGTGTTATCATTGACAGCTTTGATACCATTTTGAATAACTACACCCAAGGCAAAGGTTATTTTCGTATTCGTGCTAAGTGGGAGACGGAAGATTTAGGCAAAGGCCAATATCAAATCATCATTAAGGAAATTCCTTATCAGGTTATCAAATCCAAGTTGATAGAAAAAATTGCTCAGCTCTTAAATGATAAGAAATTACCGATGCTCAACGATGTCCGGGATGAATCCACCCACGATGTCCGCATTGTCTTAGAGCCCAAGAGCCGTAGTGTTGACGCCAATTTGTTGATGGAGCATTTATTTAAGCAAACCGAGCTTGAAGTTCGTTTTAGTATGAATATGAATGTTCTGGATTCTGACGGCGTTCCTCGGGTTATGTCCATTAAAGAGGTTTTGCGTGAATTCTTAAATCACCGCCATATCGTGTTGCAACGTCGTTCTCAATTTAGATTAGACAAGATTAATGCCCGTCTTGAAATATTGTCCGGCTATCTGATTGCTTATCTGAATTTGGATGAAATCATCCGCATTATTCGCGAAGAAGATGATGCCAAACAAGTGATGATGAAAGAATTTCAATTAACCGAAAACCAAGCCGAAGCAATTTTAAATATGAAATTGCGCAGCCTTCGTAAGCTGGAAGAAGCCGAAATCAAAAGAGAATATGAAGAGTTAGAGGAAGAAAAGGAACAGTTAGAACTATTGCTGAGCGATGAGGGCAAACGTTGGGAAGCCTTGTCTGAAGAAATCAAACTCATCCGTGAGAAATTCGGCAAAAAGACAGCTTTGGGCAAGCGCCGCACCGAATTTAGCGAAGTCTCCGAAGATATAGAAGTTCCGGTTGAAATTTTGGTTGAAAAAGAACCGATTACCGTAATTCTCTCACAAAAAGGCTGGATACGCTGTGTTAAAGGGCATGTCAACCTGCAAGATGACTTCAAGTTCAAAGATGACGATGCCTTGCAGTGCGCTATTCATGCCCAAACTACAGACAAGATTATATTGTTTGATACCTCAGGCAAATTCTTTAATATTTCGGGCAGCGAGATTCCGAGCGGTCGTGGCTTTGGTCAACCGCTCCGCTTAATGGTCGATTTAGGCATTAACGATAACATTTGCGAAATGTTTGTCTTTGAACCCAAAGCCACCTATGTCATTGCATCCAATATGGGTAAAGGTTTTGTGGTTGATGAAAATCACCTCATCGCCCAAACACGCAACGGCCGCAAGATTATGAATTTGGCAGAAGGAGAAAAGGCCGTATTCTGCCGCAAGATTACCGGAGATATGATAGCTGTTGTCGGAGATAATCGTAAACTCCTTATCTTTAAGATTGAGGAAATTCCAACCATGGCGCGTGGGCGAGGGGTCACATTGCAAAAATACAAAGACGGCGGCCTGTCTGATATGCAAATTTTCAATGAAGCCGATGGCTTTACCTTTGAAAAGAACAGCTGCACCAAGACCGAAACCGAATTACTCACCTGGCTTGGTCACCGCGGACAAGTCGGCAAACTCGTCCCGTTTGGCTTTTTGAAAACCAATAAGTTCTTCAAATAGACGGACAATAGACAAAATCAATTTACTTAATCTTAATTTTCTGCTATTATAAAAGAAAAAAACAATAAGGTTTAGTAAATGGAAGAATATACCGGATTTGGAAAACGCGACCTCAACGCCGAACATCACTGGCAACCGATAGAAATCTTATCGGCACTGAAAAACCACCGTCGAAAAGTACTCATTTTTCCGGGAGATGGAACGGAAACTGCAAGAGAAGCCAATGGCTTTGCCAAAGCAGTTGAAAGTGCCTTTTCTAAAGAGGACAAGCCCGAAATTTATTCGCTGTTCTATAAAGACAACAGTTCTTGTTGCACACATCGCCTCCATATGCAAGCAGCAACCAATCACTTAAACGATTCACGCTATCCTTTAGGACGCGCTCCACAACCTTATCTGAACACCTTTTATCAAGAGCAAATTCTCCCGCTCATTTCACAAAACAAAGGCAAAGAAAGAATATCCCTGCAAGAAGCTGCACAATATCTCCGTGATACAACGATTGTTACCCACTGCCATGGAAGTTCGGTGTTATTTGAACTTGAAAATAAGCTCAAACAATCCATGCAAGAATTAGGATATTTCAAGACCGAACAAGCTTTTTTGCTCAAGCAAATTGTGAGTATTAATTTTTGCTCATCCATGCCTTTGGAACAAACCCAAACCTCGGCTTTGCATATTATTTCTCAAGCCGACGGACAAGCCGTTTCCAACTGGCGTTTCGGAAGTCTCAATCACTTTATTCAAACCCAAAATCTTTCTCCAAAAGAAACCGCATTATTTGATATACTAAACAATGAAAAATGCTTGGTACTGCGCAATATCTATGATTTAGGAGTAGATGAAATCGCAGGAGCTTCGCCGAATGAACATTTAGGTACTCTGTACTTATACTTAGATATGACGGAAAAATATCGCACGCCTGAATCAACCCAAGCATTGCAATTTGTTCACCAAACCATGCGAGCTATTGTTTCGGCCCCCGTTTCTGACAATATGTGGCAACACATGCCGCAAACAGATAATCGAAAAGTTTATGAAAACTCAGGCAAAAAGTATTATCAAAAATTCCAAAAACGCCGCCAACTCATTAATCAAGCCGAAGAAAAACTCTGGCAAGCCCTAAATTCGAGTCACCAACTTGATCTTACCAAGTTACCGATGGCGCCTCTGTTCCTCCGACGCAACCCTCAAGGACAGACCCCATTTGAACAACTTATTCAAAACGGTAATTTGAAAGAAATCAAACAAATATATAAATCAATTAAGGCTTATGAAAAGAAAGAAAAGGACTTTCTTCTGCCTGCTCGTCTGGTAAATAAGATAATAGAGGACTGCACAAAAAATAAACGTTTTGATATTGCCAATTGCTTCATAGCAAAAGGCTCTTGCGTGCTTCCACTCCAACTCCATGCCGACAAAATAGCCGCAGATGATATTCCGGCAATGCTTCCCATTTTGGAAAAACTCCAAACCGGCGAACAAATGACTTATACGTTATTGCCCATCTATGCCAAAAGTTTTGAAATCTCGAATTTATTGCAAAAAAGACAAACACAACAATTCCTCAAAAGTATGGTGTTTTTGGACAAGACCTCTTTATCTGAAAATGCTTCACTCTATCAATTTTGTGAAAAGTTTGAAAACCCGGCCAAGCAAGAAATGCAAAAAGAATTTATAAATAAAATTTCTGAGAAATTAGCAAAAGCAAAAGATGCATATGATATTGTAAAACTAGAAAGAGCAAGACAAGCAACCGATTCAAGCCATAATTTGTATGAAGACCTGAGCCAGGAAGCCAAAATACGTCTGGAACAACTAACTTATAAAGTTATCAAAAATAATTTAAATGACTGTGCCAGAGATGCTGTCACCAGAGGACTTCGAGCAGATTTCCCGATAACATTATTTTATTGCCGCAATCAAAC
The DNA here is from genome assembly GCA_944393175.1 of uncultured Alphaproteobacteria bacterium. Taxonomy (GTDB): domain Bacteria; phylum Pseudomonadota; class Alphaproteobacteria; order RF32; family CAG-239; genus Scatocola. The sequence continues at coordinate 10,496 of CALXZH010000003.1, read as the reverse complement.
ACCGGAACAAAGACAAGCCTTTAACGAGCTCATAACCAAATTAAACCAAGCATACCTTGATAACCCCTCACAAAGGTATCAACTGATTAAGCAAATGAAAGATGAAATGATAAAAAGAAATCCATCTGTCTTCCAAACGGCTGAAAAAAATTCTCCATCGCAATATAAAAGGATAGACCATACCAATGAGTGAAATTTTATTTGAATTTACCAGACAAGGCAATGTTGTCAAAGTAACCGCCATTGAGCCCGAAACGCTAACCGAAGTATCGGTTGTCGTACCGGCAACATTATCTGAAGACCAAATGAAATTTCAAGCACTTAACCGCCTAAAATATGTCTTACAAAAGAAAGAACAGGGCTAAAACCTTAGTCGCCCTGTGGATAAGTGATTAAGTCACTCTTTAGTGTTTCCAAATAAAAAAAAATTGGTATAATTGCCCCTGTTTATAAACTTTTATTAAGATTCACCCGGGGAATGCCGAAATGTCAGAACCAAACGCTAATCAGACCAAGAGCAACAGTGCTTTGCCTAATTTTATGTCCGACGACAGCAAAATTAATTACATGGACGAAAATGAAACACCGAGCTGGTTTGCCAACAATCTTCATCGTTTAATGGTGTGGGTCAGTGTTATCTGGTTTGGCATCGTTATTATTTACATTAGTCAGTTTTTTGGCTGGTCCAATCTGTTTTTAATGATGCCTGATGAATTCGGCGCATTTCTGGCCGGTGTTACCTTGCCTCTGGCAATTATTTGGGTTGTTATGGCCTACATTGACCGCGGCACCAACTTCAAAAATGAAGCTCGCTTTTTAAGAGCTTACCTTAATCAGCTGGTATACCCCGAAGACGGCGGAGCAGAAACCGCCAAAGCCATGACGGATGCTTTGCGCGCTCAAACATTAGAGTTGCAACAAGCCACCAAAGAAGCTACCGTTCAAACCGCACGCATCAAAGAAGAACTCGGCGCCCACGTAACTGATTTTGCCAAATTAGTCAGCATTTTAGATAATTATTCCAGCAAAACGATGGGAGAACTAACAGCCGGCGTTAAAACCTTAATGACCAGCTTTGACTATATAAATGATAAAACCCAAGCCGCTACAAGCGAATTTCAAAAGAAGACGGATGCATTTGCCGAGGTCACCGGAGAAATACAGCAAAATGCCGAAAATTTATTAAGCAACCTGCTTCCGGTAATAAAGAACGTCAAGGATGCATCAACTTTATTGCAAAATATTTTTGATGAAAATAATGCCAAAATATTAAGGACCAACGAAATTGTTGTCACCAGCAGCAACAAATTAAGCAAAGATATGGAATTGATTGGAGCAATGGTTACCAATCAAGGCGAAAAATTAGAACAAATATCCTCCCAAGCACTTGAAAATTGCCAAAACATCTATAAGGGGCTTGAAAACGGAGCATCGCAAATAGACAATGTTTTGAATTTACAAAGCCAAACCGTATTAAATCACTTAAACAAATTAGAAGAGACCGCTTCTACAATTTCCGAAAAATTCAATAACTTCAGCGAAAATGTCGGTATGGAAGTTGACAATGTAATAGCGCGAGCAAGTTGCATTGAAGAAACAATCGGCGTCCAAGTAAGAGAGTTAAACAATGTCTCTGACACAATTTCGGCGAGCATGCAATCTGTAGAAGACAACATTAGAGCAGAAGTATCTGAACTCTCACAAGCCACCGACGGCGTCGCCGAAAAGCTCCAAAATGTAATCGACGGTTTAAGCCAAAAAGTTCAAGTTTTGAACAATTTAAGCACAGAAACAATCAGCAAAACAGATTCCGTTTATGCTGAAATTGACAACAAACAAACAAAATTACAACAAATCTCTACAGACTTGCAATCTTCACTAAAAACTTTAGGAGCAAGTTTGGCAGAACAATCAGACAACATCCGCAACCAAACCGATTTGGCCTTACTTCAATTTGGAGAGGTTGGCGATATGATGAAAAAACAAACCGAAAGCTTATCCGAAGCATCATCAATTGTTGTGACCCAAAGCAAAATATCCGAAACGGCATTATCGCAACAACAACGCCACATTAATGGTTCGGTTGCTAAAATTGAAGAAACCAAAGGCGAACTCAAGCGTCAGATTGATGAATTAATCAAAGCCTCAAATATTATTGATGGCGAAGCATCAGCCTCCGTTAAACGCCTCAAAGAGCAAATGGATATTATCTTAAAAACATCGGAAGATGTGGTCAAACGGACCAATACAATTAATGATAAATTGCAAGAACAATCACAAACGTTTGAATCTTCAACCAGTAATACCCTGAATAAAGCTATTGAACTGGAAGACATCTTAAATAATCAGCACGAAAAATTAGATGCTCTTTCACAAACGATTAGCACTAGGGCACAAGATATATCCAAGACACTTGACACTCATGCCCAACGAATTGATGCTACGATTGAAAAATCAAATCAAGCGCACTCACAAATGGTTTCGGCCTTTGAAGAGCAAAGCGGAATTCTCAACAGCGTCGCCGATACGGCCGTCAAGAGTGTAACGGATGTTGTACAAACCTTAGATGAAAAAGCAGAAACCATCAATCTGCTGTTCAAGCATCAAGAAAATGAATTTTTTGATATTTGTGATCGCATAGCTGAAAATACCACCAATATCGGCAGTTCGTTGAAAAAACAAGTTGCCACCATAGAACAAAGCGCCGACCGAGTATTTGCACGTATGGCAATGTTGGAAGAAGATGTAAACAAGCGCGCCGAGACGGTAGTCGCAAGTTCGACCCAATCGATGGATAGACTAGGCGAAATTAATGATGCCATAACCAAACAAAACCAAGAAGTTGAGCAAATTATCAAACAAATGGCAGACAAATTAAACGTTGTTTATCAAGAATTCAGAGACAACGTCAATCGTTTTGAAGGCATTGTCAAAGATGTCCGCGAAGAAGCCACCCAAGCCTCTGAAAACATTTTGAATAATTGCGGAAAATTAAAAGATGCCAACACCAACTTTGCCGATGAAAGTAAATCGATTTCGGCCCTCATGGATGGTCATATCAAAAAAATGGATGAAGCTTTGCTTAAAGTCCGCACGCAAGCAGACAGCATTCAAGAAACTTTCTCCCACCAGCAAGAGAGCTTAACCGACGTTGTCAATGTGGTGTCTACTCAAACGCGTTTAGGTGAAGCGTCCCTTGCACAACAATATAAATATTTATCGGATGCCGCCGATAGCGTCGCTCAAAAGATGAATGAAATAAACGCACGCTTCAAAGACAGCACCGATAAAGTATTTGAAAATGCCGAGAAAATCGCCTATGAAGTTGATATTTTGGGTGATAGATTGATTAAAACAAGCGAGGATGTATCAAAATCCTCTAAACAATCCATTAAAAACATAGAACAGGCACATCTTGCATTAGACCAAACTTCCGATGACTTTAGCGCCGTTATTTCAAAATCACAAGAAAAGATTGGTTCTGTAATGAAGGACTATGAAAAATACATAGCCGGCTTTAACACCATAACTGCCGAAGCGAGTACGGGAGTTGTTGAAATCAGCGGTTTGATAAATCAACAAAGCGACAAGATGATAAAGATTTCGGAAGATACCAAACAATTGGTAGACGCCTTCAATGTTGTCTTAAACGATACCTCGATGCAGCTCTCGAAGCGCGCCAACAATGCCTATGACAAGGTCAAAGGCTTAGGCGAGAATTTAAAAACTTTAAGCCTACAGTTAGAAGAAGCAACCTCAATGAGCGCCAAGCATTTTGAAAATTCAGGCGATAAATTAAGAGCCACGATTGGTGAAATCTCCGCCAACGCCGAGCGCATTTCCAATGAAATTCGTTCTTCAGGCGAAGTCTTCTTAAAACAATCAGGTGTTTTGATAGCCGCCACGGATGATACCTTACACAAAGTAGGCGAGGTGATGAATGCTTTGGATAAGAATGCAACAGAGTTTAATCGTCGCGGCACAGAAGCGTTACAAAGCACCGCAGCGTTTAGTGAACTTTATACCAAGCAAATGAAAGTACTAAGCGAAACCTCCGATAAAGCCCAAAAAGAAATCAAAGAACTTGAAAAACGCTATCTTGGTATGAAAACCGATACCTTCTTAACAGACGCTTCGGTAATTTTAGAAAAGATGGAAACGATTTCTGTTGATATAAATCGCATTTTCAATCCGACAGCCGAAGAAGAAATCTGGAAAAAATATTACAACGGAGATACCTCGGCATTTATTCGTTATCTTGCCAAAGCCATGACCAAAAATCAAATTCTGGCAATTCGCAAAGAATTTGAAGAAAACTTAGAATTTCGCGGTCTGGTTACAAAATATTTAACAGATTTTGAATCTTTGATTACCAAAGCACGCAACAATGAACGCTCAGGTATTTTACTCTCAGTAATATCTGGAGCTGACGTTGGCAAGCTATACTACATATTAGCAAAAGCATTGGATAAACTAAATTAAGGGCTGACAGATGTCAATAAACGGAGTAGGTAGTGCTCTCAACGGTCTGACCGAACAAATTGCGCAATCGGTAAAAAACATCAAAGCGCAATCTGTACGTCTTCCGGAAGAAGGCACTATCAATCAAGATTCATCTCCCCAGACGGAAAGAGCACAAGCTTTTGCACTCAATGACTATGCAGTCAGTTATCTGAGTCCCAATTCGGTTTATTCCCTGCACAAAATTGTGTCCGAACAAGCCAAGGAGCTGACAAAGCAGAAGCAAGGCACCATCCAATCGGGCAAAGAGGAACAAGAAAACACCTCACAAATCTCAAAAGATGAAGAGCTTATCGGCTTAAGTTTTAGTGAAGAACTAGGACAAATTTTCTCCGCCTCGGATTATGCCAAAGTTACGGCCATTTATCGCCAAAGTTATGTCTTCAATCCGCCCGATGTATCACTTATCTTCCAAGGTACAATAATGTCCCAAAATCCGTCTCAATATGCCGCAGACGCTTACCTGCAAGCCTCAGAATTGAATCAAAGCCACGAACCGACCATAGAATTAATGCATAAATATAACCAAAAATTTGATTATCAGATATGAAACAATTAGGTTTTAAAAGCAACATATTTTTAGCCCCCATGGCAGGCATCACCGACAAGCCGATGAGAAAGCTTGTTGCCTCATTCGGAGCAGGAACCCTAGTATCTGAGATGGTAGCGATTAATGCCATCCAGCGTAAAAATCCCAAAAGCTATAAGATTGCCGATGTTCGAGATGAAAATTATCCGGTCATAGTTCAATTAGTAGGAGGAGAGCCTTCGCTTTTTGGGGAGGTCGTCCCGTTAATAGAAGAATTGGGAGCTTGCGCTATAGACATAAATATGGGCTGTCCTGTAAAAAAAATCATAAACAATGGCGCCGGTTCGGCCTTAATGAAAGACATTAAGAAAGCATCACAAATAATTGAAATAGTTAAGAAAAACACAAAACTGCCTGTAAGTGTAAAGTTTCGTAAGGGCTGGGATCATCAACACGTTAACGCCGTTGAATTTGCCAGTATGTGTGAAAACAGCGGAGCTTCACACATCACCATTCATGGCCGCACCAGAAGTGATTTTTATTCCGGACAGGCCGATTGGGATATAATTGCCGCCGTAAAGCAAGCCGTGAAGATTCCGGTCGTAGGAAACGGAGACGTAACAACGCCGCAAAAGGCGCAAGAAATGATTGATTACACCCAAGTAGACGGCGTAATGATAGGACGGGCAGCCTTAGGAGCCCCTTGGCTGATAGCGCAAACAGATGCATACATTAACCACAAGCCCTTAATCTCGTCACCTTTGCCGGAACAGATAAAAAACATATTATTCAAACACTTAGATGCCTTAATTGAGTACTATGGCGAAAAGCTGGCTTTACCTTTATCTCGCAAATATGCCGGCTGGTACAGCAAAGGCCTGAGAGATGCAAAGCGTTTTCGCGAAAACTACAATAAAATAAACGACTTAGCAGCCGCAAGAGATGAAATAGAAAAATATTTTACCTCTTGTGAACCATTATCGGGAGAAGAAGCATGAAAATCATCGTATGTGGAGCCGGCAGTGTCGGTCGAAGTATTGTCGGATATTTGACGCAAGGAAACAATGACATCGTTGTCATAGAAAAAGACAATAAAGCCTTGGATGCCATATCTAAAGAATTTGATATTCAACCGGTATTAGGGGAGGCCTCGCATCCGGATATATTGGAGAAAGCAGGGGCTAACAAAACCGATATTTTGATAGCCGCCACTGATAGTGACGAAGTAAATATGATAGCTTGTGAAGCGGCGGCAGCCTTATTCAATATTCCCAAAAAAATTGCCCGTATTGATTCACAAGATTACCTAAACCCTTTGTGGAGCACACTTTTTAATGATAAGAACATTCCGATTGACTTGGTTATATCACCCGAATTAGCCATAAGCAAAGCGGTAGTTTCATTACTAAAAGTACCGGGAGCATCAGAGGCCATATCTTTGCTGGACGGAGAAGTAAGATTATTGGCATTTCGTTGTGACGAAAAAACGCCCCTTATACAAACTCCGTTATCCCATCTCAACCGTGTAGCTCCGGACTTAGACATTAATATAATCAACATAGTCCGCAACGGACGCAGTTTTATTCCGCAAGACAGCGATATGCTTATGCTCGGAGATACGGTATATTTTATAGTCAAAAACGATGATATCCCGCAAGCCATAATTGATTTTGGCATGGAACGCAGTGCAATCGAAAAAGTCATTGTCTTTGGCAGCAGTCTTGTCACATTTTATTTGAGCAAACAGCTCGAACAAGATGACAGCATCATCAGCCGAACCATAGTTGACGATAACGATCAAGGGACGAAGAAATTAGCCGAAGAACTCAACAATACGGTCATCATCAACGGTGAAATGATGAGCGACGTTATTTTAACCGAAGCGGGTATAGAAACGGCCGATGCGACAATTGCAGTCACGCCGCGTGACAAAGACAATCTTTTGGTTTCGATGCTATCAAAGAAGAGGGGCGTTCTCAATACATTAGCTTTGGTAAACTCTCGTTCATACGACAATTTAATTGATAATATAGGAGATAACATCTTAATTGACCGTTCTTCGGTAACAATTTCGGAAATTTTACAAGAATTGCGCAAAGCCCGAATTCACGATGCATATTCTCTGGGACGTGGTTTTGGTGAAGTCTGGGAAATAAACATTGATGAGACCAGCGTTCATGCGGGACGAAAAATCAGCGAACTTGAACTACCCGTAGCCAGTAAGATTTGTGCACTTCATCACGAAGATGAAATCATATATCCGACACCAGACACCCGATTGTCCGCGGGCGACAGCTTAATTTTATATGTAAGCTCCAAGAGCATAAAAAAAGCCGAAAGATTATTTGCCGTCTAACTTATCCCCTTGAAAAAAAGGATACTTTACTAAATGCAAAAAATGAGTTTATATAAACAAAAATAAACAACTAATAAGAAGGATGATACAATGTCTCAAGAAGTTCAGGATGTCCAAAGTGATTTTTTAAATGACTTAAAAAAGAACAAAATTTCGGTAACCGTATTTTTGGTAAATGGTGTTAAGCTCCAAGGAATAATCACCTGGTTTGACAGCTTTTCACTGTTACTCCGCCGCGATGGACATACACAACTGATATACAAGCATGCAGTTTCAACCATTATGCCGAGCACGCCGGTAGACATCAAAATAGATGAAGAATAAATTTGGTCTTGAAAATCAGCAAGACAAGCAAACCAAAGCCGCAGTTATTTTTCCAAGTCTGACCAATTCCGGTATCAGATTATCGCCTGAAGCCAGACTAAAAGAGGCCTGCGGTTTAGCATCTGCCATAAATCTTGATGTAGTTTTGTCAGAGATTGTAAAGTTAAGAGAAATAAAGCCGGCGACATTTATCGGCCACGGCTATCTGGATAAACTTCTTCCGACTTTACAATCACTTGACATAGAGCTTTTAATCATAGATGCATCACTCAGCGCCATACAACAACGCAATTTGGAAAAAGCGCTAAACATCAAGGTGATTGACCGAACGGCACTAATTCTTGAAATTTTCGGAGAAAGAGCCAACACCAAAGAAGGTAAGCTCCAAGTAGAACTGGCACACTTAAGCTACCAACGTTCGCGCTTGGTTAGGAGTTGGACCCACCTTGAACGCCAACGCGGCGGTGCAGGCTTTTTAGGTGGTCCCGGAGAAACCCAAATTGAATTGGACCGTCGTATCATTGATGATAAAATCATCAAAATTGAAAAAGAACTAAGCAAAGTCAAACAAACACGTTCATTGCAAAGGAGCGCAAGACAAAAAGTTCCTTATCCGGTTGTAGCACTCGTAGGCTATACCAATGCCGGTAAATCCAGTTTATTTAACAAACTCTCAAAATCCAATGTTTTTGCTAAAGATTTGCTGTTTGCTACACTTGACCCGACCATGCGCCGCATTAAGCTTCCAAGTGGGAAAGAAGTGATTTTATCAGATACTGTCGGCTTTATTTCTGATTTACCGCATGAACTGATAATGTCATTTCGCGCCACATTGGAAGAAGTTTTGGCTGCTGATGTTATCGTCCATGTACGCGACATATCCGGCGCTGACAATATTGAACAAAAAAAAGATGTTCTGGATGTATTACATCATCTTGGTCTCAAAGAAATTGAACAACAAGCAAATTACATTGAAGTACTCAATAAAATAGATTTGCTCACGGCAGAAGATAAGCATAAAATTGAATTGCAAACCCAAAGGAATAAAACTCTAGTCGCAGCTTCAGCCATAACGGGCGAGGGAACCGATTTACTCTTAAAAAAGATAGATAACATATTATCAAGCCAAGAGAAAATAATGGAAATAAAAATTCCGGCAAGCGACGGCAAACTGATGGCTTGGATATATGCAAATTCTGAAGTATTACAAAAAGAAACCAAAGCAGCCAATATATTGTTCAAAATCAAGATAAATGCAGCCAATCAAGCTCGCTTGCAGGCAAAAATCGCTCCAAAATCTTGAAAATTCACCAACACATATTACATAACTTTCATTGTTGATAGAAGGAGAGGAACAATGAGAATGTTAATTTTGTGTATGTTCTTGTTAATGGGCTGCGCCAATAGCCAAAATTACGAAAATCAGCTACAAAATTGGGTAGGAGTCAGTCAAGAGACCTTATATGAAAGCTGGGGAATGCCCAATAATGAATTTTACATAGCCCCCGGAGAAAAACAAGTCACTTATATCAAAATAGATAATTCCGCAATAGATGACGAAACAGACCCATATCAAGGATATGAAGTTCAGTATAGTGCCATAGAGACACCTGATTATGGTTTTCCGGATGACCAAAATCAAACTTACTATTGCAAAACCAGCTTTACCATAGTCAATGGAGAAGTCACCGATTACACCTTTAACGGAGACGATTGTGTAGCAAATTAAAGTATATCTTTAACAAAACAATATATTTATTTGATTTTAATACTAAAATTTGACTACTGGACGGACATATGCTTTATCATCTTTATAATTTTCAGGATAATTATTATTTTCTTGAAAACACCACTGCAAAGCTTGATATGCAAGACCATCTAAAACAGAAGACGTTGATTCATTAGAAGACCAATAACACCTATAATTACCTTTTATTGGAGTTTTTCCTCCCACTGAACTCAAAGTAATAAAAGCAACATCCAAAATAATACTATTATCAATATTTTCCAAATCTCTCATACTGGGTAAGAACCATTTTCCTTTTTTGCAAAATTCTGTTACACAATTAGCCGGCTGATAAGATTGTGTTGCTTTTGCTGCAGGGACATCATTATGACAAGTATTATTAAGTATGGCTTCTGTATTTTTTTGCCCATCTACGGCACAAGTGTTATAATCATATCTACATTCTTCTAATCCATTCACATCACAGTCTGATTCATCCATACTACCAGCATTTTCTGCCCATTCCATGACAACACTTCCCGCACTACCATCTGTGCTTACATCTGTCAATGCGACTGCTAAACGATTTTCTGCATCAAAAACTATACCGATTACTTTTGCAAAAACATCTCCGCCACTGTAACTTACAAATTTTTGCTCATTTGTTACATAATCTCCAACTTTAGGTTCCATTCTGCAAAGTTCAAACTTTCCGTGATAAATAGCACCATCCACTGCTCCGGCACAATTTTCCAAAGTATATTGATAACTTTTACCTACGGGAGAATTAATTTTAATCACACTTCTGAGCATAACACCTGAATCACTATTGGAACCATCAACCATAGATAAATTTCCATCAAGAGCCATATAACTACCTGTTAATACCATTCCTCCCACTCGATTAATGGTCTCATTCACTTTATCTTTGTTATAATAAGCCATTTGTAACAAATCGATTGTTGGAACTTCCCAATCCCCAAAAATAGTACCTTGAGTAGTATAATACGGAGCTTTCTTAGTTAAACTGGAATATAAAA
>CALXZH010000002.1 GCA_944393175.1 uncultured Alphaproteobacteria bacterium | reverse complement strand
TATTTATCGCAACCTTGCACAGCTTGTGGAACGACTAAATATAAATGTATAAAAGCTTGTGACGGTACTGGTTGTTCGGGGTATACATTAACCGAACGACAGGCATGCGATACGTGTACCTATGGGGCAAGACAATGTACAGATAGTTGCGGAACTATGAAGTTTAAGTGTTGTTCGTCATCAGAGGCATATCAATGTTTCAAATGTACAATTGACGATGACATAATGGCACAATAGCTCTTAAGGAGATATAAGATGAGAATAAATAGTAAAATAATCTTAGTAGCAAGTATTGCGTTGGTTTCTTCCGGAGTAGCGGTGGCAGCCTGTAAGACAGCACCGGATTGTGCCTCATTGGGATATACGGAAGATGCCAGTAATTGTATAGGCTCATCACTAAAATGCCCATGGGACCTAAATAAAGCCTCTTGTACAACATGTAAAATAGCAAATTGTGCCAAATGTAAAGCGAGCAACCCAAGTGAATGTGAAACTTGTGCAGACGGATATTCAGGTTGGCCTTTGGCTTTAGTTGACCGAGAAACACATTGGACTGAATGTCGTAAAAGTTTAATCAGAACATGTAATGTTGCAAACTGTAAAACCTGTGAAGATGGAACGACAGACCAATGTAAAGTTTGTAATGATGGGTATGTATTGGATTTGCTTACTAAAACCTGTTCAGGAAAATTACAATGTCCAATCGTAGGATGTATGGTTTGCTCTTCAGACAAGACTAAATGTACAAAATGTATGACAAACTACTTTCTGACATCAGATGGAAAATGTCAATTAAATTCTAATGTTTAGGCAATGAAACAAAAGGTAAGGAGAAAAGATATGACAGAAAAAATATTGACAAAAAGCCTTCTGCTGACATTGTTAATTGGAATTTCAACTTATCCTATTTCAGCCAGAGCCTTAGACTGTACTGCTACGCCAGATTGTGCCACATTAGGCTATACGCTAAGTGCAGCAGATTGTACGGATAAACCAACCGTAAAATGCCCGACGGATACCTCTAAAGTATTTTGTAAGAAAGGACCCGATGTTGCCTGTGCTTATGCCACAATTTTAGGAGATGATGGTTTATGCTATGAAACCTTGCCTGATGGGGTAAATCCGATAGGAATTGTTTTTGATGCTACTAATAAATTAGCAATAGCCCTCACAGAAATAAAAAAAGATTCTACAGCAGGAAAAGGAGGATTTGATATAGATGCGTGGAATATCAGCGATATAGAAAGCTGTGATCCTGGAAGTAACAATAATTATGATATTGTGAAAACATGTGGAACGGATGGACGTAAAAATACAGAGGCAATTTTAAAGCATCCAGAGATAACAGCCTATGAGGTGGCAAAATCAGCCAATATGTACGAAGCAAAATATTGTAAATTAGATTTTTGTAAGAAAGGTCATTGGTTTGTACCCAGTATGAAAGAATACAGTACAGTCAATGGAACTTGGGCCGGAAATAATATTGATATGATAAATACAAAATTAAAAGCTCTTTCAAGCTTTGGTGCAACAGAAGTTGCAAGTGCAATGTTTGTAACATCAACTCAAGGGGGTAAAGGAAAAATATGGGGAAGAGGTTTAAATGACGCAAGTGGTATGACGTATGGAGTGAGTGTTATAGGTTATTTAAGACCAGCTATTTACTATGGAGCAGTACAAACATTGAATCCTGAGGCCATTACATGCGGCGTTGGTTCAATTGTATATGGTGATGGCAAATGCTATAGCGGCGTTCCCAGTTCGGTTCAGCCTGTAGGAATTGTCTTTGATACCACCAATAAATTAGCTATAGCATTAAAAGATACGGGTTCATCTATGAAATGGTCAATTGGATATTGTGATGTTCCATCGCTCACCAACTGTTCAAGTTCATCGACCATATCAAGTTGTGGTGTAGATGGCAAAACCAACACCCAAAATCTGCAGTCAAGCACATGTTCGACCTTTCCGCCTGCGCAAGCCGTAAAAGCCTATAGTCAAGGCTCAGTATGTACGGCAACTTTCTGTAAACAAGGAAATTGGTTTGTACCAAGTGCCCGAGATTTCAAAACAATCAGAAACAACAAAGAAGCATTAAATACAAGTCTGACACAAGTCGGAGGAACTGTCTTGAGCGGTAGTTATTGGGCATCAACAGAATATAGTCAAGTAGATGCATGGAAAATGGAAATGAGTACCAATACGCTGAATTTTGATGATAAGGTTGACACTGTAGCTAAAGTCCGTCCGGTAGTCAAATACGTATTGCCTTCATTAGATGAAAGCGGCGGCGGAATCTAATTTTACACCTTAAGCAAACAAAAACCGAGCAAATCTTTACTCGGTTTTTTTCATGATATTGAAAGATTACTCTAAAACTTTTTATTATTCTTGAGGCTTTGTTGTATTTCTTAAAGGAGTGCGCTTTTCCTTTTTATCGGCATAGGGGTTTCCTGTTTTGCGTACGGTAATACGAATAGGAATTCCTCCCAACTTAAAAGTCTCACGCAAATTATTTGTTAAATAGCGCAGGTAAGAATCAGGCAGTCCTTCAGGATTGCTTGAAAACATATAAAATGCCGGCGGCCTGGTCTTGGCTTGTGTAATATAACGCAATTTAATTCTGCGCTTATTTTTACCCAAAGGAGGGGGACAATTATCTTTTATATCTTCAAACCATTTGTTCAAAGGCGCAGTCGGAATTCGCATATTCCACCTATCATAAACCTTAAACACTGCGCTCATCAATTTATCCAAACCTTCTTTCTTGAGAGCAGAAATTGTAATAGTAGGCACGCCTTCAACTTGCGTAAGAGAGGTTTGCAATTTATCATTGAGTTTTTGTAAGGCTTCTTTGCGGTTTGCTATATCCCACTTATTAACGGCAATAACCAAAGCTCGCCCTTCATCAATCACCTCGCGGGCAATGGTTAAATCTTGTTTGTCCAGCACGGCGTCAGCGTCTAAAACCAAAATAACGACTTGTGCCATATAAGCTGCATGTTTTGTACTGGCGGCAGACATCTTCTCTAAAGAATCTTCAATTTTTGAGTGCCTTCTAAGACCGGCAGTATCCACCAAAATAATTTTACGACCTTTCCATTCCCATTCATTACTGATGGCATCGCGTGTAACGCCTGCTTCGGGTCCGGTTAACATTCTGTCATCATTGAGCAAAGCATTTACAAGCGTAGATTTCCCGACATTTGGTCGTCCGACAACAGCTAATTGAATAGGTTTAGCTTTTGCTTTCTCATCTAAAATTTGCGTAATTTCCTCATCACTCAAGCCGGAAAAATCAATCTTATCTTCTTCAAATTTTTCTTCTTTTTTATCAAAGGGCTTAAGAGCTTCAAACAAATCCAGCAAGCCTAATCCATGCTCTGCCGAAAATGGAATTGGCTCACCTAATCCGAGGCTATAAGCTTCGTGAATGCTATCTTCCTGTAACTTACCTTCGCACTTATTTGCCAACAAAATGACTGGCTTTCCGCTTTGTCTGACAAGGTCGGCAAAATGCTTATCATAAGGTTGAATGCCGTCTCTGGCATCAAATAAAAACAAGCACACATCAGCCTCATCAATGGCCTTTTTTGTTTGTAGCCACATTCTTTTTTCAAGATTATCTTCTTTTGAATACTCATATCCGGCAGTGTCAATGACAAGCAAGTCTAAATTTTGCAATTTAGCTTTAGTTTCTTTTCTGTCTCGCGTAACGCCTGGCTTATCATGAACAATTGCCAATTTTCTACCTGCCAGTCTGTTAAACAAGGTAGATTTTCCAACATTTGGTCTGCCGACAATCGCAATTTTTATGCTCATAACGATTAAACCTTTTATCTGTATGCGATTAAATCTGCATCATTGGTAGTTAAAATAGTGATTCCGTCTGCCACTACCGGAGAAACCTCAACGCCGTCATCAAGTGCAACAAAGCTCATAATTTTTCCGGTATAAGGAGAAACGGCAAACGTATATCCGCTGGATGTTGCAACCAATAAGCGATTATCAGCCAATACCGGACCGGTTAAGAACACGCCTGATTTATCATCGTCTGCAGTTCCCAAAGGAATTTTTGTGCTCCAAACAATTTTACCTGTTTCAGCCTCTAATGCGAGCAAATCATTTGTATTAGATAATACAAAGAGCATTTTACCTGCCACCCAAGGCTGATTTGTGCTGCCAATGTCTCTTTCCCAAATTCTGGTACCAGTTCTGACATCAATTGCCACCAAAATATCATTATGTCCGACCGCATACACAACATTACCGTTTATAACCGGATTTGCCTTAATGGAATTGATATTAGCTAAAGAATTTGTGCGGGCATGGGCCGCAAGCCAATCTGACCACAAGGGAGAACCGGTAGAACCCTTAAAAGCTCTTAATTCACCGTTTGAAAAAGCAGCGACAATCAAGTCTTGATACGGGTCATAAGCCGGACTTGCGCCACCCACCAAAACGGTTTGTTCCTGCGCCGATTTATAGCGCCATTCTTCGGCACCTGTTTGTGCATTTAAGGCAATTAAAGTATTGTCGATTGTTTGCACCAGCACTCTGTCATTGGCGACTGTCGGTGCGATTCTGATAGGCATACCGGCATTATAGAACCAAACTTTTTTGCCTGTCACCATATCCAAGGCAAACACTCCGCCAAAACCGGTGGTAGCATAAATTTTGCGCTTGTACTCTGCTAAGCCGGCACCTTTTAAAGCTGTTCCTTTGTCATCTTTAATCAGGGGTTTTAATCTTCTTTTCCAAATTTGTTCGCCGTTATCCAGTCTGTAAGCACTGACCACTGCGTCAGCATCTATTGCAAAGGCAACTTTATAAGCAATAATGGGGCTTGCAATTAAATAATCTCTTTTGGAATTTCCGGTGCCAAAATTGCTGTCCCAAAATTTAGTGAGTTTACTTCCGGTTTCCAAATGTTCCATTCTGTGCACGGAATTTCCGCCGCTTTGTGACCAACTCTTATTTACATGAGGTCTTGGCAGAACAACCTTATATTCTCCTTCCTCATAATCGGGTTTAAGTTTTGTTTCTGTATTCAGCACGGAAATTCTCTCTCCGTCTAATTGCAGCTTATCTTTTGAGAATAAGCCGCACGAAGCCAACATCATACAAGCAAACAAAACACTAAGTTTCGACGACAATCCGTATTGGCGCATTATTGTATCCTCTGACAATATATTTAATTATTAATAGAGTTGAGAGCAGACAACATATCCTGAACTCTTAACTTTAAACCGTCGCTTAAATCCGGAGAGTTAAGAATTTCGGTATATAATTGCTTTGCTTTTTCAATATTCCCTTCACGAATTTCCAGCATGGCCAACATTTCTTTTGCAATGTTTTTCCAAGAATTTTCTTCACTCATAAGAGGGGACAATAACTTTTCGATTTCTTCTCTTGGAGCAGTGTCTAACTTATAAGACGCAAGCTTTACAGCAGTAATGTGGCGCATTTTAGGATTAATATTTTCGTTGTCTACGATACTTTGCAAAATACCTAAAGCTTCATCATTTTTACCTTGTTCAAACAAAATATTGGCTTTTTGAATTTGAGCTAAATCTTTATAGATACCGTTATTTTGTTGTTCAATTTCTCCCAAGACATTAAGGCTTTCGTCAAATTTTCCTTGGTTTTGCAAATTAAGAGCATAGGCATAGACATCTGACCAAGATTCATTATGTTTCACTCTCCAAGCCTTAAAAGTTTCAAAGCTGACGGCTATTGTTAAAATAACGATAATTGCAATAATGATATGTAAGCCGTATGTATCCCAAATTTTTTTAATTCTGTCATTTTGAACTTCTTCTGACACTTCTTTAAAAAAGTTCTCTACGGCGCGTAAATCTTCTTTAGTTTCTTTCTTTTTCATATTAAATGCTCACTAATCATCATGGGTTTAAGGGTTGCAAACACTTATTATTTATACCTCAAAATAAGAACAAGGCAATCATTTAATCAGAGTCGCTGACAATTATTTCCGTATAATATTATCAATCAGATAAGATTTAACCCACTTTAGGTCTCCAAGCGGTAATTTTTTGCCAAAGACCATAGTTTTTTCATCTGAAGAAATAGATACAAAATATCGTTCGGTTGATGGGTCAAAACTAACGTCCACCGATTCGATGTCATCTTTGTTGATTTCGTTGTTTTTATGAGAGAAAAGCATAAATTTATGCACAATAATCACTTTGTGGGGTTTAATAACGATTTTATCTTTTCTGCACAAGAGCCAAGAAGAAGCCAGTAACACCAAAACAGCGATACAATACAGGGCAATCACAACCACATTATGAGATAAATTATAGCCGAATTCATTGGACAACCAAGAGCACACAACAAAACCACCCAAAGTAATAACGCCGAGCCAAGCCAAAAAATTATAAGCATCCCACACAAAGTTACGTGATTTTATAACAATTTTATCTCTTTTCCGAACCAATGCCAATGAGGGAGGAAGAGGGGCTTTATCATCATAATGGTTTTCAATCACACCTTCCTTTGCAAGTTCGCGTAAAGACTTGTCCAAGTCTTGAACGTTTCTGGTAACCATACCTTCATCAGTCATAATAAGTGCGGGCAAATTAAGTTTTTTAGCATAATATTCCCACATTTTTCTAACTTTTTTGTCACTGGTACTGATATAAAGCGGAACGGTTTTATTTTTGCTTTTATGATAAAGTTCGACAATATATTTGTTTTTATTTAAAAAACCGTATTGGAAAAATTCGATTCTAAAGCGCACGCCTTCATAATTTTTGAGTTTATCTTTATAAGCTTTTTTCTTTCCCCAAACCGGACGATGGACAACTTCCACGCTATCGTTGTTAATAAAGATTTTTTTATACCGAATATAAGAAAAAAACAATGAAACAATAATCCAAATACCAAGTGCAATGAAAGCAAAATCAAACACCCAAGGCGCCATAAAAGTTTCCGTAGCGGCAAAATCTGCAGAACCTTTAGACATATCAAAGGCATTTTTCCCGCCGCGAAAACCGTTACACAGTTCATAAAGCCCCAAAGCCACCAAAATAGTACCGAAAAACAATCCCGGATACAAAATGCTTAAAGCAATTCTGTCAGATTTTTTTGTAGGCAGATGTTCAATTTTTAACTCAAAATTATGGCTGAAATGGTCTGGTGCATTAAATTTCATATCATTTTTCCTCATAGGATAATAATTTTAACATCTCTATGGTATATTATTTTTTTGAAATAATCATTAATTTTTTTTTCACAAAATTTTTATAAAGATTCAGTCAATGTTAATATTATGAGGTTAAAATTAAGACCAAACGAATTAAACAAAGGAAAAACTGATGGGAAGTATAGAACTTTTTGCCAATGATTTATATACGGATATAACCCTTTGGGGATTAATCTTACTATTTGCGGTATCAATTTATTGCAGTTTTAATTTAAATTTAAATCGCGCCATATGGTATTTATTTGCCGGCTTGGTTATGGAATTGATTGGCTCGTGGTATGGGTATCACATTAGTTTTAATTCCTCCACCATATCAATCAGCACTTTGGTTGCAATAGAGCTGACGTTTATTTTGATATCGGTAGTGCTCTTGGCGCTTTCTGCCTCAGAAATCTTAACGGGTAAAGCACCGGTTGGAGCATATGTAATCGGGGGCATGATTTTTGGCTTGGCCGCAATAATCTTTTTCTGCTACATATACCCCGACGGGGATATGATAAATAATATGCGCAAAATATTCCCCTTGGCCGGATTCGCCTACCTTATGGCAAGCTTTTTCTCGCAAGCATCGGCGCAACAACAAACGGGATATTGGACGGCCGCTGCGACCATCAGCTTAACAACATTTTATTTGTTGATGAGATTGTTTAACATTACGTATTTTGTTGAGCATACCTGGTATATTTCTGTATTTACATACGTGGCTTTGGCTGTTTCCTTAATGATAATGAAAAACGACTATGCACAAAAGCGTACGGAGCAACTTGAAAATAAAATTGAAAGCTATAACCATCGTTTGCAAGAAATTATCAAATCATCGCCATTCCCGATAGTAATTTCACGCTTAAGCGATGATAAGTTGCTCATGGCCAACGACAATGCGGTCAAATTATTTGGGTTGAAGCCCGAAGAGTTGGACAGGTATCATCTAAAAGATTTTTTTGCCGACGGGGATAATCGTCAAATCTTAAACGAACGTCTGGAAAAAGAAAAAGAGGTGCATGACTTTGAGCTATTGGCAAAAGCGGTAAACGGAGAAACCCCGTTTTGGTTGCTGACCTCGGCCAATATTATAGACTTTAATTATGACATAGCTTTGTATTGTTCTTTCCAAGACATTACCAGCCGTAAAAATCGAGAAAATATTTTAAAAAATCAAGCCATACGAGATCCGCTTACTTCACTGTATAACAGGCGTTATTTTGAAGAGGAGGTAAATAGGCGGATAGCCAAGGCACAAGCAGAACATAAAAAGTTCAGTGTGTTAATGATTGATGCCGACCACTTCAAGCGCGTAAACGATACTTATGGTCACAAAACCGGAGATAAGGTCTTGATTGAATTATCATCAACGACGGAAAAATCTTTGCGCCAAGATGATATAGTCGCGCGTTACGGCGGAGAAGAATTTGTCGTCTTTTTGCCGGATTTGTCTGCCGAAGAGGCCAAAATTGTGGCAGACCGCCTCAGAGAGACCATTGCCAAAATTGTTGTATATTCTGATCAAGATGACCCTGTTCAGTTTACGGTCAGTATCGGTATTTCGTCTTCTGATATTTCCGATAATATTGATATTTTAATCAAGACATCGGATGAAGCCTTGTATCGAGCTAAGGAAAGCGGTAGAAACCGTTGTGAAATATTTACCACCGAAGATTTAAAAAATTTCAATGCTTCAGTGGAATACAAAGATGAAAGCTCCAATCATCATCCAATATTTGATAAGGAGAACACCCAAGAGATTTCTCTCTTAGACGGAATAGATTCCAACCACATGGCCGAAGGAGAAACATCAATAGAAGAACCTGCACCCAGCACCGAGAAACCTGTAGGGCTGCAACCAAATATGAAATTGCCGTTGACGGAACCGCAAGAAAAAACAGAAGTTGCGCCAACAATTGTTTCTCAGGAATCGCAAACACCGCAGCCGCAAGCGCCTGTCTTGCCGACACCGGTACAAACCCAAGTACCGCAGCCACAAGCGCCGGCACAGTCGGTACCGGTACAAACCCAAGCACCGCAGCCGCAAGCGCCGGCACAGTCGGTACCGACCCAGCCTAATTTGGCAAAAGAGGACTATCCGATTCTTGGAGTTGATAATGACGCTTTCAAATAATCAAAGCTGTCCTTTGGCAAATATTTGCGGTGGATGCTCGTTGCGAGCATTATCACCGGATGAATATCGCCGTAGTAAAACCGAAAACATAAATGCCGTTCTCAAACAAATAAAGGTTTCCTCTCTGCCGCTAAAGGCACCGATATTCATCGGAGATAATACCAGACGCAGAGCAACTTTAGCCTTTAATTTTTCTAAAGGCAGCCGGGTTTTAGGCTTTAATGCGCACCACAGCAAAGAGATTTTAGATTGCATGGATTGTTTGTTGTTGCGTCCGGAAATTCGTAAAAACTTGCCGGCACTCAAAGATTTGCTGGCAGACATTTGTGCAGAGCCGTTTACGACAAAACAAGGCAAAAAAACAACCACTGTAAGATATACCCAAGGCGACTTGTTCGTAACTTTAGCTGATAATGGACTTGATGTGGTGATAGAATTGCCGCAAATGCCGGAATTAAATCATCGGATGATTATTTCTGAGCATCTGTCATCTTTAACCGATGTCATTCGTGTTTCTTGGCGGCGCAGAGCCGATGAAAAGCCGGAGATGATTCTGGAAAAGACTGCTCCGCAAATTAATATTGCCGGATTTCAGATATATATTCCGGCAGGAACTTTTCTCCAACCTTCATATGAAGGGGAACAAGCCTTAATTTCTCAAGTTTTGGAATATCTTGGAGCGGACAGGGGAAAAATAGCCGATTTATTTTGCGGTGTAGGCACCTTTTCTTATCCGCTTTCAAAATTAAAAGGCAATGTCATTACTTCAATTGATTCTTCGAAAGACTTATTGGAGGGATTTCAACATTCCCTAAATAAGAATATGATTTCCAATATTTCGATTCAGACTAAAAATTTGTTTAAATACCCGTTAGATGAAAATGAATTAAAAGAGTTTGATATAGTTGTTTTTGACCCGCCGCGTGCCGGAGCCAAAGCTCAGGTAGAGAAATTAGCCAATATGGGTTCTGTTGGTCCGCACAAAATCATTGCCGTTTCGTGCAATCCCGAAACCTTTGTTCGCGATGCCAACATTTTGTTGCAAGGAGGCTATAGCTTACAGAGCTTGCGGATGGTTGACCAATTTATTTATTCTGACCACAGCGAGATTGTCGCACTGTTTACAAAATAAATAAGAGTGTCTATATTAATTCCCAAAGAAAAGGAATTGACAATGTTAAAAAAAATAAGCCTGATTTTATTACTTTTTTTAACCGGTTGCGATTACGGCTACATGGATTATGAAACATGCCCTCGCGTTCAAATTATCCGCGATAATGCCTATCTGACTCAAGTCGTAAACTATCGAGAGGAATTTCAAATCAATCTGATAGGCTACGACGGCTATTGCTATTATGACAGAAAAATCAAGCAAAACAAAGCCCTTATCAAGCCAATTTTCCAAATCAAACGCCTCCGCCCGAGTGATGAAACTGATGTTCACTTTGCATTTTATACCGAAACGGTGAAAGGCCCGCCGGAATATCTCGGTAAAAAAACGCATTATGCGGTTGCCGCCATACCCTCTGACGCCATAGAGATAGAATACACTGCGCCGCAGGTAATGGTTTATGTACCCGAAGAATATAAATATAGCTATGACATAAATATGGGACTGGTAATTTCGCCCGAAGAGCGCAAATACAATCACCGCACGTTTGATATAGAGTATCGCTATTACAACAAATAAAGGAGAAACAAATGATTTTTGGCGAAAACAAAGAGCTGAAAGAAATGGCAAATGCGATTCGTTTTTTAAGTGCAGATGCAATCGAAAAATCAAAATCCGGCCACCCCGGAATGCCCTTGGGCATGGCTGATGTTGCCACGGTTTTGTTCTCCAAATTCATCAAAATTGACCCCGAGCACCCGCGTTGGTTTGACCGCGACCGTTTTGTTTTGTCGGCAGGCCATGGCTCAATGTTGCTTTATTCTTTGCTTTATTTGTTGGGCTATAAAGACATCACCATTGATGATATTGCCAACTTCCGCCAATTAGGCGCCAAAACCGCCGGCCACCCCGAATACGGTCATTTAGCAGGAATTGATATGACCACCGGTCCTTTGGGACAAGGTATTTCCTCCGCGGTAGGTATGGCCTTGGCCGAAAGAATGATTAACGCCCGCTATGGAGACGATTTGTGCAATCACTATACCTATGTTATTAACGGGGATGGGTGCTTAATGGAAGGCATTTCCGAAGAATCAGCCTCTTTAGCCGGACATCTGAAATTAAATAAATTAATTGTTCTGTGGGATAATAACAATATCACGATTGACGGTACGGTCGACAAAGCCAACTCCACCGACCAAATCAAACGTTTTCAGGCGATTGGCTGGAATACAATAGAAATCAACGGTCATGACTATGGCGAGATTGAAAAAGCCATAGCAAAAGCCCAAAAATCAGACAAGCCGACCTTAATTGCCTGCAAAACCAAAATCGGTTTTGGTGCGCCGACCAAATGCGGTACGTCCAAATGCCACGGCTCACCTTTAGGTGCAGAAGAGATTGCCGCCATGCGCAAAGCCCTTGATTGGCCTTATGACCCGTTTGAAATCCCTGAAGACATTTTGTCTTCTTGGCGAGAAGCCGGCCTAAGAAATCATCAAACTTACCAAAAATGGGAAGAAAGAGCCCATGCCGCCGGCAAAACTTTTGATGACTTTATCAATGACCGCTTACCCGCAGGTTGGGATGACCACCTCAAAGCACTGGAAGAAAAAGCCATTGCCGAACAAACCAAAGTAGCCACCCGCAAAGCCTCGCAAATGTGTCTGGAACAAATAGTTCCTTATGTCCCGCAGATTGTAGGCGGTTCGGCAGATTTGGCAGCCTCAAATCTTACTTTTGTTGATGGTATGAAAACCATAACCAAAGACGACTATTCCGGCAACAATATTATGTATGGTATCAGAGAACACGCCATGGCCGCCATTATGAACGGCTTGTCTTTGCATGGCGGAGCGATTCCTTATGGCGGAACTTTCTTTGTCTTTTCGGACTATATGCGTCCGGCAATGCGTTTGGCCGCACTTATGGGAATACGCGCGATATATGTTTTGACGCATGATTCAATCGGCGTCGGCGAAGACGGCCCGACCCACCAGCCGGTAGAACATCTTGCCTCCTATCGCGCTATGCCGAATATTTATACTTTCCGTCCATGTGACGTAGTTGAAACTGCAGAATGCTGGAGAATAGCAATTGAAAGCGATAAGACGCCGAGTATCTTAGCCTTATCAAGACAAGCCCTTCCAATGCTTCGCCAAAACGCTGAGTTAAACTTAAGTGCAAGAGGCGGATATATCATTTCGGGCAATAAGGATGACCGTCAAGCCACATTGATAGCGACCGGCTCAGAGGTATCTCTGGCGGTCCAAGCCGAGAAAATTTTAGCCAAAGAGGGAATTAAGGTTGCGGTTGTTTCCATGCCTTGTACTGAATTGTTTGATGCTCAAGACATCACTTATCAAGAAGAAGTATTGGGGCAAGCACCAAGAATAGCCATTGAGGCCGGCTCAAAATTCGGTTGGGAACGCTACGTCGGACTTAAAGGTGATATTATCGGCATGGATGGCTTTGGTGCCTCGGGTCCGGCCGGAGAGTTGTATAATTACTTTGGCATAACGGTTGAAGAAATTATCGATTCGGTCAAAAACAGCTTAAAATAAACAACATTTTAAAAACCAGCAAACAGGATTGCTTTATTGAGTTAAAGCAATCCTTAGGTTTTTCAATAACCATAAAATTCTTGACAAATTTAAAGAAAAGTTGCAGGATAAGACAAAATTTCAGCATATAAGAATCGTAATTTATAATTAAAACATTTCGAAACCAAAGCAAATCATAGTTAACTCCAAATAATATAAGGTTTGCAGTGTTTCGGTAGTTCGGCTTCCGCGGAAGTCGAAAAAAAGGCCTGATGATTTTATCATCAGGCCTTTTTTCATAAAGTTAATTTCGCAAAGGAACTTCCTCAACGGGAGAAAGTTTCTTATCGGGCTGAGGAATAGGAGATATGGGAGAAGTAGAATTAGCCGGATAGGATGGAATAAGCTTCATTCTTAAGCCGTCCGCAAATTCAAAAGTATCATACATCTTTTTATCCCAATGCCCGTTTTCCCCGACCAAAATGATTTTTCTGTGAGCAAAGGTCGACAGAGCACTGAATTTTGCCGTTATATATCCTATTGTAAGTTCACAGGTATTATCATTTTCAATAAATACCGCTAAAATACGTTCATTCCAGTCCAACGCGATTGGTAAGTATTTCCCTTTAAGACTGTCTACATTAATGACAGCAACGCTGTTTTCACCTTTCTCAAAAATTTGAGAATTGCCATTTTTGCAAGAAAACAAGGTTACAATGAGCATAAAAGCTCCCGCCAAAATAATAATTAAATTTTTCATCTCAAATAAATTTAAGTTAAACATAAGAATAAAATAAAACGGAGCAAAAAATATCATAAAAAAAATTTTTTGTCAAAATAAAGTTTAAAAAAAAAGACCGCAGGCTGAGAGAGCAGCCTAGCAGGTCTTCTGGCTTAATACATTAATTAACGAGCGATATCAAATCGCAATTTTGTTGTTTCTGCCAAATCATTATCAGCATAATGATAAATCAATTCAACCCGAAACGTCATTTTTAGACTGTCGGCCTGAGCATCAAGGCATTGCTTAATCAAATCATCTTCTTCAGCCACAATACCATAAGCGCAAAGAGCTCTGATATTAGAAATAGGAACAGTCCTAATTTCAATGGCACTGGAATCAGGTCGATAACTTTTTTCAAAATAAATTACCAAACTGTCTGATTTGAACTGCAATTTTTGAACACTTACGTCATAGGGCTTTACATTGTTGTTTGACACATGAGAACATCCGCAACACAAACAAGCTAAAGCCATAACCGGCCACAAAACAAATTTTTTCATCTCAAATAATATTAAATAAAACATAAAAATAGCCATTAGGGAAATGGGTATAAACCCTAATAACGAAATATGCAAATAAAAAACTCTTCTTTTGCGAAGAGTTTTTTTATTTAATTATCTTGTTGGGAATCAGCCTCATCAACGGCATGAGTATCAATAGAATATCCGGTAGCTCGAACGGTTCTGATATAATCGGGTCCAAAGTCGTTAAGGGACTTTCTTAACCGTCTGATATGCACATCAACCGTACGAGATTCCACATAAATATTATCGCCCCAAACGGTTTTGAGCAAGACTTCGCGTGAAAAAACTTTGCCCGGGGTTTCCATCAGCATTTTGAGCAAACGGAATTCGGTAGGACCAAGATGAATATAGTTATCACCACGAAAAACTTTTTTCTCCACCAAGTCCATACGAATATCTTCAAAAATTAATTCTTTTGTAGTGGTAATTTCAGGAGCCCTGCGTAAATTGGCTTTTACTCTGGCCATGAGCTCAGGTACCGAGAATGGTTTTGTAACATAGTCATCAGCACCGGCGCTCAATCCTTTAATTTTGTCTTCTTCTTCACCTTTTGCGGTCAGCATAATGATGGGGATATTTTTAATATCAGGTTTGCTGCGAATGAGTTTGCAAATTTCCACGCCGGAAATTTCGGGAAGCATCCAGTCTAATAAGATAACGGATGGCGTGTACTTTTCAACATCAGCCAGTGCTTTATTGCCTCTTGTTTCCAAAATGACTTCATAACCTTCCTTCTCAAGGTTATATTTTAAGAGCAAGCCCAAAGCTTCTTCATCTTCAACAACCATTACCAACGGGGCCATAGTATTTTCTCCTAATACAAAATATTGAGTAATTATGAAGTCTTTTAAGTTAAAATTACCTTAAAGCGTCAATATTTTTGCGGTAATCTTTGCTAGCAAACACGGAAGTACCTGCAACCAAAATATCAGCACCTGCGGCAACACATTCAGCGGCGGTTAAAGGATTAATTCCTCCATCCACTTCAATCTGAATATTACGGCTGCCGATTAAAGATTTAATTTTTGCAATTTTCTTTAATTGCTCGGCAATAAAAGATTGTCCGCCAAATCCCGGATTTACGCTCATGACCAATATCTGGTCTAATTTATCCAAGACATAAGCTAACACGTTTTCATTTGTTGCCGGGTTAAGCGATACACCGACCTTACAGCCTCTTTCTTTAATGGTATTAAGAGTGGCATCAAGATGTTTGCATGTTTCGGCATGAACGGTTAAAATATCGGCGCCAGCAGGAATAAACCAATTAAGCATTGTTTCAGGATTATCCACCATCAGATGCACGTCTAAAGGCAAGTTTGTGTAGGAACGGATGAGCCGTACGATTGCCGGTCCAAAAGTCAAATTAGGCACATAGTGACCATCCATCACGTCAATATGAATCATATCGGCACCGGCTTTTTCAAGGGCCATGACTTCATTTTTCAAATTTCCGAAATCAGCGGCTAAGATACTAGGGGCAATTTTAACCATAACATTTCTCCTGACAGTTTTTAAATATCATACCTCAGAGAAAGATTAAAATCCACAAAAATATCTGGAAATATGGAGAGTTGATTTATTTAGTTTTGATATTATCTACAAGAAGCAGGATAATTTACATAAAAGGAGAAAAAAAGATGGGAGAAACGGCGCAACACATAAGCAAAGTAAATAAGGAAGAATTGTTAAATATATTAAACATAGCATATTCGGAGGAGTGGCTGGCTTACTATCAATATTGGATAGGTGCGCAAGTAGCTAAGGGACCGATGAGAAAAGAAATAGCGGAAGAATTTTTGGAACACGCAAATGAAGAATTAAAGCACGCTCAATTATTGGTAAATAGAATTATCCAATTAGGAGGAACTCCGGTAATTGATCCCAATGAATGGGAAAAGCAAGCACTATGTAAATATGCGTCACCGACAGATGAATATGTAGAAACGTTACTTAAGCAAAATCTGGTAGCTGAACGTTGCGCGATTTCAAGGTACCAGCAAATTTGTGATATGACGCACGGAAAGGATTATGAAACATTTAGAATTTCAGAAAAAATTTTAAAAGATGAGATTGAGCACGAACAAGAAATAGAAGGTTTTGCAGAAGATATAGAGATAACAAGAAGCAATATGCAATAAAGAAGTATAAGAAAGGGAGTTCGAACAAAGAACTCCTTTTTTATTATAATCTTGCAAAAATATTAAAATAACTTGCAAAAATTGGTTAAAAGTATATATTCTCCGACAGATATAACAATAAAGAAGGAGAAACAAATGCCTTTAGTCACAATGCGTCAAATTCTTGACCATGCAGCCGAAAACAACTATGGTGTTCCGGCTTTTAACGTAAACGATATGGAACAAATCATTGCCGTTTTGCAAGCCGCTAAAAAAGTAAACGCTCCGGTCATTTTGCAAACTTCAACCGGTGCGCGTAAATTTGCCGGTGACCCGATGATTCGTCACATGGTTGCCGCCGGAATTGAAATGTTCCCGGAACTGCCGATTTGTTTGCACCAAGACCACGGTTCATCTGTAAACATTTGCCAATCAGCCATTGTTAACGGTTATTCTTCCGTTATGATGGACGGTTCTCTTGAAGCAGATGGCAAAACCCCGTCTTCTTTTGAATATAATGTAAATGTAACCAAAGAAGTTGTTGCCAGAGCACACGCAGTCGGCGCCTCTGTTGAAGGTGAGTTAGGTGTTATCGGTTCATTGGAAACCGGTAAAGGAGATAAAGAAGACGGCCACGGAGCTGAAGGTGTTATTGATAAAAAACGCCTTGTTACTGATCCGGATGAAGCTGCTCGCTTTGTAGCCGAAACCAAGTTGGATGCCTTGGCTGTAGCAGTCGGAACTTCTCACGGTGCTTATAAATTTACTCGTAAACCGGATGGTGAAATTTTGGCAATTGATGTTATTGAAAAAATTCACAAAAAATTGCCGAACACCCATATGGTTATGCATGGTTCATCTTCCGTTCCGCAAGAATTGCAAGATTTAATCAATGCTTACGGTGGTGCAATTCCTCAAACTTATGGTGTTCCGGTAGAAGAAATTGTTCGTGGCATTAAATCAGGTGTTCGTAAAGTAAACGTAGATACCGACTGCCGTATGGCTATTACCGGTGCGATTCGTAAACTCTTTGCAGAAAATCCGAAAGAGTTTGATCCGCGTAAATACCTCAAACCGGCGATTGAAGAAATGCAAAAAGTATGTGAAGCTCGCTATATTGCATTTGGCGCAGCCGGACACGCTGATAAAATTAAAGCAATTCCAATGTCAGTAATGGCAAAACGCTATGCCGACGGCGAAATCTAGTCTTTAATAAAATCAAAAAAAAGCCCTCAAATCCAAATGAGGGCTTTTGTTTATTAGCCAAAAGAAAAAAACTATGTTAAAGTTATTTGACAAACAAATTGAATAATGTTACCCTATAATTAGGCTTTGATCTAGTTATAGAGGTGTATTATGAAGAATATCCGTAATATGATAGGGATAGGATTGTACTTATTTGTAACAACCCTGCTAACTTGTTTTAGTAATCTTGAATATGCGGAAGCTGCATATACTTCTCTCATAGATATTAATCAAGCCCAAACTTTTAGGTCAAAGCCCAACAATTTAAATTTAGAAATTACACTTTCTCCCATCACAGACTATCCGCAAGTAGCCTCAGTTCAATTTATCACGGGCGAGGGAGCATTAACCTTTAGTCCGCCAAGTTTTAGTGATCCGAGTGTTGAAATTTGTAAGGATAAAGGTTATACATTGACCAAATGTGATAAGAGTGGTCAAATAGCAGGAAAGCGTTGTCCGTACAATTCAGCTTATTTTGAGGAATGTTGCGATTCTGCTTATAAATACAGTAAGAGTGAATGTGCCGCTCCATTAACGATAAGCAGTGATAGCTGTGGCGGTAAATATAAGTGTTATTGTGATACAAGCAAATATCCCAACACGAGCTGTAAAGCACCGCTAGTTTTGGGCGGCAGCAGCTGTAGTCAAGGGGGCACGACCCGCTATTCAGACTGTGTATGTCCGAGCAACTATAATCAAACTTGTACGGCACAAAATCAGCAAGGTTCAGGCACGGGCTGTACCTATGGAGGCACAACGAAATATACGGCATGTAAATGTAAATCAGGCTATACGATGACCTGTGGCGATAAAGGGCCTGTGACCCCGAGTGATTATTGTCTGTTAAACGGTATAAAATACTATAATAACTGTAAGACCTGTGATAACAAGTGTACGCTGGCAAGTTGTCCGGTAGGAGCAAGCTGTACGTATGAAGATTGTTCACAAAAATATTGTGCGGTAGGCTGTGCCACCAATTATACGGATTGGTGTACGAAACCGGAGACGGATTGCGCCAAATTAGGCTACACCAAGGCAGCAAGTGATTGCCCGCATGGCTACTTAAAATGCCCATATAATTCATCAGCGGTATTTTGTGAAGACGAGCCGGAAGAGCCGGAAGCAGTAACTTGCGCTACAGGAAAAGTCTTAGGAAATGATAATTTATGTTATGATGTAGAGGCTATCCCCAGCAATGTAACCCCAATAGGCGTTGTTTACACAGGCTCATTTGTAGATGTTGATGGTGCATCCTATGGTGGGACGGTTGTTGTAGCGCTAAAAAATGCAACGTCTAGTCCAATTCCATGGTCACAAGCAAGTAATTGTAATATACCGGAATTAGAAGATGTGGCTGCTAGCGGGAATGCTACGGATGTTTTAGGAAAAACGTCTACTCAAACGATTGTTTCAAGCTCACGTTGCGTCGGAAGCGGTTCCGCTGCCTATTATGCCCTGCAATATCAACCAGCAGGTTGTACAGCAGAATTTTGTAAAAAAGGCCAGTGGTTTTTGCCATCAAGTAAAATACTCTTAATGCCACAAGGAGCAATAAATACATTAGACACTTTGCAAGCTAAAGGTTATAACGTTGACCCAGTAGTGAGAGTAGACATTTCTGAAGGAATTGCGAATCTTCTTACACAATCGGGAAATGGATATTGGTCTTCTAATGAGTTTAATGCAACACATGCTTTTGTAGGGGCGTTTGTGTTGCCAGGGTCAGACATAAAAGGAGCTGGTTCGACAATATTCAAAAGTACTAGCCAGAATGTGCGTCCGATATTGGTATTGTCTTGGCAAGAAAATGGTTGTTCGTATAGCTTTAAATGTTCGGGCTATAATTTTACCAGTTGCACTTATGGAATTGAGGATAGCTGCACGGCCTGCGGCACCACAAAATACAAATGCAAGAGCTGTAGCAGTACGGCTTGTTCTGGCTATACATTAACCACCGAACAAGCTTGTAGTACCTGTACATATGGTTCAAAAAGTTGCCGAGATAGTTGTGGTAACACCAAACATAAATGTTGTTCCTCAACAGATACGTTGTGCTTAAAATGTAATCTAAAGCCATAAGGAGAAATAAGATGAAAAATTACCAAAAAATTATATTAGTAATGAGTTTGATTATATCTCCTTTAGCGGAAATCAAGGCAGCCTGTAAGACAGCACCGGATTGTGCCTCATTAGGATATACGGAAGATGCCAGTAATTGTAGTGGGTCATTTCTAAAATGCCCATGGGACTTAAATAAAGCCTCTTGTACGACATGCAAAATAGAGAATTGTGCCAAGTGTAAAGCGAGCAACCCAAGTGAATGTGAAACTTGTGCAGACGGATATTCAGGTTGGCCTTTGGCTTTAGTTGGCCAAGAAACACATTGGACTGAATGTCGTAAAAGATTAATCATAACATGTAGAGTTGCAAATTGTAAAACCTGTGTAACAGGTAATCCAGAACAATGTAAAGAATGTCAAAGTGGCTATTCATTAAGTGTAGATAGAACAAAATGTATCAACTTTAGTACAGTTACTTGTAAGGTAGCTAATTGTGCAGAATGTTCACCTTTTGATAATAATAAATGTATGACCTGTATGACGCGTTACTCTTTAACCTCAGATGGCAAGTGTAAAATTCTACCTAATTCATAAAGATTGCAGAAAGGATATATAAAATGAAAAAAGAGATATTAACTAAAAGCTTTCTGTTAACAGTATTGGCTGGAATTTCCACATACCCAATTTCAGCCAGAGCCTTAGATTGTACAGCGACACCGGATTGTGCTACATTGGGCTATACGATGAGTGCAGCCGATTGTACGGATAAACCAACCGTAAAATGCCCGACAGATACCTCTAAAGTATTTTGTAAAAAGGATGTCTTCGTTGCATGTGCTGTAGGTTCTGTATTAGGAAATGATAAAAAATGTTATAATGCAGGAAATCTTCCGAGCACAGTTAAACCAATAGGTGTTGTATTTGATGTTACTAATAAATTGGCGGTTGCGTTAGACCAAACGAATTTATTGTGGTCAAATGAGAACGTAGATATTCCAACTTTAGAGAATCGCAATGGAACGTTAAATGGTCAGCAAAATACAGCAACAATTATTGCTTATGTTAAATCATCAGGAAAAACAGGAAAATATCCTGCAGCTGAATATTGTGCCAGTTATAAACCAAGCACGGTTGCTCAGAGTAGGGATTGGTATGCTGAAGGAAAATGGTTTTTACCAAGCATAGAAGAACTTCGAACGTTGCTACACAAGAAGAGAGTTGTAAATGCATCTTTGCAGAAAGTAAATGTCGGAACAGTGTCTGACAATAATTATTGGACCTCTGTCGAGGTCAAGACTGACCGTGCATATGTTGTGAATATGAGTACTAATTCTGGCGGTGCGTATGGCATCGAAAAAAACAGCAGTAAACCTGTCCGTCCGGTTTTATATTATGGCGATGAGACGTCCATGCCGATTTTATATGGAGATGGCACGGTATCTAATACGATTCTCTCAGATAAGACGCCGGTAGGAATTGTCTTTGATACCACCAATAAGCTGGCATTAGCCTTAAACGATACGGGTTCATCTGTGAAATGGTCAATTGGATATTGTGATGTTCCATCGCTCACCAACTGTTCAAGTGCATCAACCATATCAAGTTGTGGTGTAGATGGTAAAACCAACACCCAAAATCTACAGTCGAGCACATGCTCAACCTTCCCGCCGGCTCAAGCCGTAAAAGCCTATAATAAAGGCTCATCATGTACGGCAACTTTCTGTAAACAAGGCAATTGGTTTGTACCTAGTGCTAGAGATTTACAAACAATTCAAAATAAACACGTTGCAATCAACGCAACACTAGAAGAAGTTGGAGGAACTACCTTGAGTGGTAATTACTGGGCATCAACAGAATATAGTCAAGTAGATGCTTGGAAGATGGAAATGAGTACCAATATGCTGAATTTTGATGACAAGGTCGACACCGTAGCCAAAGTTCGTCCTGTAGTCAAATACGTATTGCCTTCATTAGATGAAAGTGGAGGAGGAATTTAGGCCTAATTGTAATAAAAAAAAGCCGAGCATATGATTTGCTCGG
>CALXZH010000001.1 GCA_944393175.1 uncultured Alphaproteobacteria bacterium | reverse complement strand
TTGTTTATTATTACATTCAAAATTACTTTTTAGGGCAACAGATAAAGTGATTTCTAGCAACGAGAAAAATTTTAGCGTATAAAGACATACGTGAATTTTTTGAGCTTGCGTAAAATTGCTTTAGATGTGCCATAAAAATAATTACAATTTAATTTCGACATTAACGCCGGCAGCCAAATCTAACTTCATCAAAGCATCGACGGTCTGCGGAGTAGGATCTACGATATCCAGAAGTCTCTTATGAGTACGGATTTCGAACTGTTCACGAGATTTCTTATCAACGTGCGGAGAACGGTTTACCGTAAACTTCTCGATTTTAGTAGGCAGAGGAATTGGACCTCTTACATTTGCCCCTGTTCTTTTGGCTGTATGCACGATTTCTTTAGTAGATTGATCGAGCAAACGATGGTCAAAAGCCTTGAGGCGAATTCTTATATTTTGTGTATCCATCATTTTTAATACTTTTCCTATAACTAGAACGCAAAAAATTTAGATGAGGCTAAACTTGGTGCCCTCTAAACAATTAATTCGGCAGCACATGAAAACCATAGGTGCTGCGGTATTTTTTATATTCTTCACTATGGTAGAGTCTACCCTTCCCATAATTACGTGAGGGCTTTGTAACATAATTGAGTCTAATATGCAAGCAAAAAAATGCAAAATTTTCACTTTTTTTATTTCATCAAATCCAGACTCAGACTCTATTTGAGTCTGGTTGACAAAAATCTCATACTCACGTCCAAAAGAGTCTATTTATTTAAAAAGCGAAGAGCTCCCCGAAGGGAGCCCGGTAACTGATTATTCAAACGCTCAAAAGAGTTCATCATCAATTTTTTGCCAGCTGTTACACAGCTGTTTCTCCTTTTGGCGCCGAAAACTTTCCGCCGTATCCGCCAACCATTGTTTTCCTATCGGTTGGAACGAAGAATTGATTTGTTCAAAATAAACAACGCTATGTTTATTCTCGCAAGAGCGCAATTCAATTTGAAAAACATCTTCATATCGCGCAATATTTTCAATAAATATTTTTCGCGGCAAGGCCAAAGTTTTAGTAATATCTTTCAAATTACCAAAACAATCGCGAGCAAACACTCTCCACCCATACACACAGTGGACACAACCTTTAACATGCATATTCACCTTTTCGCTATAAGCCAAAACATCTCCCAGCAATTGATACTGACGATGCACATCTAAGACATCGATCAACCAGGGAATAAGTTTGCGTCCGCTAAGACGAATTTGCACCACCGCAAAGAAAGCATGTTTCATATTTTCTTTGCGATAAATTTCAAAATACTCATTTTTAAGAAATGGCGCCAGCGGCCTTACAAAATACTGTCCGTTTTCCAGACAATATTCAAAGAACCTAGCCTCTTCATCAGCATATAGCTGAAACTCCGAGAAAACTGTTTTTGTCTTCATAATATTAATAATAATGGGTTAATCTAAAAAGAAATCATAACCATTTTCTGACCAAAGTCAATAAGTCTGTCTTACCTCTGCCAAACGCCATCTGGCCAAAGCGGTTTCTTTATGTTTTGTCCGATCTGCGACCAAGGGTTTGCTTTTAGCCATTCTTAATTTTTTTAATGCTTGTTTTTTCTTTTCTCTTTGTGCTAAAAAGCAAAATTTTTCTTTTTCCGATAATTTACGACATTTCACACTTTGCCCATCATAAACAAACCCGAAAAAACGACCGTCTTTGGTTAAAAATACTTTTTCTTCTCTAAAAATATAAGCAATTCTTTTTTCATTATCCATAAAGGGTCTCCGAATATTTCTTTGATTTCATCACAAAAAAGAGCCTCCGTTAGCGGAGGCTCTTTCAGTGTCGATTAGGAAGCAACTGTTGTTACAACAGTTTGAACAAGAACAAAACGATAACTTCCTAATCATAACAAAAATCCTGTTCATCAAAAACCAATTTCAAATTAGACGAAATTTCGCAAAGAGTCAAGCAGAATCATAAAAAAAAGAGGTTCTACATTTTTCAACATAGGACCTCTTTCCGTTCAGCCGCAATATTTTGAAGCCAAGATAAACTTATCTTCACCATTAATACGGCGAATAGCATTATTGTTCAAAATCAGCGGCCAATCAATCCTTAACCAATCATCTGCTTCCAACGCCAGAACCGTCACATTTCCGCAAACAGCCTTCCAAAAACGATTTTTAGCAATACCAAAAATCTCATCAGCTTCCTCTTTAGCAAGCTCTTTACTGTCATAGAGCCCTAAAGAGACTAACTCTTTGTAGCAAGGGGTATCTTCAAATCGCATTTTAAGACGCGGAGCTCTACCTAAAGCTTTTTCCCAATCATACGGATGAACTTTTCTATAAGCCTCCGTAACAATTGCCGCTTTATCTCTCATAACACTGACCTTAAAGGTCTTTGCCACCAAGGTGGCTCTTTCTTTTAAATTCATAAGAATAATTTTTAAGGTTTAATTTTTCTGATACTTATACAATGCACTTGGGCTTCCTTGGTAAAATGCTCAAAATTTTCCCGCAAAAAATCGGGTGTAAATCTGGTATTTTTTACCAAATCCAAACATTGCTTACCCAAAGAACGCTTTGACAAATATAGAGCATTTATCTCCGGACTTCCTTTACGTATCATAAACCTACGCATATCCGGCACCAAATCCCAATACTTGGCAAAAACTTCCATCACTAACAAATTATTATCTTCAATAATTCGTTGCTGAATTTGTTGATTAAAACAAACCCCTTTAGAGAACGCTACATCCATTTGTTTAATAGATGCTTGTTCATACAGTTCTCTTTGCTTTGGCAACTCTTTTTTTAATCGCCCAATATCAGGCAACACATACACAACTTTTTTGGCAGGACTATCGCCCTCAAACTTTTTCTGTTTCATAATTGTAAGAATAATTAGTGATTATGCTTTCTTTTAGCCTATTTTTTGTCCAAAATCAAGCAAAAGTTTTATAAAAAACAACCTCTCGCCATTAAGGACAAGAGGTTGAATAAAAAGACAGACTTAATAACCTACGTTTCTTATCGACTTAATCGACCGTTTGATATTATTTTACTTTTAATACCATCAGACAATTTTTTGCCTTTTTCAGGTGTAACCGGATCATCAATCACACCACTAATTTGAGCCTCTGCAATTTTATCTGCAACAACAGCTCCCGAAACCTTATCCGCATCATGTCGTTTGCTTAAACGTTCACGGATTTCTTGTTTACGTTGTTCAATATGCTTATCCAGCTCTGCTTGTTCAAGTTTTGATGTATCGAGCCTCAGATTTTTTAAAATTTCTAATGCACTTATATTCCCTTTACCACCATTATTATAGATTGCCTCCAAAAAACCATTACGAATACAAAAACGATTTTTTTCATCAGCAAATTCAGGTCTTTTTGAGACATCAACAAAAGCAGTAACTATTTTTTCAAATTCAGCATCTTTCTCTTCTTGAGTAGCTCTCGGAGAATAAGCAAAACCCTTAATACCGATTTCATTCTTATGTATTAAAGAAATAATATTGTCCTGAGACGAAGGAAAATAATCTTCACCATTTTGATCCACCAACAAAGGTTTTACTATATTTTCATCATAATCACGAATAGCCTGTACAAATCCTTTTCTTAAAAAGTATCTTCCATCCGTCATATTAATCTGCTTGCCGTCTCCATCATTATGAATGGTCGCTCCGGTATAATTATAAAATCTTATTCTATCAGCATAGTTATCAAGACAAAAGGTTCTATTTTTAGGATTTAAATCATCTAAACGTTGTAAATATTGCATAAGTTTCTCCAAAACTATTTGACCATTTCACCATCGTTGCTTTTTAGTAATCCTAGACAACAACATATCACCATATTACTTGATTTTTTGTCCAAAATCAAGTCTAAAATAGGAGCCTCTTGTCAGAGGCTCGTTTTTCTTTACAAATCTATCTTCAAAGACTTTGGCGTTTGCTCTCGCTTAAAAGCCATTTTGCGGTATCGGTTCAGCACCCACCGCACGGTCTTTTCGGGAAATCCGCATTTAACAATTTCATTTTCCTTTTTTCCTTGCTCCAGATAGGCGCTCAATATACCATCTAACACGTGATACGGCGGAAGCGTATCTTCATCTTTTTGATTATCGCTGAGTTCGGCACTTGGCGCACGCTCAATCACTGCTTGCGGCAAAACTTCTTTTTCGGTATTGAGCCATTTGGCAATCTCAAAAATCTGACTTTTATACAAATTCCCGATTGGCGAAATACCGCCACAAGTGTCCCCATATAAAGTGCAATACCCCATAGCCGCTTCCGACTTATTGCCACAAGCCAAGACCAAATATCCGAATTGGTTTGAAAAAGCCATTAAGGTTTTGCCTCTTTCTCTGGCTTGCAAATTTTCCAAAACAATATTTTTTGGCTCTTTGCTAAAAGCCGAAGCCAGAAAGCGTGTCTGATTTTCAATTACCGACTCAATATCAATCACCTTATAATCAAAGCCATTAAGCGCGGCAATTGTTGCGGCAATTTGCAAACTCAATTCAGAGGTATGCTTGGTTTTCATCATTACGGCATGCACATGTTCAGCACCCAAAGCCTGAGTAGCCAGCACACTGACCAAAGCGGAATCCAATCCGCCCGAAAGCCCTAAGACAACATCGCTAAATCCATTTTCATCGCAATATGTTTTAAGATTTTTTTTCAAACTTTGCCAAATATTTTCCATCATCTGCGGTGTCATAATCTTTCTCCTCTCTACTTACTTTTTGCCAAATGAGCCTGAATCATACTTTGTTGCAAAGCATATAAATTACGATGCAACCCCACACCATAAAGATGCGGATTAACCAATCTCTTATACGCCGGATGCAAGCACTCCAAATTTCTCTGCGCTGTTCTTCTGATATTCTCTAAGGAGCGCAACTTATCATCTCCGATAATTTTTCCCTCTGCCATAACCGGTTTCAGCAAGAAATAAGCCTGTTCACCTTTATTGAAAGTTACATTCTTTTTTTCTTGTGAATTAAGAGTATAAGAAATAACATTTTGTTGCAAGCTATTGTTTTGCACTAAATTTTCATCAGCTTTTACCACCACATCACCTTCAAACATTCCATCACGCATAATTCGCAACACATTAGTCGCTCCCGGAATTGTTGTTTTTCCTTCGGCAATTTTGATTTTAGGTTCTCCTTTATAAGATTTAGTCTTAAACACTCCGCCTAATGCCGGCATATCATATGCCGTAACCAGTTTTGTACCGGCGGCATAAATATCATATTCAGCTTTTTGCACCATCACCAAATTTTCAATTAAGTACTCATCTAGGTCATTAGATGCGA
Source organism: uncultured Alphaproteobacteria bacterium (assembly GCA_944393175.1). GTDB lineage: Bacteria > Pseudomonadota > Alphaproteobacteria > RF32 > CAG-239 > Scatocola. The sequence goes on along the minus strand of CALXZH010000001.1, from coordinate 3,057 downwards.
CAAGCTTAACATCTGACATATTTGCGGATTTCAGAATATTTTTCACTTCATGCGACCAATAAGCCAAATCCCCCGAATCAATTCTCACACCTGCTAAAGGAATACCTGTTTCTTTGCTGGCTCGAATGGCATTTTTAGCCCCTTCTCTGGTATCATAGGTATCAATGAGCAAAGTTGTGTTTCCTTCCGCTCCGCGCAAATAAGCCTTAAACGCTTCCAACTCATTTTCATAACTCATCACAAAAGAGTGAGCCATTGTGCCCAAGGGCAGGATTCCGTAATATTGTGCAGCTTTAACGTTAGACGTCCCAACACATCCGCCGATATACGCAGCTCTCGTGGGCTGAAAACATCCCCCGTCTTGAGCTCTGCGCAAACCAAATTCCAACACAGGACGATTAACCCCGTCTGCTCTTGCCGCTTGCACAATACGCGCAGCTTTTGTCGCAATCAGACTTTGTGCATTAAAAATATTCAAAAAAGCCGCTTCTACCATATCAACTTGCCAGTTCGGTCCACTTACCTGCAAAACCGGTTCATTTGGAAATACAATTTCCCCCTCAGGTACGGCTTGAATATTCAAGCGCAATTTTTGCCCCTCCAAATATTTTAGAAATTCAGGCGTAAACAAAGGCTTTCCGCTATTACCTTTTAATTGAGCCAAATAAGCCACATCATCTTTAGAAATCTGCCATTTTTCCGCCCATTGCAAAAACTCTCCCAAACCGGCCGCCAGCAAATATCCGCCATTAAACGGGTTTCTTCTAAAAAAGGCTTCAGAAGTTTTTGGCTCCTCGTGTTTTCCATCCAAAAACCAAGCTTGAGCCATTGTCAAATGATAAAGGTCACAATAAAAAGGTGTTCCGCTTTCAATATTATTCATCGTCATATCAGTATCCTCCGCGTCCGTTAACCAAGTTGTGCTGTAATTTTTTCTCTAATAAAATCGAGCGAAAAAATTGTTGACTGGTAATATGGCGTAAGCGCCCGCTTTCCACCAAATTTTGATACTTTGGCTCACTGATAATTTCAGGAATTTGTTTGTTTAAGCCCTGACACAAGTCTTCCAAGACACTGACTTTTGCCCCTCTTTTCAAGAAACCGTCCATTCCTTGTTGTACGCAAATATCACTCAACACACCGCAAATATAAACTTCCCTATCTTTCCAATCTTGTTGCAAAACGGCATATTGATTGACCTCATTCCAAAGATTGGTCGTACCTTTAAACAAAACTTGTACCGGAATATTATCTTTCCAGTTTGCAGCAGCATCCCAACCTTTTGTCCCATAGACCGTATGTATTGGAAAACTTTGCGCTTCTTTGGTTTGAGGATAAGTTTCCGCAAAATGCGTATCACGAAAATCTAATATTTCGCTAAACATTCCCTTTTGCAAATTATCTGCAAAACGTTGATGTTTTTCAATTAAATCAGGATTATTAATGGATAATCGCCCATCAGGGGCAACAAAATCATTTTGAAAATCAATACGAACGAGTGTACGTTTCATAATTTTTTCCCTCAGGCTTATCGGGTTAATCAATACGTCCGTCTCCTATAAGCCCTTCAGAAGACGCGGACGTTTTTATGTTTCAAAAATTAAATAATAGCTTTGCGCTTATAAAAATGTTCTTCAATTAATGCGTGGTTTTCAGGGTGAATAAAATTCTTCCATCTTTTATCACCAAACTTAATCATATCACGCACCATAGAACCTGTTACAAACGGGAAATCAGGATCCGTTCTATCCTCAATTTCAATGTGCTCAAATGCATGCTTAAACCAGTGCGCATCATAATCACTTCCGGCATAATACACATCGGGACGCCCGAGTTGAGGCAAACTCTCATTCATAAAATCCAAAACATATTCCGCCCACTCTGCCGGATTATTAATATCAAACAAACCGATAATCTTAAGTCTGGGATATTCAAGGCGATTACGATAGACATTTTGAATCATTTTTTTGCGGGTGGTATAGTTCAAAGGATTCCGCTCTGTCCCTTGCTCTTGAATTGAGCCTAAGACAACGGTCACTTGCGCACATTCCTTGAGCATTTTATCAATCATCTTGGCATGCCCGATATGGAAAGGCTGCGCCCGCATAATACATAATCCGTGTTGATATTTAAATTCAGACATAAAAAAACTCCTTACATTAAGGAGCCGACATCAGAAAGATTTTTTATTATATTTTACCTCTGCATCACATTTTGCAGCTAGATAAATTTATCAATCCTTAAACCGGCTCAGTCTAATTTTCATTCCTCGTCCATAAGCCCTTCGGACGACCAGAACAATCATTATAATAAAGATAAAAAATAAAATTGCAAGAAATTTATTTCAACCTTCTTCACATCTAAAAGCACCACTAAGGAAAAGAGGTTTCTTATTCAGAAACCTTTTTTCTCAACTTTCCAAAGTAGAAATAAATTGTGTATGCTACGACGTTGATTTCAATACCGCATAAAATAAAAAAATTCCCTAAAACCTAGGGAATTTTTTGTAAGAGAAATAACGATAAAGGGGATTGCTGCGCCGGAAATTTTAAGCGACATGTACATATAGCTACATGAGCGAAAAATTTCCTAGCTTGAATCCCCTTTTGCGTTATTTCAGAATTTTAGATACTACACCAGCACCAACTGTTCTACCACCTTCACGAATTGCAAAGCGTAAGCCTTCGTTCATCGCAATCGGGTGAATCAATTTTGCTGTCATGCGAATGTTATCGCCCGGCATTACCATTTCTGTACCTTCCGGCAATTCAATCGCACCGGTTACATCGGTGGTACGGAAATAGAATTGTGGACGATAGTTGGAGAAGAACGGAGTATGACGTCCACCTTCTTCTTTCGTCAAAATGTAGCATTCGCAAGTGAAGTCTGTGTGCGGCGTAATGGTGCCGGGAGCTGCCAACACTTGTCCGCGTTCAACTTCTTCTCTCTTGGTACCGCGGAGCAATACACCGATGTTATCGCCGGCTTCACCTTCATCCAACAATTTACGGAACATTTCGATACCCGTACATGTGGTCTTTTGGGTCGGTTTAATAC